>NZ_JBSIUT010000004.1:0-465 GCF_053654545.1 Helicobacter sp. 23-1048 | reverse complement strand
AATAAAATTATTTCTCATTATTTAAGCTAGATTTAAGATTTTATGTGTTAGATTCCTCAATTTTATTTTATATTTTGTAGGAATTGATAATGAACGCTAGAATCTTGTGTGTTGCATTTGTGCTCTGTGGCTTTGCATTAAGCGATGAGTTAGAGCAATCATTGAAGAGTGCAATTACCCCCCCCCCCCCGAAACACAAGATAACAATCAAGTAGAAAATAAAAAGGATTTACAAAAAGTCCAATTAGGTAAAGTAACTGCTACGGCGGAGAGAGAATTTGAAGCCTATCAAAGTGGTAATCAAATTGGACGAGAAATGTTAGATTCTAATCCAAGTGGAAATGGGGATATTACAAGTATTCTTAAAATCTTGCCAAATGTGCAGTTTGATAACTCTCAATTAAAATCCACCACGCCCGGCGAAATCGACCCCGCCAACATATCCATAAGCGGAGGGCTTTTTTA
>NZ_JBSIUT010000003.1:0-198362 GCF_053654545.1 Helicobacter sp. 23-1048 | reverse complement strand
CCAAAACAATTTTCAGTTAGATGGCTTTAATATGAATAATGATTTAGACCCCATAGGCAGAAGTGCGGATAATCCCACTGCAAATGGCACAAATACGCTTCGCGGTGGCAGAAGTCAGGGCTTAGCAGTGGATACGAGTCTGCTAGAATCTATCACAGTGCTTGATAGCAATGTAAGTGCAAGTTATGGGGGGTTCACAGGTGGTGTGGTGGAGGCACAGGTGCGCAAACCTCGCAAAGATAATGGTGGTATCAATGGCTGGCATAGCAATATCAGCTATCAATACACCTCCGATAAACTTACGCATTATTTTATCCACGAGAATGCAGAATCTACTTTTGCCACAAGTAGCAATGAAAACTACCAACCACAATTTCATAAGCACCTCATAAAATCTAGTGTGGAGGGCTATATCAAAGAAAATCTAGGGCTTATAGCAAGCTTTAACACCACGCAGAGTTTTATCCCGTTATATGCCTATGACCAAAGCTTATTTTCACGCTATAAAGGCAACGATTATGACAAAAAGCAAGACCAACGCAGGGAAATTTATAACTACTATGCAAAGGTATTTTATAATCCAAAAGAGAATCTCACACTAGAAGCAAGCCTCGCATATATGCCACAATTTAACACTTATTTTAATAGTGCTATGCGAGATTCTTTTTATGCGATGGAGAGTGGGGGCTGGCAAGCGGGACTAAAAGCTGTATGGGGGCACAAAGCGGGCATTTTTACTAATCAATTAGGATATAGCTTTATGGAACATTCTCGTGCAAGTGATAGTAATGTATATCGTGGGTGGTATTATAGCGAGGATAAAAATTGGGCAATGAATGGTAGCAATGTCGCAATGGAGGGAGGCTATGGCAATATGGACGAATTGCAACATTCTCTAAATTATAAAGCAGATATGGCTTTTGAGCCATTTAGATTTTGGAGAATGTCGCATAATGTTTTAGCAGGGCTAGATTTGACTTATCAATACATTGATAAAGAGCGGTTAAATCCATATTATCTCTTAAGTCCGTGGGGATATTACATAGGCAATACTTCATATCAAAGTATCAAAAATCTCAATGGTGGCTCTTGTGGCGCAGATAGTTTAGGGCTAGATAGTTGCTCTAGTGGCAAGGTGCTAGGTGGCGCAGGAGTTGGGTGGAATGGACAATTTTTTACTTACCTTCAAGAAGAGGGGGTAAATTCTATCAAGTTTGATAATTTTGCCTATGGGATTTTTGTCGAAGATGATATAAATTTTGATTTAGGAAAGGTAGGGGAGTTAAATACGCGCTTGGGCTTGCGCTTTGATGGGGATAGCTATATGAGCAAGCAAAGTCTTGCGCCTAGATTTTCGCTTAACTACATAACCCCCGCGCCAAAGCAGTGGCAGACAAAAATCACATTTGGGGCAAATCGCTACTATGCGCGCTCGATTTTTAGCTATCGACTTTATGATTTGGTGCTAGATTCTATGCGATATTACACGCGTGATTTAGACGCTACGACAAATATGCCTAGTGCGTGGGTAGAAAGAGAGGATTTAAAAGAGCAAGGCAGTAGCTCATTTTTGTTTCGTAAGCTAAAGATTCCATATAGTGATGAGTTAATGGCTGGGGTAACGCAAGAAATTGGGAGTTTTAGCATTGGTGTGAAATACATTTATCGCGCGGGCAGAGATGAAATAATGCGCGTGCAAGGGAGGAGCGCAAATGGCAACAATGTGCCTAGTGGCTATACAGGAGGTTATAATGTCTATACAAATGACGGGCGAAGTGAGAGCGATATTGTCTCACTGATTTTACAAAACACTAAACCGTTGCAAACTTATGGAATCTCTCATCAATATTTACTTGCCTTTGACTACACGCATAGTGCTAGGACTTACAATCCCCAAGCAGCCGATGACAGCTACTACAACAACACGCTTATAAAATATGATGGGGAGATTATTTCTTATCGAAATCGCCCTGTGGAAAATTTCGCCCGCCCTTTTACGCTACGACTAAATACTACGCATACTTTTAGCATTTCGCGCACAAAGTGGTTGGTTAATAACTTTTTTAGATTTCGCAGTGGCTATGATAAAATGATAGTCATCACCCAAAGAAGCCACCCAAATTTGTATGACACCACATTTCGCGGGACACAATACGCAAGGCATAGCTTCAAACCTAGCTTTAGTTGGGATATGCGCGTGGGCTTTGAAGTGGATATATGGAGGGGACAAACGCTATATGCAAATGTCGATATTTATAATGTGCTAAATAGTCAAAATATGACTACACTTGGACTAGCAAATGGCAATGCTACAACGGCTTTTGCCTCTGCTAGCTCTATCCCTGTATATGAGCTAGGGAGGCAATTTTGGGTGCAGGTGGGGTATAAATTTTAAGAAATTGTCATTGTGAGCGAGCGAAACGAGCGTGGCAATGACAAAAAACCATTGTCATACTGAGCGTAAGCGAAGTATCTCAAAAATAACAAGAGAGATATTTCGGTCGTTTCACTCCCTCAATATGACAAAGAAAACTCCGTCATTGCGAGTAAGTGAAACGAGCGTGGCAATCTGTATGTTGTCATATTGAGCGTTAGCGAAATATCTCTAAATTGTTGCTTTTTTGAGATACTTCGGGCTTTTAGCCCTCAGTATGACAAAGAATTTCTCTCTCCCTTGCGGATGGGAAATTGGATTGCTGCGCGCAGAATCTTGCAATAACAAAAACAATAGATTGCTACGCGGATTTATGCAAAATCTGCTCGCAATGACGATTCAATATAGCAAAGAAATCGCACTCACAATGACAAAAACCAAAGGAGAAAAAATGTCTAAAATCTGCTATGTAGTGTTTGTAGTGTTTGCTTTGCTTGGTGTAGTCGCGCAAGCACAGGGCAAAACTCAAGCCACCAAATCACCCAAACCACATATCGAGAATCTCCGCAAAATGTATAGCAATGCGGACTCTACCAAATGGACGAAAGCGCATATCGATGAGGCTGTGGTGGAGGATTTTGCACGGCAGTTAGGACTGCTACAATCTAGTCAAAATCTAAACGAACTTGATTCTAAAAAGCGCGGTGAAGTAGAAGCGCAAGTGCGCGCGCATTTGGAGATTGCGCCATTGCCAAAAACGCCACCTTACCCCGCGCACAATCCCTACTCTAAAGAAAAGCGCGATTTGGGTGAAAAGCTCTTTAATGAGCCAAGACTATCAGCGTCAAATCAAATCGCGTGCGCAAATTGCCACGATAAAGAGCTCGGGTTTGCTGATGGGAGAAGTGTAAGCTATGGGCATAATAGACAGCTAGGGCGTAGAAACTCGCCAAGCGTGGCGATGAGTGCGTTTGGCAAAGAGAAATTTTGGGACGGGAGGGCGCAAGATTTAGAATCTCAAAGCCTTTTTCCCATAGCTGACCCGCTAGAAATGGCGTATAACGCCGATAAAGCCGCTAAAAAGCTCCGCAAAATCAAAGAATATAAAGAGCTCTTTAAAATCGCCTTTGGCACGGACAAAATCACAAAAGAACTCCTAGCCAAAGCCCTCGCTACTTATCAGCGAAGCCTAATGCCCGCGCAAAATCGCTTTGATAGATTCTTAAATGGCAATGGCAAGGGGCTAAGCGATGAGGAAGTGTGGGGACTGCACCTCTTTCGCACCAAAGCGCGGTGTATCAACTGCCATAATAGCGTAGCTTTTAGCGATGGGAAGTTTCATAATCTTGGCTTGCATTTCTATGGGCGTGAGAAATACGAGGATTTGGGGCGATATGAGGTAACCAAAAATCCTAGCGATGTGGGGGCGTTTAAAACGCCGAGTTTGCGTGGCGTGGCAAAAAGTGCGCCCTATATGCACAACGGGCTTTTCCCGCATTTGCGAGGCGTGCTGTTTGGGTATAATTTCGGTATGGCAAAGCCAGAGCCACAAGAGGGCAAGGCTTATAATCCGCCTTTTCCAAAGAGCGATGAGATTTTGCGCCCGCTCAATTTAAGCGAAGAGGAAATCAACGCATTAGAGGCGTTTTTGAGGGTGCTATAAACTACACCTTTTCCCATATCGTGCCTTGCGGACTATCCATAATCTCAATCCCCATTGCTTTGAGTTCATCGCGCAAGCTATCTGCTTTGGTATAATTTTTTTCTTGCTTTGCTTGCAGTCTTTGAGCGATGAGGGTTTGTATCTTTTGCTTCTCTTCCTTACTCACGCCAAGTTGAAAATACTCGCTCGCATCTTTGCCACCAATGCCAAGAGTGAGTGCAATAAAAGCGATGTTATACGCTATGACTTCCATAAACGCGCTATCTTTTGGAGATTTGTCAATATATTCATTCGCGCCATTAAGCATTTCTTCTAGCACACTTAGGGCTTTTGAAATGTTTAAATCATCATTAAGTGATTGCAAAAAGTTTGTTACAAACTCATTGTTTGCGTGCTTTGCAATGCGTCCAAATACGCTCGATTCTAAGGTTTGTTTAGAATCGAGCGAAGTTATCGCTTCTTGTGTGCTTTGAGAAATCTTTAATCGCTTCTTTAAACGATAGAGTTTATCAAGTCGCTTTTTAGAGCTCAGCAAATCCTCTTCGTTAAAATCGAGCACACCGCGATAATGCACGCCTAACAAGTAATTACGCAAAATCTCGCCATCATAGACTTTAAGTGCATCTTTAATAAAAAAGCTATTGCCAAGCGATTTGCTCATTTTTTCACCATTGATATTGACAAAGCCATTATGCAGCCAATATTTTGCTAGCTCTCTATCGGTAGCACAGCGGGTTTGACTTGCCTCGTTCTCGTGGTGAGGGAAAAGCAAATCGCTCCCCCCAGCGTGAATATCAATCGCAAAATCTTTATCTTTATAAGCAAGGTGAGATTCTATCATTGCAGAGCACTCGATATGCCAGCCCGGACGACCAGCACCAAAGCTACTCTCAAAGCTCACATCGCCCTGCCCTTTGTAGCCTTTCCACAAGGCAAAGTCCCTAGATTCCAATTTATCATCAGCATTTTGGATACGACTTTGCGTGTTTTCCACATTATGATGAGAAAGTTCGCCATATTGAGAATCTTTTTGCACTTGCAAATACACATCGCCATTTTGCCCTAAATACGCATACCCCCTCTTTAGTAGCTCCTCTATCATTGTTTGGATACTCGCTAGATTCTGTGTGGCTCGTGGCTCAATGTCGCCACGCAAGACGCCAAGCCTATCCATATCATTCAAATATGCCTCAATGTAATGATTAGTAAGTTTCTCTAGCGTTTGATTGGTTTGGTGCATTTTGTTGATGATTTTATCATCAATGTCGGTGAAATTTTTTGCATACATTACTTGATACCCATTAGCAAGAAACACCCTGCGCCACAAGTCAAATGCAATCGAACTCCTCGCGTGTCCAAGATGCGCATCATCATAGACCGTGGGACCGCACACATAGATTCTTACTTCATTGGGTGCAATAGAGACAAATTCGCGCTTTTGCCTACTTTGAGAATCATAGAGTAATATTTTCATTCCTACTTCCTTATATTTTGTATTGTCGCTCGCACACTGCTACCAAATCCCATTAGACCAAGATTCCAAAAGATTTTTCATAATGCTTAAACACACCTAAAACCACAACTAAAAAACCTACCATTATAGCAAGTAAAGCTAAGCCTTTGGTATTTTTTAGCATTAAACTCAACTGCTTTAGCCCAAAAACACGCACCGTGAGTATAAAATACAAAAATCCACCAAGCGAGGAGGCAAGTGCAAGCCCCATTGCGCCAAGTGGGTGCATTAAAATAAGTGAGAATCCTACGCCGCATAAAAGCGAGATTGCCGAGATTTTCGCCGCCCTGCCCTGCATTTTATGCGAATACAACCACAAAGAAAAAATCCGCGCCAAACCAAATGGCAACAAACCAACCAAATACATTGCAAACACATTTGCCACTTCTAGCGTATCACTGCGCTCAAACTTCCCTCGCTCAAAAAGCAACCAAATAATTTCATCTTTAAGCATTATCCCACCAACCACACACAAACACAGTGCAATAAGCAACAACCAAAACGCCTTTTTCATTAAGCCTAAAGCCTCGTTGTGCTGGGCGTTTTTTACCGCCTTAGCAATAGTGGGGAAAAGCGCGCTAGAAGCCGCAATGGCAAAAATGGCTAGAGGGAGCTGAAAGATTCTATTCGCATAATATAAATAACTTATCGCACCACTTGCAAGAAATGAAGCAATAAGCGTATCTAAAAATGAGGCAATTTGTGCCGTAGAGCTCCCAAGCAATGCTGGGAAAAATTGCTTAAAAAATGCTTTTACATCATTTTTGATGTGTATGGCGCGCTTCTTTAAGGCGATGATATTGTTTTTTGCTTGCAGGTTTTGTGAATGCAAATCATCTTTAGTGTGAGATTCTCTAAAATATCGCCTACTTGAGAGAATCTCACGCAATCCCACAACCAAAAGTCGCCCAAAACCAAATCGCACAAGCGGATAAAAATGCAAGGCAATTTGGCACGCTCCGCCAATAAGCACTCCATAGCTTAAAATATATACCGCCCTAATATCATCAATATCACGCGCAAACCACAAAGCACCAATCATCGCAATATTAAGCAATGCAGTGTTATACGCGCTTACCCAAAAGCAATTTTTATACTGCAAAAGTGAACCTAAAAAAGTGCTTACAAATACCAACTCTAAATACCAAAAATTTATCGCTACGATAGGGCTTGCAAGCTCTATTTGCTGGGGTGAGAATCCAAAAGCCAATGCCTTAGTAAAAACCCCACTAAATGCCCACACACACAAACTTATAAGCAATATAACCCCACATATAATCACAAACACAATAACACTAAAAGCCCCCTTAGCTCGCGCGGCAATAAAACTCGGCAAAAAACTTTGCACAAATGCGCCCTCGCCAAAGATTCTGCGGAAGAGATTAGGGAGCTTAAATGCGACAAAAAATATATCACTCAATACCCCAGCACCCAAAAATGAAGCCATACACAAATCACGAATGAATCCAAAAATGCGCGAGCATAAAATCCCAGAGCTATTAGTCAAAAATGCCTTAAATATCAAAAATTTCCTTTGTTTGTCGATTAGTTAAGCAAAAATATGTAATTATATCAAAATTATTTTTCAATGATTAAATTCACATTACAGGGAGTGTTATGCAAGGTTTTCGTCCAGTGGTTGTGCGAAATTGCAAAGATGTCGAGCAAAGCGTGCAAAATACTTGTGATTTATACGCACTTGATTATCATAGACTTACTTTTGATATACTTGAGATTCACACTTATAAGGATTTTGCCGAGAAAGATTCTACCCTTATACCAGCAACTGAAGCGCACGAAATCTTAGAAAACGAAGAAAACTACAACAAAAAAACAGATTTTAACCTCCACCAAGACTTTGATATTAGCATTCGTATCACAGAAGAGGAGGATTTAGCAAGTTTTATAGAACTCTCCACAAACACCCATTACAACAAACTTTACCTCACACTTAAAAAGGGGGTAAAAATTAAGAGCTTAGCGGCTTTTATACGACATCTATACGAAGAGATTCAACGCAAAAAGGCAATCTTGGGAATCATTGTGCGTGATGTAAGTGCCTTTGGAGAATCTTGCGAAATACGCGCATTGCCAGATTCTACAGATTCCCAAGTGCAAACAGATACCGCTGAGGAGCAAATCAAATGCGCTTCACTTGGACAAAAAATGTTTGAAGACCTCGCACAAAAGATAAATGCACTCAACTTGCAAGATAAATGCGAAAATGATGAATTGCAAGAAGAGATTACTTTTGAGCTTGAGAGGTCGAGTGCCTATGTGCCAAAAGCAGGCTCTACATTGAAGTTTTTACCCAAAGAACAATGGGAAAAAGAAAATAATACTTCACTTGGACTCGCTTCTTACGCAGTGGAAGCAAACCAAGAAATATTGCGCGTAAGCTATGAGAGCGAGGGAGAAAGTGGGCGAAACCTTAAGGGGAGGTATTTTGATTATTCTCTACCAGAAGAAGAAAGCGAAGATGACGATGATGATTGGGATAGCGATGAGAAAGACAAAGCAAAAAAACAAGAAGCCCCCAAAGAATCTAAAGAGAACGAACAAGCAGAGCAAAAAGCACCAGAACCTAAGGAAAAAATCGCTAGAGAAATTGTCTTTGATGAAAAACTTTTTTCCAAAGAGGAAAAAGATGAATATGTCTCCTATACTGCCTTGCAAAAGGGGTATGTAAGCGTTAAGCAAGGATACTTAAAAATGTTTGAGAGCAATGAGTTTAAGGAAGTCAATTTGCGTAATGTCGGGCATTTACTTGGAGGGGTGAATAAGGACATTGTCGTAACCATAAGCGGACAGAATCCAGAAGATGACGCAGTAGGTCGCGGAATGGTCATCGAAGCAACGCAAATTGACATTATGGGCTCTGTGGGAGAAAAAGCCCGTATTATCGGTAAAGAAGTAACTATACACGGGCAAATCCACCAAAGTGCCTTTGTGCAATGTGAAACTTGCAATATCGACTTTGTCAAAGGCACGGTAATCGCCAATGAACTAAGAATCAAAAACTCTGAAATGGCTAACCTTGATGCAAAAAACATAAAAATTGACATTGCGACAGGCGGACAAATACGAGCACAAAACCTCACTATCAACAAACTTTACTCGCATTCAAAAATTTACTTTAGTGGGACATTGCAAATCAAAAGCGTGGAAGGCGGGGAAAACGAACTCTACATTTCGCCAGATTGTTATTATGGAATCCGCAATGTGGTGGAAGAAAGCAATGAATTTATCCAAAAATGCACAAATAAAGTCAATAAACTTTTACAACTCCTCAATAAAGAGAACGAAAATATTAGGAAATCTAAACCCATTGTCGCGCAACTAAAAAGTATCATCGATGAAAAAAAGCGACTTAAAGAACCCATTGATAAAAAAATAAAAAATGCTATGGCGGAATATATCGCTTTAGTAAAAAATGCTGAATTTTTAAAAGAGCGCATCGCCACCGTGCAAAATGCCGCAAAAGCAAAAAATGAGGAGCTTAAGCACATTGATGAAGAACTCCAAAATGCCAAGATTATCACTAGGGGCTCTTGGAAACGACATAATGAGATTTTTTATGAACATATTTTCCCAAAAGGCAGAGATATGATAAGTTTTGATGACGCCCCACAAAGAAATATCTCTATTGATAAAGAGAATCTCAAACTTAAAATAGAATAGATTCTCTATTACAAATGCCATCTCGCACACTCACAATAAGTTTGTGCTTACAAATTCATTAAAACCCCAACAACTTCATCTAACTTTTCGCTTAAAATAAGCACTCCAAGCACGAGGAGTAAAATACCACAAACCACTTCAATGACGCGAACAAAGGACTTTAATTTTGCTAAAAAACCAAGAGAGCAATCAATCAAAAGTGCTGTTATAAAAAATGCCAATCCAAGTCCAAGCGAATAAGCAAGCATAAGATGCAATGCTTCATTGTCCTTTAGCGCGCCAAGTGCAAGGATTGAGGCAAGTATGGGTCCAGCACAAGGACTCCAACAAGCACTAAAACTCACTCCAAGCAAAAAAGGAGCAAATATCGATAAAACCTTGCCTTTGGGTGGTGTGATATTAAAACTAAAACGCAACTTATATAAAAATGATAACCTAAAGATTCCCAAAAAATGAAGTCCAAAGCCAATCACAACTATCCCAGAAACAATGCGAAAAACCGCACTGCTTAAAATCTCACTTAACAAAGTATCCACAAAAATCCCTAAAACCACAAACACCACACAAAATCCAGCGATAAAACTAAGCGAAGTAAGGATAATTTTCGTGCGGTGTTTGGTTGGGTTTTGTGTGATATGCTCCAAAGAAATACCACTTATATAAGAAATATACGCTGGGATTAGCGGTAGAATGCAAGGACTAAGAAAAGTAATAATCCCAGCCAAAAAGCTCGCAACTAAAGGAGCTTGGTAAAACACACTGCTATACAAAAACTCCTCCAAATTCTTCTCCTTAACAATAAGATTTTATAGATTCTCATAACGCACAAAACGCCTGCCAAGAACATTATAACTAAAGATAAAAACTTTTGGAATTTTTATATAAAGTTTTTGCTACAATATCCCAAACTTTTTGTTATAGGACTAGGCAATGCAAACAGATAAATACATACCAGAGCACGATTTGGATATACAGAGTGATTGCAACGAAGCAGAATCTCTGCAAAAAACCACCAAAAACTTTAGTGATTTTAACTTGCGTAGCCACATACTGCGTGGCATTAAAGAAGTGGGATTCTCTGTGCCATCACCCATACAAGAGCAATCTATCCCCATTGTGCTAAAAGGAAGCGATTTAATAGCGCAAGCACAAACGGGCACGGGCAAAACAGCTGCATTTGCTATCCCTATTTTAAACAAACTCGGGCGCAACAAACAAATAGAAGCCCTCGTCATCACTCCTACACGCGAACTTGCAATGCAAATCAGCGAAGAGTTTTTAAAGATTGGAAAGTTTGCGCGGATTAAGACTATTTGTATGTATGGTGGGCAAAGTATAAAACGGCAATGCGATTTGCTAAAATACAAACCAAAAGTGATGATTGCCACACCGGGTAGGCTTTTAGACCATTTGATGAATGGCAGACTTCAGGATTTCGCACCAAAGGTTGTCGTGCTTGATGAAAGTGATGAAATGCTTGATATGGGATTTTTAGATGACATAGAGCATATTTTCACTTACTTGCCAAGCAATAAGCAAACACTGCTTTTTTCTGCGACAATGCCCGAGCCAATCAAAAATCTCGCGCTAAAAATTTTACGCAAACCAGAGTTTGTCAAAATTTCTCCCGTAGAAATCAACAACCAAAACATTGAACAAAAATATTATATTATTAACGAAAACGAGCGTAATGAGGCAATTTTAAAACTATTAGAAATAGAGAATCCAAACAAAAGCATTATCTTTACGCGCACAAAAAAAGAGGCTGATATACTAGCCAATAACCTTAAAGAAGCGAATTTCAATGCCCTAGCATTACACGGCGATATGGAGCAACGCGATAGGCGCAGTGTCATAATGGATTTCAAGCAAAATAATGCCGAGATTCTTGTCGCTACTGATGTGGCTGCTCGAGGGCTTGATATAAGCGATGTAAGCCATGTGTTTAATTACCATATCCCTCTTGACCCACAAAGCTATGTCCATCGCATTGGGCGCACAGGTAGAGCGGGCAAAAGAGGCGTAGCGATTACGCTAGCAACGCCATTAGAGTTTAAAGAGATTAACAATATTAAGCAAAACACTAAAGCACAAATGCAACTTTGCGAAATGGACGATGTGGAGGTGGATTCTCAAACGCTTCTCTCCAAAATCGCCACGCTTGAAATAAGTCAAAATGCACTTGAAATGTATGAAACCCTCAAAGGCACAATGCCAGAGGAAAAGCTATGCCAAAAACTTTTGAGCTACTTTATACAATCTTGTTGCAAAAAGACTATCGGGCTTAAAAAGGACCAAATTGCTATCTTAGAGCACAAACTAAGCATTGATGAAAGCGAGCAACAAAAATCAGGTAAATTTTACAAAAAAAGTTTTACAAAAGATAAAAAAGAAAAAGACAAAAAATCATCTAAAAAGTCCTATGACGGCGATATTACTGATAGCATTTGGGGATAGACTCTAAAAACTGCAACTTTTTACATAAATATGTCTTCATCAATTCAGTAGTGCTTGGCATAATTGCCTCCTTATAAAGTAAATTTTTGCTTGTTATTTCTAAATTTCTAACGCCTTTATTTAGTATTTGATATATGTCATTATCTGCGTGGTTTAAACTTAAGGGCAATAATTGAAGTTTTAAGGGCTTGATTTATTTAAATTTTATCCCAAGTTCGCTTTTTAGCAAATTTGCTTTATTATAAATCCACATATTTTTACGCGATATTGTATCAATAATACAATCATTTGCTTTATTGTATTTGAAAATCAGCTGTTTTTCACTACCACTATTATCAAATAACACAATCTTATCGCAGAATTTAGCGATTTTTAGTAGATTTTGTATAGATTGAGTAAATCGCCTATCAATTAAAAGAGAATCCACATCGTGTCCGCCTTTAGCAACGCGCATTTTAACTCTATCTTTAGCAATTTGCGCGCTATTTACACCAATATAATACAGCGAAATAGCGTAATTTTGTGTTTTCAATTCGCTAAAAAGATTCACTATACTTTTGCCACAAAGCGTAGTTTCTTGGTTGAAATCATAATGCTTTTTAATGCAATTTTGGCGAAGTTTTAGGGCGATTTTAGAAGCCTTAAATTGTTCTTTTGGATTTTTCCAACTCCCAAAGCTACTGACAAATTCATCAGTATTTATGCGAATCCCAAATGATTTATCGCGTAAAAGCTCATCATAATACAATGTGCTTTTACCTGCGCCATTGATTCCTGCAAAAATGAATGCTTGAGCTTGTGGCATACTAAGTTGGCTTTCGCAGTTGTTTGATAGAATCAAGCACGCCATTTATGAGCTTTGGGGCATTATCATCGCCATAAGCCTTGCTAAGCTCAATAGCCTCATTTATCACAATGGGTGCATCTGTATCACTAAAAAGTAGTTCATAGCTCCCAAGTCGCAATATTGAATGCTCAATGCGACCAATACGCGCTATATCCCATTCCTTTAAATGTGTGTTGATACAAGAATCTAGCTCTTCGCGCTTTTGTATCACCCCATTAAAGAGATTGAGCGCGAAATCTTGTTGTTTATGGCGGATTTTTCTCTCTTCCAAAAAACCCTGCGCTTGAGTGAGAATGCTGATATTCCCCACATCATAAGCGTATAGCATTGCTATGACGGCACTCCTTGCCTGCGACCTTGTCGCCATTATCTCTCCTTAAACGCCAAGACTCTCATACAGGCTTACTAGCTCGATAAGCCCTGCCATTGCCTCAAATCCCTTGTTGCCTACCTTTGTGCCAGCACGCTCGATAGCTTGCTCGATACTATCTGTGGTAAGCACACCATAAGTAACTGCTGCGCCATACTTAAGTGTAACATTGGCAATGCCCTTTGTCGCCTCCGCACTCACATAATCAAAATGTGGGGTTGCCCCGCGTATAATCGCACCAAGACAACAGATTCCATCATAAGTATTTTGTGAGAGAATCTTTTGCAAGGCAAATGGGATTTCATACGCGCCCGGCACAAGGATTAAATCTAACAACTCATCATTGCCTCCGTGTCGCAAGAAACAATCTCTCGCCCCTTCAATAAGTCTATCTGTGATAAGATGATTAAATCTACTACCGATAATAGCAATGCGCTCATCACCACGCAATTTGAGTTTTCCCTCTATTGTATTCATTTTTTCTCCTTAATTTTTACTCTAACCACAACGCAAAACGCGATTATAGCATAAGTTGCATTGTAGTGAAATTTTCTTGCAAAGCCTTAAAAATGCGTAAAGATTCTATAATTTTGCAAGCATTTCTTCAAAACTTTGCTTAAAAGCATTCACTCCATCTGTAAGCAAAGTATTATACATTTGCGTCAAATTCTCTTCACCAACAAGGCTAAGAATTTTTTGGACATTAGAATCTACAACCTGCTCTTGCCAATCCTCCCTCTCTTGCACGAAATATTGTAGTGCATCAAGCGGTGCGGTGTTAATGCTTTTTGGCAAAATAAGCGAGGTAATGTAGTAATCCTTTGGCAAATCATCGCCCTTCACTCCCGTAGAAGCAAAAAGCGGACGAGAAAACTTGTCATCAAAGTCTTGAATAATACTATAACATTTTTTGGCATTAGCGATTCCGAGCGTATTTTTTACCTCATCTTTTGCCTCTTGCATCGCATTGTATGCCCTATCAAAGCGAGATACAAAGATACTTACCACACCACGCGCTATGGAGTTCCCCTTTCTTGCTTGGGCAAAGGCCTGCATACATTGGTTTGCTTGATTTGGGGAAAAAATAAGCGTAGCATTCACGGGGATATTTTTTGCTATCAAAGCATTCATTACTTCATATCCTGCCTGCGTAGCTGGAACTTTAATCATCACATTTGGCTTGCCTATGCTTTGAAAAATCCGCACGCCCTCATCGATACTTTTTGGTGCATCATCACACAAAAATGGGTCGATTTCAATGCTTATATATCCGTTGTCTTGGTTTTTGTTATAAAGTGGTGTGAGGATTTGTGCTGCTGTTTTAATATCATTAAAACCAAGATTCTCATAAATCTCTTTAGCATTCATACTACCATTTTCTTGTTTTAGCTTCTCTGCGCGCTTTTTATAGGATTGGCTTTCAAGTGCGTTAGCAAAAATGCTAGGATTGCTTGTTGCACCATTTACACCATAAGAAAGCAACGCACCAAAGCCATTATGCAAAAAATCCCTATGGATAAAATCACACCACAAGCTATAATTTATTTCATCTAAGTCCATTTTTACTCCTTTTTTATTGAGATAGAATCTTTCCATTCATCAAAAGATTTTTGCGCCACAAAAATCACACTATCAATCCCGCCAGCAAGCGAAAAAAGCCAATATTTATGTGCAAAAAGCAAATCTATTTGTTTGGCTTTAAGTGCCATTTCATCTCGCGCCACACCAACGATAATCTTTGCAATCTCCATTTCTTGATGCACGATATAAGATTGAATCGCATCATTAAAGCACATTGTAAAGTTATTGTCCCCAAAAAAATCCTTAATTTCTTGTATGTGATTAAGCGCGTCTTCAACACGATTAAAATCGATATTTTCCAAATCTTTGCTTTTATTTGCCTCCTCTAGTTCATCGCATAAATGCGCCACTTCTAAGAAAACTTCCTCAATCTTAGCCTTTTTTTCAATACCAAAATCGATAAATTCCTGTGTTTTTTGGTGGGCTTTTTGCAGATTCTCTTGTATTGTTTGAGAATCTGGCGGGCTTAAATGCAAAGGTTGTTTTTTTTGGCTTGTATCAATGGGTAAAAGTGCTTCTTCAAAGCTCATTTCCTTTGTCCCCTCAATCCTAGCCCCACCTTCTGTGGCGTTAATTACCTCAATTTTATAAGGTGTTTGGGCAATGTCTGTCTCATAAAATTCTAAAAACATTTTCCAAATAGGTGTGCTCTCCACAAAACCTTCTCCACCATAAGCAGGCAAGAGCACTTTTTGGGAATCTTCTTCTAATGGCTTAATTTCGCGCTCGCCATACACGGCATTTTGTGCGTGTGAGCTCCCATCTTTGCCAAAGGACAAATCCTGCCCTATGATAATACAGCGTGAAAAACGCGAATATACAAGCATTTCATACGCCATATTTGCTGCACTTAGTCCCACGCCAATGTATCCATATTCCTTAAAGCCAAAATACGCCGTATAGCCAAAAGGACGCATACTCATCTGCACTAAATCGCCATTGATTGCGTCTTTTAAACGCTTATGCACGATTGAAGTAATGGCAAAAATGACATTTTTATGCTTGGATTTGGGGGTTTTTTCATAAAATTGCGCGGTTAAATCCACACGCTCTAGAGAAAACACAATATCAGGCACGATTCCCTCGCGCGCTAAAATGGGGAATGAAGCATCAATGCAAAAAATAGTAATATAATCTTGATAACGCTTTAAAAGTGGCAACTGCTTGCTAAGGCTTGGACCTGTGGAGACAATCACTGCGGTAGAACCAGCCTTTTTGCCCTCATTGTTTGCATTGATTTGGGAGCGTTTAAGCTGAAGCTCTTTAATAAGTGTGATAAGCGAGGGTGAATGCAACATTTCAGGCAATGAAGCAATGTGGTGTGCAATGCCCACGATAGAATCTTTGCTATCATTCCCCACGCTCATCACGCAATGATGAATCGCACGCACAAAAAGTTTATTAAACTCTACACTTTGAGTGGCAAAATGCTCATAAAATGGATTAAAAATATGCAGATTGTAAAGTTTAGAGTAAATTTTAGCGTGTTTATTTTTGATAAAAAGTTGCAAAATATCTTGGTAGCTACTTTTGGAATCTAAAAACACTATGCGCTTGCTTAAAATATCATCATAAAAATCAAGCAAATGCAACACAATAAATAAAATCTCAATCTCTGGCTCGATGACAACCACACTTTTAAGATTCTCATTTTGTGTAAGCACTTTATAAAACACGCCATTGCCAAGCCCAAAAAAATACAAAAATGGATAATGACAAAACTCCGCAAATTGTGCTATTTTTTCGTTTGTTTCTTCAATGGGAGAATGCAGAAAAATCGGGGTAGAATCGCTTATACGAACAATATTGAAATTGATAGAATCGCTTGTAGTAAAAACCTCATACGATTCGTTTGGAGTTACTTCTTTTAATCGTTTGCAAAGTGTGGGAGAGATTTTTTGTAACGCGGTAATATTGCGCTCAAAAAAATCCACCATTATAAAAACCTCTAAGATTCCATAAAAATTATGGAATCTCTATGCTATTGCAACAATCGCAACACATTTTGCTGGACAAGGTTTGCTTGTGCCATAGCAAAACTTCCGCTCTGTGCCAAAATATTATGCTTAGAGAAAGTCGCAGATTCCTCAGCGAAATCCACATCACGGATAACAGATTCCGCACTTTTAACATTAACCTGCGTAACCGAGACATTGTTGATGGTAGCAATAAGCTGCATTTGCACAGAACCAATATCCGCACGAAGTTTATCAAGCAACATACGCGCAGATTCTGCCATATCCATAACCACCATCGCACCACGCAAACTCGTAACACCCGCACCGATACCATCAGCGTGAATTTCTCTAAATGAAATATTTGGGTTTGCACCACACGCTGAAGCCACATTCGCACCAATTTCACCACGCAACTCACGCAGATTCACGGTGTATTGTGCGATTCCTTGTGCTGTGTGGAATCCCACGTGGCTAAAATTCATACCACTAATGATAATGTCGCGCGCATCTTGTCTAATAAGTGTCAAACGACCAATGATAGCGTGCTTTGTCCCGCTAATCCCCACGAAGTTACCACCACCAAACACTTTACCCGTAGCACTTTGGGTGCGTATTGAAATTGCCCTTCCATCTGTGGCTCTTAGATTCAAACGCCCAGAAATATCAGTCCAAGCCTCCACACCTGTTCGCTCTTTTACCGAGTTAAATGCGTTAATCAAGCGTCCATCAGAGTCATTTTTACGCACTTCATCTATCGAACCAATAGTTACACCATTTACCACAAGTCCGTGCACCGTGCCTGATTGCACAGGGATATTTCCTGTGCCCATTACCTGCCACGCCGCACGCATACCAAGTGTGTCGGAATATTTGTTAATCACTTCTGCAAGCACACCAATACCTGTATTTGCTGAAGTGGAAATTTTCACCGTTTCTAACTCATAGCTATTTTTTCCATCGACTTCTTTTACATGGAACATTACTTCAGTCAAGGAGCTTGCCGCAGCCGAAGCGAGCACGCCTTTACCTGTGATTGAGCTTGATTCCATACGCACATGCCCGATTTTATCTGAACTCGTAGGACCAATAGATGACTTAATACTTTGGTTTGAAAATGCACCAATTTGGAATTCTTTATTTGAAAACGCACCAGAAAGCATTTGCTGTCCGTTAAAGCTTGTGGTAGTAGCAATATTATCAAGCTCCTCTAACAAACGCAAAATATCACTCTGTAATGCCTTTCTAGTGTCTGTGCTCTGTCCATCGTGTGCTGCTTGGACGGCTTTTGTCTTAATGGTATCAAGGATTTTTAATTGCTCATCCATTGCCTTATCCGCAATTTGGATAACCGCAACCGCATCATTGGCGTTCCTCACAGCTTGCCCAAGACTCTCGGCTTGAGAGCGCAAAGAGTCCGCAATAGCAATACCAGAAGCATCATCAGCGGCTTTGTTTAACCGCAAACCAGAGCTTAATTTTTCCAAAGAGTTGTGAAGGGCTCTATTATTCACAACCCCTATGGTGTGCGCATTTAACGCGGAAATGTTGGTGTTAATCTTAAAGCTCATAAAGTATCCTTTTTGACTGAAGTTAAAGTTGTATCCCTTGAGCCAAAAAGCAAAAACTATTCCAAAAATAAATGAAAAAATTAGTGAAAAATTTTAGTGAAGTGTGCTAGAATTTTGCCTTTTAGATTCTTAAAACTATGGATTGTAAGCCAAATGACAATGTTTCCATAATTGAGAATTGAGCTAAAAAAGAATCAAATAAAAACTTAAGGCATATAATGAAAAATCTCATCATTGTAGAATCTCCTGCAAAAGCACGGACAATCAAAAACTTTTTAGGCAAAGATTACGAAGTCATCGCCTCTAAGGGACATATACGCGACTTGCCTAAATATACTTTGGGTATCGAAGTCAAACAAAAGCAATTTATCCCAAAATACACCATAGACAAAGACCACGCACAAATCGTCTCCGAAATACAAACAAAAGCTAAAAAAGCTAAAACTACTTATATCGCTACCGATGAGGATAGAGAGGGTGAAGCGATTGGCTACCACATAACGCAAACGCTCGATGCTGATGCAGGCAGTTTCCCGCGTATAGTATTCCACGAAATCACCAAAAGCGCGATACAAAATGCCCTTGATAATCCTCGCACTATTGATATGGATAAAGTCAATGCGCAACAAGCGCGCAGATTGCTTGATAGAATCGTAGGCTTTAAACTCAGCAATCTTATTTCCTCAAAAATCGCGCGTGGATTAAGTGCTGGACGCGTGCAAAGCGCAGCCCTCAAACTTGTAATTGATAAAGAGCGCGAAATCCAAGCATTTAAAAGTGTTACATACTTTATCATTAACGCCACCTTTCAAACCAAAGATGGCAACACCATAGAATCTGAGCTTGTGTTTTATGAAAAAGCGTTAGAAAAACTCTCTCTCCAAGATGAAAAACAAGTCAAAGCAATACTTGATTCTCTAAAAAAGCAAGAATATGAGGTGCTTGAAATTGCCAAAAAAACCAAAAAAACGCCTACGCCACCACCATTTATGACATCAACACTCCAGCAAAACGCCTCAAACAAGCTCGGCTTTAGCCCATCTCGCACTATGAGTATCGCTCAAAGGCTTTATGAAGGCGTGCAAACAAACAACGGCATAACAGGGGTGATTACCTATATGCGAACTGATAGCCTTAATATAGCCAAAGAAGCACAAAGCGCAGCAAGGAAACTTTTAGAAAAAGCTTTTGGCAAGCAATATGTGCCACCAAAACCAAAAACCTATACTACGAAGTCAAAAAGTGCGCAGGAGGCACACGAAGCAATCCGCCCAACAAACTTAGATTTCACACCAGACATCGCTAAAAATTACTTAAAACCAGAAGAATTAAAACTCTACAAACTCATATATGAAAGGTTTTTAGCCTCACAAAGTGTCGATGCAGAATTTGAATCACAAAGTATCCTCTTTGGCAATGCTAAGTGCAATATGAAATTCAAGGCAAATGGCAGGCGATTACTCTTTGATGGATTCTATAAAATTTTAGGCACAGAGGACAAAGATGAATTATTGCCCGCACTTAAACAAAATGATAAAGTTGTGGCTACTTCAATCAAAGAGCACAAAAAGCAAACTGAGCCACCTGCGAGATTTAGCGAGGCAAGCCTTATTAAAACTTTAGAATCTTTAGGCATAGGACGCCCCAGCACTTATGCGCCGACTATTTCACTATTGCTTAACCGCGAATATCTCATCAATGAAAAAAAATCGCTAATCCCACAAGAAAGCGCGTTTAAAGTCATAGAAATGCTTGAGGGGGCATTTAATGAAATTGTGGATAGTTCTTTTTCAGCCTCGCTAGAAGATAGGCTTGATGATATTGCAAGCAAAAAAGTGGATTGGAATGCTATGCTTTGGGAGTTTTATGAGCCATTTATGGAGAAATTAGAGCAAGGCAAGCAAAACATCGTTAGCCAAAAAATCGCTATCCCCACAGGTGAGCTATGCCCAAAATGCAACAAAGAGCTTGTCCAGCGCAATGGAAGATTTGGTGAGTTTATCGCGTGTAGTGGCTATCCTAAATGCAAATATATCAAACCATCATCAAACCAAGAACAAAACCTCACTAATGAAGTGTGTGAAAAATGTGGCAAACCAATGGTGAAAAAATTTAGCAAAAGGGGTGAGTTTATCGCGTGTAGTGGCTATCCAGAGTGCAAAAACACAAAACCACTCAATCAAAAACCAAAAGAGATCCTCAGTGTAAAATGCCCAGAGTGTGGTGGTGAACTTATCAAACGATTTAGCAGACGCGGGGCGTTTTATGGTTGTGGGAATTACCCAAAATGCACTTTTTTAAGCAAATATCCTCTCATAGAAAAAAAATGTGAAAAATGTGGAGGAGCGATGGTGGAGAGAGAACTCCGCAAACAAGAAATATATGAATGCCTCAAATGCAAAGATAAAGTGCCAAAAGAGTAAATTTTGCTTGGCTATATTTGTAAGCGTTTATTTCTCCTTGTTCCCACACTTTTAGGGATTTTAACGCTTAATTTCGCGCTTATCCAGCTCGCTCCGGGCGGTCCTGTGGAGCGCACTATTGCTCAAATCGAAAACCTCAATAAACCAGCAGAATCTGCCATCGCACAAAAAAATTTTTACAAAGGCTCTGTGGGCTTAGAGCCAGAACTAATCGAGCAGATTAAAAAAATGTATGGCTTTGATAAGCCACTATTAGAGCGATATGTAGAAATGATAAAAAATTATCTATGCTTTGATTTTGGGCAAAGTTTTTATCAACAAAACGATGTGGTTGATATTATTATCCAAAAGCTTCCTGTAAGTATTTCTTTGGGCGTGTTTAGCACTCTTATTATTTATCTTATAAGCATTCCGCTGGGAATCTTAAAAGCCACTAAGCACGGCTCTGCTTTTGATATAGGCACAAGTTTTGTCATTGTCATTGCCAATGCCATTCCCTCATTTTTATTTGCGATTTTTCTTATTGTGCTTTTTGCTGGTGGGAGTTATTTTGATATTTTTCCATTGCGTGGGTTAGTGAGTGATAACTTTGAGAATCTTAGCCCGCTAGATAAAGTGTTAGATTACTTACATCATCTTGTGTTGCCTGTGTTTTGTATTTCTATCGGGGGATTTGCTACCCTTAGTATGCTGTGTAAAAACTGCTTTTTAGAGGAAATCCATAAAACTTATACGCAAACCGCACGCGCCAAAGGGGCGAACCAAACGCAAGTTTTATACGGGCACATTTTTCGCAATGCAATGCTATTGATTGTAAGCGGATTCCCTGCGGTGTTTGTAGGAATGTTTTTTAGCGGGAGTTTGCTTATTGAGATTATCTTTAGTCTTGATGGACTTGGACTTTTGGGCTATGAGAGTGTGATAAATCGTGATTATCCTATTATTTTTGGCACGCTGTATATTTTTACTTTTTTAGCCCTTATTGTTGGGATTATCAGCGACTTAGTCTATGTGCTCATCGACCCGAGAATCCACTTTGAGAAATCATAAATTTTAGATTGGATTGTGTAGCACGAGATACAATGGTCGGAGTAGCGGGATTCAAACCCACGACCTCACCCACCCCAAGGGTGCGCGCTAATCAGGCTGCGCCATACTCCGTGCAAATCTCTTAAAAACAACACAAAAAGCCTATGATGATAATTAAGAAGAATGGCTCCGGATGCAGGATTCGAACCTGCGACCAAGCGGTTAACAGCCGCCTACTCTACCGCTGAGCTAATCCGGAACAAAAAAGAGTGAGATTATAGGCTAAATTTCTATAAAAGTCAAGGCGTTTTATGTTATTTAGGGCGTATAAGCCCTGCCTCATTATCCCTTAATTGCGGAATATACTTTGCTTTTATTTTGTCTTAAAATGACACCAACTTACTACTTGGAATACAAAAGTGGATTTTTTAACCAATGCACGATTTGAGAATCTAACGCCAAATATCGCTCTCGATTCCACACTTAAAGACACACGGGCGATAAAAAAACTTTTAGAAAACGCACAAAAAAACCACATACACAATCTCTATGAACTACTCCTAAATCCACCAAAAGGCTATGAGGATAGGCGACTTTTGCCTCGTTTGCATAATGGTGCGCTTGGCACTCTTCATATACAAATAACACAAAGCACCAAAGGTGGCTTTGGCAAAAAAACTTTTCTGCGCGTAAGTGCGATTGCAAGTGATTTTAATCAAGTGCTTTCGCTTATTATTTTTCACCCAAAGCCATTTATGAGCGCGCAATTTAGCGAGGGGAAGCAATGCGTAATCTATGGCAAGGTTGAAGAAAAGCAAGGATTTTTTTCAATCATTCAACCACGCATAGTTACGAACTTTGGTGAAGTAGCGATGAAGTTTAAAGCCACACCACAAAAAGCAAAAATTTTGCAAGCCCTTGCCAAATGTTTTATTAGCGAGCAAAATCTCATCTCTTGTGGGATTAACCCTCCATACGCACAGAGAATCTGCGAAATTTTCGCTCCAAGTGATGTGTTTGTCCAGCAGTTTAAAAGCAATGGTGGGCTCTTTGGAGAATATTTAGATTCTATAAAATTAAGCGAAATCGTGTATTACACTCTGCGTTTGCGCAAGAAAAAGCTTCATTGCAATGCAAATTTCCTCTGCAATGGGCAGTATCAAAGTTTCATTCAATCCCTCCCTTTCACGCTCACAAATGGACAACAGCAAGCAATCCAAGCTATCGCGCACGATTTGGCTCAACCAAAGGCTTGCAGACGCCTTATAATGGGTGATGTAGGCTGTGGGAAAACTATTGTCATCTTAAGTGCCGTAATGATGGCGTATCCTAAAAAAAGCATTCTAATGGCACCAACAAGCATTTTGGCAAAGCAACTCTACAATGAAGCAAAAAGACTCTTGCCAAATAGCGTAAATATCGCACTTGTAACCGCACAAACCAAAGAGGGGAAAAAAGACACAAAAACAAGCACGCAAGAAAATGATGAAATATTATTGCCTTTTATGCAAGAAGATTCCAATCAAGCGCATTTTATCATTGGCACACAGGCGATTTTATATAGAGAATTTGATTTTGGAAATTTTGCCTTAGTGATGAGTGATGAGCAGCACCGCTTTGGCACAAAACAACGGCACGCACTAGAAAAAATGTTTAGTGGAGAGGATTACGCACAAAATGCTACACGACCGCATTCTCTGCAGTTTTCAGCCACACCAATCCCACGCACAATGGCTATGATAAACGCGCAATTTATCGATTTTAGCACCATTAAAGATTTACCATTTAAAAAGGACATTCAATCAACAATTATCACAAAAACACATTTTGGCGCACTTATCGCACATTTGAAAACAGAAATAACCAAAGGCAATCAAGCACTTATTGTTTATCCGCTAGTAGAAGAAAGTGAGCATATTGATTATCTTTCACTCTCGCAAGGACAAGACTTTTGGCGTAAGCATTTTGATGGAGTGTTTGTAACTTCGGGTAAGGACAAGCAAAAAGAAGAAGTGCTCGAAAACTTTGCTAAAAATGGCACTATATTACTTGCAACCACGGTGGTAGAAGTGGGAATCTCACTGCCAAGGCTAAGCACCATTGTCATCGTGGCACCAGAGCGACTTGGATTAGCGACATTGCACCAACTACGCGGGCGAGTGAGTCGTAATGGCTTGAAAGGCTATTGTTTTTTATACACCAATTCAAACAATACTGAGCGATTAGAGCAATTTTGCCAAACACTCAATGGCTTTGAAATCGCTGAATTAGACCTCCAATATCGCAGTAGTGGAGATTTGCTAAGTGGGCAAAGACAAAGTGGCGAGGAATTTAGTTTCTTTAATATGCAAAGCGATGAGCGCATTTTACGCATAGCTTGTGAATTGAAGTAAATTTATAGAATCTTTAAGCCTCTTTTTGTTACAATCGCAAAAAAATATTACACTTTATTACAGGACAAAGGTTATACGATGATAGATTCTATATTTGAGGTGTTTAAAGAATGTGCGTGTGTGATTGATACAATGCTAAAAAACCCATCTACAAAGTATCTTGGTTCTCAAAACTCTAGTGGCGATACACAATTAGAAGTCGATGTGGAAGCAGACAAACTCATCGAAAAAAAACTTTTAGCACTCGATTGTATAAAATCCGTATGCAGTGAAGAAAAGCAAGCAATCGTGCATAAAGATGCACTCAAGCAAGCCATAGAGGCAAATGCCAATGCCTCGCTAGATTCCATTCCATTAGGCAAGTTAAAAGACACTAATGGTGCGACACATCTTAGTGTAGCCTATGACCCACTTGATGGCTCTTCGCTTATTGATAGCAATCTAAGTGTTGGAAGCATTTTTGGAATCTATGATGGTTGCTTGTGTGCTAGTGGCTTAGTAGCAAGTGGCTATATCCTTTATGGTCCGCGATTAGAAGCCGTCTTTGCCAAAGATAAAGTAGTGCATTACCGCCATAATGGAAAAGTCTGGGAAAAGCTCGGTGAGCTAAAACTACAAAACAAAGGCAAAATCAACGCACCCGGTGGCACGCAACAACATTGGAGTGAGAAGCACAGAGCACTTATTGCCTCTCTTTTCTCTCAAGGGTATCGCTTGCGCTACTCTGGCGGTATGGTGCCTGATTTGCATCAGATTCTTATTAAAGGTGGCGGGCTTTTTAGCTATCCCGCGACAAATGACGCACCTAAAGGAAAGCTACGCAAACTCTTTGAGGTTTTTCCCTTTGCTTTTATCTATGAAAAGGCTGGTGGAGAAGCACTTGCAGCCACTGATAAAGGTGGCACAAAGAGAATCTTAGAGCTTGAAGTAGAGCATATCCACGATACTACGGCGTGCTTTTTAGGGAGCAAAGAAGAAATCGCCCAAGTCAAGCAAACTTACAACAAGGAGTGCTAAATGCAAGAGATTCAAAGTAACGCCCTGCAAGATAAAGATATGTTTGCAATCAATTTAGAAAAAAAAATCGCTAGTTTGCAATCGTGCCAAAGCGAGCATAATGTAGATTCTTGTATGCCTTGCGAAAAATTCATAGGTTGTCCTAAACGCACAGAATATGTCAAAGCCGTGTATGATAGTATGAATAAAGGGCAAGATGGAAGTTTTGATTTTAATTAAAGGATTGTAATGAAAAGCTATATCACCACACCGATTTATTATGTAAATGACATAGCCCATATTGGGCACGCCTACACGACTATCCTGTGCGATATGTTAAAAAAATATAAAACCCTGCACGGCGAAGATGTGTTTTTGCTTACAGGCACAGATGAGCACGGACAAAAGATAGAGCAATCAGCCAAAAAGCACAATCTCGCACCACAAGAATATGTCGATTCCATAAGCAAGGAGTTTTACACCCTTTGGCGTGAGTTAGAAATAGGCTTTGATTGCTTCGTGCGCACCACAGATTCTAAGCATTGCCTTGCCGTGCAAAAAGCCTTTGAAAAAATGTATCAAAAAGGCGACATCTACAAAGGGGAATATGAGGGCTGGTATTGCGTTTCGTGTGAGACGCACTTCACCAAGCACCAAGTCATCGAGCAAAAATGCCCAGATTGCGGTAAGCCAACAACTACAATCAAAGAGGAAAGTTACTTTTTTGCTCTTAGCAAATACCAAGACCGCCTTTTACAATGGTATGCAGACAATGCAGATTCTATCGCGCCAAAGTATCGTCTCAATGAAGTGGTGAAATTTGTAGAATCTGGGTTAGTTGATTTGTCTATCACGCGCACAAGTTTTGATTGGGGGATAAAGCTCCCGCCAAGTATCAATGATAATGCGCACATTATGTATGTGTGGCTTGATGCGCTCCTTAGCTATATTAGCGCGATTGGCTATGGAAGCGAGGATTTTAAAAAGGAATTATGGGATAATGCCACACACATCGTAGGTAAAGATATTTTGCGATTCCACACTATTTATTGGTTGGCATTTTTGATGAGCTTAGAGCTCCCATTGCCAAAGAGAATCTACGCGCACGGCTGGTGGACCGTGGAGGGCGTGAAGATGAGTAAAAGCATTGGCAATGTCATCAATCCGCGTGATATGATAAATGCCTATGGATTAGAATCTGTGCGCTATTTTTTGGTGCGCGAAGTGCCTTTTGGGCAAGATGGTGATTTTAGCCAAAGGGCGATGATTGAGCGCATTAACTCGGATTTAAGCAACGATATAGGCAATTTACTCAATCGCCTTATTGGTATGAGCGAAAAATATTTCTCCCTTAGCCTCACAAGCACTGCGACACAAGAACTCTACCCAAAAGAGTGCAAAAAAATCACCCAAGCTCTAGAGCAATATGAAAATTTTATGAGTCAAATGCAACCCCACAAAGCCCTTGAATCGCTTTGGGAAATATTAAGTCTTGGAAATAGCGTAATTAGCCTCTATGAGCCGTGGAAAATGATGAAAAACAATGAATCTCACAAAGTGGAGGCATTGCTTGTCTTGCTTGGTAATATCTTATTTAAAGTCGCGCTATGCCTCTATCCTGTAATGCCAAAAACTGCGCAAAAGATTGCTAGCGCGCTTAATGTGGATATTAACGCACAAAATTTTACGAATTTTGTCCTGCAAAGTGAATTTATCAATGCAATCACTATCACTAAAATCCCGCCGCTCTTCCCTAGAATCGAAGCAAAAGACCAAGAATCTAACACTAAAAGTGCTAAAGATTCTACACATTCGCAATCTCAAAGCCAAGCCACAGACAATCTCATTAGCATTGGGGAGTTTCAAAAACTTGATATTCGCGTAGGCGAAGTGCTAGAATGCGAGCGCGTAGAAAAAAGCGAAAAACTCTTAAAATTCCTCATTGACTTAGGCGAGGAAAAGCCACGCCAGATTCTCAGTGGGATTGCAAAGTTTTATGAACCACAAAACCTTATTGGCAAACAAGTATGCGTGGTGGCAAACCTCAAACCCGCCAAAATTATGGGGCTACTAAGCGAGGGAATGATTTTAAGCTGTGGTGATGAAAGTGGATTAAGTCTGCTTGGGATAGAATCTGCGCGTAAAAATGGGAGCAAAATCTCATAAATGGCGACATTTGCCCCCCTTTTAGAAAAGCTCCACTCCGCTCCTATGCAAAAAGACGCATTTAGGCAATATGTGGCGCAGTGTGCGGGATTGCTTGGCGATGTGGATACGCAATTAGAAATCCTTAAAGCCTATGGATTTCCATTTGTTGAGCTTGATGATAGTTTTGCGCTTGGCACGCGCTTTATACATTGGCGTGAGGCGAAATTTTGCTTTGTGGATATTGAAACCACAGGTGCGAAACCAAAAGATTCTCAAATTATCGAAATTGGCGCGATACAATACCAAAATGGCACGATTATCGATACATTTGAAAGTTATATCTATGCGCCTAGTGTGCCAGATGAGATTAGCACACTCACAGGCATTTATACTAAAGACTTAGCAAACGCCCCGAGTCAAAAAGAAGTGTTAGAAAAATTTCGACTTTTTTTGCAAGATTGTATTTTTGTCGCGCATAATGTGGGGTTTGATTATAACTTTTTGGACTTTAGCTTCCAGCAACACGCAATCGCAGGATTATTATGTCCCAAACTTTGCACCATTGATTTAGCTAAGCAGTGTATCCTTTCTCCGCGCTATTCGCTTAGTTTTTTAAACACTTTTTTGGGAATCAACACGCCAATAAGCCACCGCGCTTATGCTGACGCACTCACTGCGCTTGAAGTGTTTAAAATTGCCTCTTTGTGCATTCCAGATTCTATCCAAAGCGTGCAAGATTTGATTGATTTTAGTAAGATTGGCAGACCGTTTATCCCACAAAAATAGGAGTTATTATGGAAGCAAAAATCCAACTTTTCCAAATGCAAAATTATCTTTTTCCACTTATGTCGGTGGCAGTGTTTGGGCTACTGCATTTTTATATTTATAAAGTCCTTTTAAAGTCTTTTGCCACGACTACACTTTTTAAGGCATTTTGGCTCGTGTTTATTTGGCTTAATTTTATCGGTTGTGCGACGTATTTCGCACTCCTGCATAAAGACCCGCCCTCTCAAGCCTTATTTTTACTCCTCTCTCTTAGCATTGGTGTTGCCTTTTGTCTCACCATTATCACACTTATATATCAAATCTGTTCGCTTTTCATCTACGCGATAAAGGACAAATCAAAGCGCGCAAAAATGCGCTACAACCTCAAGCGTGCGTGCGGAATCTTGGCTATCGTGTTTATCATCATCGGGCTTATTGGCGGGGCAAAAGAGCCTGTGGTGTATGAAGTGCCATTTGTCATAAATGGATTAAAAGCTCCGCTTAAAGCTGTGCAACTCAGCGATGTGCATATTGGCGGGCTAATGGATTCTACGCGTGTGCGCTCAATAGTGGAGCGCGTGAATGCGTTGCAACCTGATATAGTTTTTTTGACGGGGGATATTATTGATTCCAAACTTCACTTAGTAGAGAGTGCTGTAAATGAACTTGGGAATCTTCAGGCACAATATGGCGTGTATTACGCACTAGGGAATCACGAGTATTTCCACGATTTGCAAAACATCATCGCCAAACTACAAAGTTTGGGATTTCATCTGCTTATCAATGAGAGTGAGGCTATACACGCTGGTAACAATGAGATTGTTATCGCTGGAATTGCTGATTTAGTAGGCACAAGAGAGGCTTTCACCCCTTATAATCTCCCGCCAAAGCTAAAAGAAACGCTTGAGTTAAGTCATTGCCCACAAAATGCAATGCACGAGGCAAATCAATGCCCGCCCATAATCCTACTCTCTCATCAACCAAAAATAATCGAGGAATTTTTAACCCTTGAAAATCAACGCCCAGAACTCACACAAAATGTCGCGCTTATCCTTAGCGGGCATACGCACGGCGGGCAGATTTTCCCATTTTCATTGCTTGTGTTGCTTCAGCAGCCATATCTCAAAGGCTTAGCTAAAATCAACCAAAATACTTCGCTCTACATCAATCAAGGGACAGGCTATTGGGGACCGCCTATGCGCGTGCTAAGCGAGAGTGAAATCACACTCTTTCATTTCTTGCCTAAAGAGTAACAATGGCACAAATACTGCAAAAACTCACTCTCTATTTTGGATTGTTAGCAAACCTTGTGCTGTGGGGCTGCGCTGGGAGCAAGCCCATTGATTTATACACAATACATTATAAACCCCTCATCTCGGAGAAAAAAATTAAAAAACTCAAAGACAACGCAAGCTATCCTAATAAGCTAGATTCTCAAATTGGATTAAATGTTTTGCAAGCACAAGCACTTCATAACTCCCTCATCAACATTTATGGCTGTGTGTGCATAGGAAGCACTGAATTCCAAAGAATGGAGCGACTAAACTTCATCACAAACCATATAGAATCTCCAAAACAACTCGCCCAAAAAGTCGGTGCGAACTACTATATCACCTATGGTGAATATGTCTCTAGGAGCACTTCTGCAAGTGGCAATATCCCGCGCAACGGCGCGTTATTTTATCTCTGCCCATAACAATTCTCCATACAAAATCCGCGCCTTAAAGCCTAAGAATCATCACGCATAAATCCCCAACTATCGCCAACATAGCTTTTATGATGATTTAAGATTCTCCTATTTGCTCTTTGATATTTCATTTAAGCAAAGTTTAAGTAAGGGGGGGGTAGAATTCCACAAATTTTTCATTCAAGGAGGATTTGCAATGGCAAAGCACAGCGCGAGTATTGATATACTGATACCACATACCATTGACTACGAAAAAGTAGAAAACCAAAAAGAATCTTTTAAGGAATTTTTGCGTAGTGCTGATGGGATAGAGTTTCGTAAAAATACTAAAGATAAAGAACACTCTGTAAATAGCTATATTTCTAACCTTGAGAGATTTAGCAAAAAAATAACTGAAAAATCCAATACAAAAGATTTTGATTTGCTTTGCTTTTGTGGTGCAAATGAGGACATAGACAAAATCTTTGAGTATGGTAAAAGATTTTTTGAGGACAGCCCGAGCTATATTAACGATTGCCATAGTGCCATACAGCAGTATAAAAAATTTAACTCTCAAATATTAGCCAATAAGGAGAAAAAATGACAAGACAAATTATACAAAAAGCAAGTCTCTATTTTGGAGTGCTATTAGCGGGGTTTATATTGTGTGGTTGCGGTGGGAGACCCCACCACTTAAATTTATATAACAAGTTTTACACTCCTGTAATGTCAGAAAAGGAAGTGAAAACCTTAAAGTCTAGTGGAGATTACCCTAAAAAAGTAATTGCAAAGACAAGTCTTAGCATTAAAACAATGCAGAATATTAGCTATGCTCTTATAAATTTTTATGGTTGTGCTTATATAGGAGGGAGTGAGTTTATAGGGGAAGATGAATATCTTATATATGGGTTTAATATGACAAAGTTTAGCACAGATGATGTGAAAGACCCAGAACGGCTCGCACAAAAAGTCGGGGCAAACTACTATATCACTTATAGTGAAACCACTAACTCAAGCGTTACAACTACAAGTGGTGCAGATACTAAAGTCGCCGCTCAAGGTGGAATGGGCAGAGCTCAAACAAATGCAAGCACTACCACCACAAGCACTCGAAGCGTTTGGAGTAGAGGTGCTTTATTTTATCTTTGTGATTAAATCATTCAAAACAAAAAAAGGATAGACAATGAACATACCAAAAATACTTACCCCAATATTCTTAAGCGCAATGCTAAGCCTAAGCTATGCCAACGATTTACATCAATACGATAATCCCAAACGACTCGCAAAGGCAAAAGAATGTATCATAAACAATATGGAAGGTGATGAGTGCGAAAACATACCTTTTCGAGAAAGAGATTTTATAGATTTGCATTATAAGACAGGCGATATGAGAATCATAAACTATTTAACACAAAATTGTGAAAAAGCCCAAAATATAGGTTGGCAAACCCATTGTTGTGTTACATTAGGACGAATTTTCTTAAAAGGGCGTGGAGTATTTGGCAAAGGCAAAGGTGTGGAGCAAAACTACGCACAAGCACTCAAATATATGAAAAAGTCCTGTGATTTAGGATATGGTGTGGGTTGTGTATTTCTTGGGGATATGTATCTCTTTGGCTATGGCACAAGAACAAATCCTCAACTCGCACGGGAACTCTATGGGCAGGCGTGTGATTTAGGAAATCAAGAAGGTTGCGACAAGTATAACTAACTTAATAAATCTAGCTATTGCGAAGTTTTTACAACAACCTTACATCACAAAGATTCCGCTAAAATGCGGAATCTAAAAACTTATATAAACAAAGTGCATTGAGCACTTCTCGCTACTTTTTATGCAGCTCGTTTATATAAAATCTAACCGAGCTTACGCCCTCTTTTTGCGCCCATTCATACGCCTTAGAAACAAAGCCCCAATTTATATGCGCGAAGTATTTTTCCAAATACGCAGGGCGCGCGTTTTTATGGTCTATGTAGTAAGCGTGTTCCCACACATCTACCACAAGTAGCGGGATTTTATCCTCGCTTATGGGCGTGGCGGCGTTGCTTGTTTGCACGATTTCTAGCTTTTTGCTTTGCGCATTAAGCACGAGCCAGCACCACCCAGAGCCAAATAGCGTAGTGGCTGCAGTCAAAAATTTCTCTCTAAATCCATCAAGGCTACCAAATTCAGAATTTAAAGCCCCTTTTAGCTCCTCGCTAATCGCGCCCACATCGCCATTTGGCGTGATACAATCCCAATAAAAATCGTGATTATACACCTGCGCAGCGTTGTTAAACACCCCGCCACTAGACTTTTTGATAATGTCATAAAGCTCGGCATTTTCAAATTCACCGCCCTTAGTCAAATTGTTAAGATTATTGACATAAGTTTGATGATGCTTGCCATAGTGAAAGTCAAATGTGATAGGGCTTAGGAAGTCCCCAAATGCGTCTTTTTGGTAAGGTAATGCTCGTAATTCAAACATAGTTTCTCCTTTATTTGTTGTGATTTGTTGTGATAAATCATTCTTATCACGGAGCGCATTATAAGAAAATTTATTTAATAGTAGGGACAATATACACGCAATTTTTCACACTTTAACACACTATGCCCGCTTGGCAAGCATATTCATAGTATTTTAGATTCTCGCTTTTTAGACGCACAAAAAATGCTAGAATCCTACCTCGCAAGCGTATCTCTGAGTGAGATTTAAGCGGGATTTTGCAAGATTTTGTTTTTCTAAAAGTTTAAATTTTAAAATGTGCAAAAATTTTCTAGAATTTAACCCCATAAAAAAAATGCCAAGCTAAAATCCTTGTGTGTTGAAAATGTTACATCGCCTTAATCCTCGCAATCTCATCACGCAGAAGTGTGATTTCTAACACCTTGTAATATTTTTAAGATTTTTTGCATATATTTTTATCAATTTAAAGAGCCACTAAACCAATTATTTAGAATTTGCTTTATTTTTGATTGCTCTTTATTGTAACCACTAATCATATTTATCCATATACTTAACTTATTGCTTTTTTTATAATCACTTTGTTCCCAATGATTAAGCAACGATTCCTCATTTATTTGTAGTAATATGTATTCTATTTGATTACGATTTTCGTGTATTCGCTTATACACCGCTGGAAGTCCATTAAATTTTCCACCTGCAGAAAATAAATCTCGCACATTTGGGCATATAATACCCTTTTGTGCAACTAACCACATTGAAAAATTATTATATTGTCCCACAACAACTTCGGGGAACAAAATCAAACCTTTTAGCATTAAATCCTTTTTCTCATTACCTGATAAATTATTCCAAAATCGTAAAATTGATGGCGATGTCGCTTGAGATTCTACGCTTGAAGCCCACCATAGTTTTTCACCTTTTTTTAATTGCTTTGTGTAATATTGTGAGATTTTTGAAATAGGGTCTTTGTCGTTTCTTAATTCATCATACGAAATTCCCATTTTATCAAATATGCTATTGCCTTTTTCTAGTCGCATATCAATTTTGTATCGTGGATAATGCGTTGTTGCGATTTCATATAAGCAATCTTCATAAGGTCTGCTTAAAAATTCAGCACATTTGCCACCTAATTTGCCAAATGTCAAAAAGATTCGCTCAACGCTATCTATTCTAGAGCCCTCTAAAATACTGCCACCTGTGGTAGTCCAATGGTCGCCTTTGGTGCTTTTTACCTCAATGCCATAGTATTTTTCTGCGACAATATCTGGGAAATACTTCCCTGACATTAGTGTGATTTTATTTTCAAATGTTGTGTTTTTTGCGCAAATTTCAAGCGTTTTACATACAAATTTTTCTAAATCCTCCCAATCAAATTGTTTTATTCTGCTATTAGATTTTGCTTCAATGTTTAGCAAAATATCCGCATTTTTCATTAACGATGCGAAATCATCAATCGTAGGTTTATTATTTGTGGCAACTATCATTTTTGCCCCCAAAGTATAATTCCCAATTTGTCTCCAATCTTTTGGCGATATGATATGCCAAAAGTGGAGGGACGGCATTACCTATGAGTTTGTATGCCTCTGATGCGCTTAAACTCCCAAATTTATTACCGCTATCTAAAATAAATTCATAATCATTGGGAAAACTTTGTAATCTAGCGCATTCTCTCACGCTTAATCTGCGCTGTTTTAGCCCTTGCGCTAGTTCGCCTACATTTTTGCCACCATTTTCTGCACTCAAACGCCTAAATTCGATATTACCGTGATGTTCCGCTCTAATTGTCAGTGCAACTGATTGCATATTGATTTCACTTTGCCCTTGACAATGTCCTCCCATATATTTTGCCTTTGAATATGCCATTTGTGATTTATCGATAGGCTCGTTTTCGGGCTCATTTAAGTCGCTTAACACTTCGGCGCAGGTTACCCTTTTATGCGCGTGTGTGGGAGGCGGATATGGGTCGTATTTGAGTGGAATATGTTTTTGTGCGAGTGCGGACAATGCTTTTTTAGTTAGCGCATTTTTTTGAAATCCAAAAAATATCACTCTCTCCCTAGATTGTGGCACACCATAATCTGCGGCTTGTAGCACCTTTGCAGAAATCACAATGTATCCACCATTGCAAATATTTGCAAAGTCTCTCTCTATGATTTCTTTTGCATTTTTTAGATTCGTTAGTCCTTTTACATTTTCAGCAATAAAGATTTTTGGGCGAGTGATTGCGATAACTTCACGCATCCAAATGTAGAGTTGCCCTCTGTTTTCATTTGTCGGTGCGTCAATTTCTATTTTTGAGCCGTTGTGATTTTTTTGTGAATCAAATCCTAGCCTTTTACCAGCGATAGAGAAGTCTTGACAGGGAAATCCACCTGTGAGAATGTCAATATTATTTGGGAAAATCTTTGCGCCATTTTTATGTGCTTTTACTAAATCTACGATGCTTTCAGTGAAAAAGATTTTATCTGCGTTTTGTTTGGACTTGCTAAAATATGTTACCCAAGCGGTTTTTGCGGATTGTTTTATATCGTTTGCAAAAATTGTCTTAAATTTTGTCTTTTTTAGCTTTAGCCAATTCCCCCCCCCCCCCGCTAATAGAATCATCAACCCAATCGTTATGTAAAATTGTGTTTATGGATTTAGCGTGGCACTCAAAGCCGCCCTCAAATCCTATATCCATTCCACCGCAACCCGAAAATAACGATAATAGATTCATTGTCATTGCTCCTTAATCCTTAATAATGACATATAGCTTTAAGATTAACATTCTACCAAAAAATCAGCTGTTTAATATCAATAAATAGCCTCAATGCCACTACATCGCCTTGATGCGTGCGATTTCATCGCGTAGTCGTGCGGCTTCTTCAAATTCTAAATTTTTAGCGGCTTGTAGCATTTGTTTTTTTAGCTCTTTTATGATAGATTCTCGCTCGCTTTTGGGGATTTTCGCGCCTTTTTTTCGTCCGCTTTCATACAAATGCGACAAACCGCTTGATTCGATTTTTAGCTCGGCTTCGACATTGCGTGAGACGCCCTTTGGGGTGATATTATGCGCTTTGTTGTAGGCTTCTTGCTTGCCCCTGCGATACTCTGTGATTTCAAACGCCCGCTTCATAGAGCCTGTAATAGTGAGTTCGCCATTTTTATCTTTAGCCGAGTATAAAATCACCTTGCCCTCCACATTTCGCGCTGCCCGCCCCATCGTTTGGATAAGGCTTGTTTCACTGCGTAAAAACCCCTCTTTATCCGCGTCTAATATCGAAAGTATAGCAAGCGTAATACAAAAATTATCTCGTTTTAGTTTGAAAAATTTTTCAAGCTATTGACTTTTTTAGTATTATAATATAATATATTACAATAAAAATTCAAAGGAAAATTATGACTATGCGAAGAGAAAAGCCACTTGCTTTGATAGAGCAATGGAGTCCTAATTTTAGTCAAACTATATGTAAGGAATTAGTTCATAAATCCTTTTTAAGCGAAGTATTTTTGACAGACTCAAGGCAAGTAGCAAATGATTGTTTTCTTATAAGCGCATTATTGCCAAAGACACATTTTTATTATAATGATGTTCCAATTCGCTCGCAATTCTATGATAGTGCGCTTATCTTAGAAGTTTGCAGGCAAGTTTCTATCTACATAGCACACATTTTCTACGCCATTTCTTTTGATTACAAATTTATATTTGATAGCGCAAATTTTACGCAATATCTAGGACACAAACCCGCCAATAACATAGATAAGCATAAAGCAATCATTCATACAAAAGTCATAAACAAAAAAACAAAAAAGGATTCTTTATGCGGGCTTGAAATCGATATGATGGTATATATAGACCAAGAATTATATGCTTGCAAATCAATGAAATTTTCTTGGGTTGCTCCTAAAATGTGGGATAAACTTAGGCGCATTTCACAACAGCAAGATTCTGCCAACCTAGAGATAAAACCCATTCTAAAAGATATTGTTTGTAAAGAACATATTTCAAATGTTGTTATTGGGAATTTTTTGGAATGCACAAATTATTTTCAAGCAACAATCATTGCGGATAAGACTCACCCAGCTTTTTTTGACCATCCCTTAGACCACATATCAGGCATTTTGATTATAGAGGCAATCAAACAATTTGGTATAGCTACTTGTGCTAAGGTATTTAATTGTAAGCCGACAAAATTACAATTTAAAAGCATACAAGTAGAATTTAAAAATTTTTGCGAATTTTATAATCCTAATATTTGTTATGTGTCAAAAGAACATATATGCTTACAGGATAGTGAAATATCAATGGATATAGTCATTAAATCTGCAAAATTACATAGCGTTTCATCCAGCGTGAAATTTATAATGGGGGGGGGGGGAGATAATGATTAAGGTTGTATGGTTTGATTTTGGTGGTGTCCTATCCCCGCCAATAGAAACAATTTTTGACATATATTATCAAAAAACGGGTATTTTGCCACAGCAGTTAAAAGAAGCTATGAGTAGCGTTGCTAATGATTTGGGTATGCCAATGCTTGCCCCAATCGAAAATGCCAAAATAACACAAAAAGAATGGGGAGCAAAAGTAAGAAAATCTCTGCAAAAAATCTACCCAACACTAGATACAACAAAAGCGGATTTAGAACATTTTGGTGCGCAATGGTTTAGTGAAATAGCACCAAACAAGATAATGATATGGCTTTTTAAGCAATTAAAAAAGCAAGGATATAGCGTAGGCATTTTAACAAATAATGTTATTGAATGGGAATCTCATTGGAGGACAATGATTCAGCTTGATAATGAGGCAGATTTTATAGTAGATTCTTGTAAATTTGGTTACAGAAAACCTGATATAGAAATTTTTGAAATAGCCCAACAAATAGGTAAAACACAGCCTTGTGAAAATATTTTAATTGACGATGTCAAAGAAAATTGTTTGGTAGCAAAAAATATAGGTTGGGATAGTATTTGTTTTGCTAACAATGCACAAACCATTATTGCTTTGAGAGAAAAAATAGATTTTGATTTTCCCTCAATTACAAATATACCGAATTATGATTTTGTGCCAGCGTATAAGATAATCTCTCGAGCCAAAGACAAAACACCAGAAATTATAGAAATTTTGAGTGGGCATAAGGTGCTACATATTACAAATTATGATGATGTGAGAAATATTTTATCAAGTAAATTTTGCATTAGGAAACCTCTAAATCAAGTTAATCAAGCAAGCGTCTTGCCAACACTAACACCAGATGAATTATTGCTAAATTTAGATGGAGCGCAACACGACAGAGCAAAAAAAATTGCTATGAGTGGTTATTCTCTTAATGATTTAGAATTTTTCAAATCGACCATAGCAAACATAGCTTGCAAACATCTTAAAAATGTTGCAATGCTAGAATCTTTTGATTTATTTGAAATTTTAGATGATATTATCATTGAGATAAATTCTGTGTTCGTGGGTATTGATTTAGCAGAATATAAACATACGCTAAAACCCCTTACAAAAAGTATTCAAATTGCCAACCATAACGATAAAGAAAATCTTATTAGAGATTTTACAGAACTGTATGAATATATTTTGCATTTACTAAGTGCAGAAAGAATTTTTGATACGAATAGCATTATTGGGTATTGGCTACAAGCGAGCAACAAAGCAAATCCACCACTAAATGATAAGGGATTATGCGGATTATTGCTTGGCTCTATTCTTGGAGGGTATCAAAATATATTAACTTGTGTTTCTAAAATCATTTATGCAATATTGTATTTCCCTATTTTTTGGGAACTTATAAAGATAGAAAAAGAAACAACACAAGATATTATCAATGAATTATTTAGGCTAACCAATTTAGGCACAACCTCGACTTTCCCACGACTTGCCACACAAGATATACAACTAGCAAACTATATCATTCCCAAACATTCCGTAGTGTATGCAGATGTATTTTTAGCAAATAGAGATTCAACTATATTTCACAAACCATTACAAATAAATCCATTTAGAAAAAACAAACAGCATTTACAATTTGGATATGGCAAACATAGCTGTATGGGCAGACATTTAGCAATGCTGGAATTACAAATCATCTTACAAGAGCTAGCAACGCACCTACCAAATATCACACTTGATAACACAATCCCTATTCAATGGGATAATGGAGTTATATTACACCGCCCTAAACATATCCCAATCTTAAACCTAAAGGAGACCAAATGAATACCACAGCAAATCACCAAAATCAAAGCAACACAACGCAAAATCTTATTTTGCTTACTATCTTACTTGCCGTGTTTGTCGTGCCTAGCTCGATTTCTGGCACGGCTATCGCGTTAGAATTTATCGCACAAAGTTTTAGCCACACTTTGCAAACGCCACAAATGGCGGATTATTTAAGCATAAGCACACAAAACGCTACATTTAGCGCGCTTTTGCAATGGGTAGTCAATAGCTTTAATCTTTGTTTTGCCACTTTTACGCTCATTTGGGGTGCGCTCGCAGATAGATTTGGTGCGAGGAAATGCCTTATTTTAGGTGTGTTGCTCTACCTCATAGGCTCCGCCCTCTCCACACTTGCACCAAATCTGCTAATCCTTGATATTGCACGAGGTATCGCGGGGCTTGGCGGGGCGAGCGTGTTTGCCTGCGGTGCGTCAATTCTCATCAAAACCTTTAGCGAGGATAAACGCGCTAAGGCTTTCGCGCTTTTTGGCACTACGGCTGGGCTTGGCATTACCCTTAGCCCCACGATTTGCGGGCTTTTGATTGACGCGTTTGCAAATGTCTCAATCGCAGGGCTTGAAATCCCCACCAAAGATTCTTGGCGAAGTATTTTTGCCTTTCATTTCCTTGTGCTTTTTGTCGTGCTAGCTTTAAGCCCTATGCTGCCAAAAGACACTCAAAGCATCGCGCAAGAAACACATAAAACTCCGCAAAATCCTACCGAGTCAGAATTTAAAGCCCAAAATCCCGCGCAAAACAAAGCACTTAAGAAGCGATTTGATACGCTCGGCTCTGCGCTTTTTATCGTCTTTCTCTTTAGTTTTATGCTCTTTATCACGCGCATTAGCGATATTTTTAGCCCGCTCACGCTAGGCATTTTTATCCTTAGCATTGTCGCGCTCATCGCCTTTGGAGCGTATGAAAAGCACTTGCACGCAAAAGGCAAACTTCCCCTGCTAGATTTTAGCACTCTACGCAATGCACGGTTTGTTGGCTTTACTCTCGTATGTGTGGTGGCTGGCTTTAGCTTTGTAGTGCTTTTGACTTATTTTCCGCAGTTTTTGCAACGCGTCTTTGGATTTTCGCCTGCACATTCTGGAGTTTTTATGCTCTTTTTAACCGCGCCTATGCTTTTTTGTCCCATTATCGCTGGCAAGATTTTAGCGCAAGCAAAATCTAGCAATACGCCCAAAATCTTAAGTTTTGCAATGTCGCTAATGATGAGTTTGGGGACACTTGCGCTTATTGTGGTTGTGCGGTGTGCTAGCGATTTTAATGAGATTTTGGGCTTTGGACTTATTGCATTAGTGTTGTTTATTGTAGGTGTGGGTATGGGCTTGCACGCAGGCGCGATTGACAATCTAGCCCTTAGCAGCGTAGAATCTAGCAAAAGTGGTTTTGCCGCAGGGGTGCTAAATTGCTTTCGGCTTGGAAGCGAGGCGGTGGGTGTGGCACTCTATGGCGCGCTAATAGCGTTGTTTTCCCAAATCTTTACGCACGATTTTGCGCTAAATTCTATTGCGCAAAGTCAAAATCTAATAAACTCGTTTTCTTGCACGCTAGGGATTTTAGGGATTTTTTGCATAATTCTAACCGCGATTTTATGGAGGCTTTTAGCGCGAAAATAGTTCGCAAAATAGAGTATAATACGCGCTAAATTTCAAAAAGGGGCAAAATGCAAATCCCATCGCGCTTTAGCATTGCTATTCATATCTGTATGTGTTTGGAATTTTTTAATGAAGATTCTGGATTTAACGCGGGAAAAAGCCCGAAGCAAAAAAAGCATTGCAAGCCAATGACGGGCGAAGCTCTCGCGGAATCTGTGGGCGCACATAGCGTGATAATCCGCAATATTATCGCAAATCTCAAAAATGCTGGGCTAGTAGAAACACGGCGCGGAGGCAGTGGGGCGAGACTCGCAAAAACTGCAAAAGACATCAGTTTGCTAGATATTTTTAACGCCGTGCAATCGACTAAAACAAACGAGTTAAGCGAGGCTAGCGCGGATAAAAATACGAGTAAATCAAGCGCAACAAAAGACAAAGTATTAAGTGAAAATGCGAGCAAATCTAAAAACGCCCAAAATCTAAGTCAAAATAAAAATCTAGCAAGCCAAAATCTAGTGCAAAATCCAGCCCCAAATCTAACCCAAAATCAACTTTTTCGCTTCCACGCAAATCCAAACACACTCTGCCCGCTTGGCAAGCATATTCATAGCATTTTAGATTCTCGCTTTGCCGATGCGCAAAAAGTGCTAGAATCCTACCTCGCAAGCGTGGCTTTAAGTGATATAATGAACGAAATCTAATCTATTTTTTATACTTAAATGTAACACTAAATAGCCTTAATCCTCGCAATCTCATCGCGTAGTCGTGCGGCTTCTTCAAATTCTAAATTTTTAGCGGCTTGTAGCATTTGTTTTTTTAGCTCTTTTATGATAGATTCTCGCTCGCTTTTGGGGATTTTCGCGCCTTTTTTTCGTCCGCTTTCATACAAATGCGACAAACCGCTTGATTCGATTTTTAGCTCGGCTTCGACATTGCGTGAGACGCCCTTTGGGGTGATATTATGCGCTTTGTTGTAGGCTTCTTGCTTGCCCCTGCGATACTCTGTGATTTCAAACGCCCGCTTCATAGAGCCTGTAATAGTGAGTTCGCCATTTTTATCTTTAGCCGAGTATAAAATCACCTTGCCCTCCACATTTCGCGCTGCCCGCCCCATCGTTTGGATAAGGCTTGTCTCACTGCGTAAAAACCCCTCTTTATCCGCGTCTAATATCGCAATGAGGCTAACTTCGGGCAAATCAAGCCCCTCACGCAAAAGATTTATCCCCACAAGCACATCAAATTCTCCAAGCCGCAGAGCGCGTATCAAGTGGTTGCGCTCGATAGCGTCTATGTCGCTGTGCATATAGCGCGTTTTTATGCCTAGCTCGCTGTAATATTTTGTCAGCTCTTCTGCCATTTTTTTAGTAAGCGTGGTAATCAAAACGCGCTGCTTTTTCTCTACGCGTTCTTTGATTTCATCGAGCAAATCAAGCACTTGATTGCCACTATCGCGCACTTCATAAAGCGGGTCAAGCAGTCCTGTGGGGCGGATAATCTGCTCGGCGATATTTGCCCCGCTAAGCTCAATCTCAAGCTGTGCGGGCGTGGCTGAAACAAAGAGAAAATGCGGGGCTTTGTGGATAAATTCCTCAAACATTAGCGGGCGATTATCTAGCGCGCTAGGCAGGCGAAATCCATACTCCACAAGCACTTCTTTGCGACTTCTATCGCCCGCATACATTCCGCCAAATTGCGGCAGGCTCGCGTGGGACTCATCGACTATGACTAAATAGGGCTTATTTTTTTGCTCGAAATAATCTAGTAGGCAATATGGCGTCTCCCCTGCCCTTTTCCCCGTGAGATGTCTTGCGTAGTTTTCGATGCCCTTGCAGATTCCACTTTCGCGTATCATTTCTAAGTCAAACTCCGTGCGTCCTTTTAATCGCTGGTATTCCACCTCTTTGCCCTGCGCTTTAAATTCTGAAAGTCGAGAATCAAGCTCCACTTCGATATTATGTATCGCCTCGCTTAGGCGATTTGCCCCGACTATAAATTGATTTGCCGCATACAGCACAAAGGAATCGAGCACTTTTAGCTTTTGTCGCTCTATCGCCTCATACACCGCGATTTGCTCCACCTCATCGCCAAAAAACTCTATGCGGATAAACTCGCTCTCATTATAGGCTGGGAAAATATCCACCACCTCCCCGCTCACGCGAAACTCCCCGCGCTCAAACGCCGTATCATTGCGCGTGTAGCCCATATCTACGAGCTTTATGAGAAACTCTTTTTGGTTGCGCGACTCGCCTACCTCGATTTTTTCTATCATTGTGAGGTATTCAGCGGGGTTGCCTAGCCCGTAGTTCGCACTCACACTCGCCACGACAATCACATCATCATACGCAAGTAGCGAAGTAGTCGCACTTAGGCGCAATCGCTCCAAATCGTCATTTATGCTCGAATCTTTTTCGATAAATAAGTCCCTGCGCGGAATGTAGGCTTCGGGCTGGTAGTAATCAAAATGGCTTATGAAATACTCCACTTTATTGCGCGGGAAAAAGCCCTTAAACTCGCTATAAAGCTGGGCTGCAATGGTTTTGTTATGCGTCATTATGAGTGTTGGCATATTGAGTGTGGCGATGATATTTGCCATAGTGAATGTCTTGCCACTGCCTGTAACGCCTAAAAGCGTGGCATATCGAGCCCCTTGTGAGAAACTTTGCGTGATTTTGCTAATAGCTTGTGGCTGGTCGCCTGATGGGGAAAAACTTGCCTGTAAATGAAACTTTTCCATAATATCCTCACAAAAATTAAAACTTTATGTTGCAAAATTGATTGCTTGTGTTATAATTTGCTATTTTACTAAAAAACTTTAAGGACAAAGAATGGATTCTCAAATTATGGATAGGCTTTCACAGAAAATCGAGCAAATGCTCCGTAAAATAGCCTCTCAAAAAGATGAGATAGAATCTTTGCGACTTGAAGTAAGCAAACTTCGTGCAGAAAATGAGTCAAAGCAACAGCAAATCTCAAATCTCTATGAGAGTATTGGCTTGCAAAAGACAAATATCGAAGAGCTTTTTAGTAGAATTGAAGAGGGTCTTAGATGAGTGATTTTACAGAATCTGGTGCGTATAATTCTCTCACACACAACGCTAGGCGCGAGGACGAATACGAAGACGAGCTCCCTATCTTGTTAGATAATAGCTTGCTTGCGCTTACGATTAAAAACTATCCGTTGAGTGTGAAAAATGAGTTATACAACTTTTTTTACACTAATGGGCGCAGACGCTCAGTCGATATACTCGACTTGCTTCAAGCCTATGTGTGGAAAACTCAGGAGCACGCGAGAATCCGCGATACTTTGGAGAGCTTGTGTGGTGAGATTGATGTGTTGCAAAACACTCAAGAATCTTATCAAAACACACAAGTTGGAGTATCTTATACACGAGATATGGGAGGTTATCAAATGCCTTACGATGAAACAGATTTGCAACATTTGACACCCGCGACCAATATGGAAGATTTCAAGCCTCTCAATGTATCGGAATTTAAAGATTCTATAAATGCCCTCGATGAAATCGATTCTGCAGAGCTAGACCCTATGGAGTCTCTTGATTTAGCCTTAGAATCTGTGCTTAAAAAGAATCAAAACGCACAAACTTCCTAACTCTCAATATTTGAGTAATGTAAGGAGGTTGAAACTTTGTGCAATCACTTGGATTCATCGCACCAATTGGCAGAAACTCTCCATTACTAACTTATAAAGTCTCCACGGATGCTGAATTTGGTGATATTTTTCATATAGAGATTAAGGATTTTTCGTGCTTGGGGATTTTTGTCGCACCTTGTGAGAGTGCAGACTTTGAATGCAAACAAGCTATAAAAGCAAATATACACTTTTTGCCACACCAAAAAATCCTCGCACGATTTATCGAGCAGTATTATTGCTGTTCTTTTTCTCAAAGTTTTTCGCTTTTTACACCATTGGCAAACACGGATTCCCACACAAAACAAGCAATCAAGCAAGATTTTACCAACCTAAATACACTCTCTTCAAAGCAACTCCAAGCTCTCCACTTCACGCAAAACAATCAAAATACCCTGCTTTTTGGCGATACAGGCAGTGGCAAGACAGAAGTGTATATGCACCTCATCGCTCAAACGCTACAAGCGGGGAAAACCGCGCTTTTTTTAATGCCTGAGATTTCACTCACGCCACAAATTGAAATGCGATTAAAGAGTGTATTTGGCGAACGGGTAGGAATCTGGCACTCAAAAATAAACACAAAAAACAAAAAAGAGATTTTAGCTAAATTAGAATCTAATGAGATAAAAATCATCGCAGGCGCACGGTCTGCACTCTTTTTACCAATGAATAATTTGGGACTTATTATTGTCGATGAAGAGCACGATGATGCGTATAAATCCCAAAGCACACCACGATACAACACGCGTGATATTTGCCTTTATCTTGGCAAGCATAGTCAAATCAAAGTTTTGCTTGGTTCTGCCACACCAAGCCTTAGCACTTATAGCAATGCTAAAAAATCACAAACGCTCTTTCGCCTTAAGGGGCGACATTTTGGAAATCACAAAAGCTATATTTTTAGCCACCACCCACCACTTAGTGAATCTATGGTCCAAAAAATTGCCCAAACACTTAAAAATAACCAACAAGTTATTGTGTTTCTCCCTACTCGCGCTCATTTTAAAACACTCTTTTGCCAAGAATGCGCGCAAAGCGTGCAATGTGCCTTTTGCAGTGTCAATATGAGCCTACATTTAGACAAAAACGCGCTAATGTGCCATTATTGTGGCTACACGACAACAATCCCCAATCAATGCCCACAATGCCAAAGCACAAATCTACAAAGTCGCAGAATCGGCACGCAAGAATTCACTAAAGAGCTCAAACAAAATCTTGCAGATTCTGCCATATATGCAAAAATTGGGATATTTGATAGGGACAGCATTACCACACACACAAAGCTTAAAAGTATATTAAAAGACTTTAACGCACATAAACTTGATGTTCTTGTTGGCACACAAATGCTTTCAAAAGGACACGACTATCATAATGTCGCATTATCCGTAGTTGTGGGAATTGATTATGTGCTTAATATGCCTGATTTCCGCGCAAATGAAAGGGCGATGAGCTTATTAGAGCAAATCGCAGGACGAGCGGGGCGCAAGGAAAATGGCGAAGTATTTATCCAAACGCTTAATGAAGAATTTTTTAAACGCTTTATAGATGATTATGAAACATTTTTAGAATATGAATTACACACACGCCCAAAGTGCTATCCACCATTTATGCGACTAGCAAATATCAGTTTTTCACATAAAGCGCAACAAACTTCCCTACAACGAATGCAACAAACACAAAAACTTTTAGAAAACTATCTTGCTAACCATAAAGATTCTTTTGAGATTGTAGGTGCGAAAGCCTCTGATATTATCAAAATTGGGGGGAAATTTCGCCATAATATTTTATTACGCACGCATTCTATAAAGAGTCTCTTAAGTGCGTTAAGACATATTAGTAATGCCCTTAGATTCCCTTTTGAGATTGATATTGACCCATTAAGCACGATATAAGGTATAAACCAAATGAACCTAGAATCTAAAAAACCCCTCACACAACGCAACCAAAAGCTCAAATCTTGCGATATACAAACAATCCGCATACATTCAGGCACGCTAAAGGGCTTGCGATTGCAACTCCCGCCCAAAGCCTTCACTCGCCCAACAAAAAGCATTTTGCGCGAATCATTTTTTAATACTATCGCACATCAAGTTGTAGATTGCGTATTTATCGAGGGTTTTGGTGGAAGTGGCTCAATGGGTATAGAGGCACTTAGTCGTGGTGCAAAAGAGGTAGTATTTTATGAAATCAATCCACAAATCGCCCAAATCCTAGAGCTTAATCTTAATAAAGCATTGGCGCGATTAGATTCCATACATACTAAGAATCTCACACAAAAAACCCAAAGCGCACATATTGTCCAACAAAGTTTCTTTCATTCGTTTGAAATGCTACAAAACACGCAAAGTCAAACCCTACTGTATTTAGACCCGCCATTTTTCACGCGCAAAGGAATGCAAGAGCTAGAGCAACAATGCTTTGAATGTATCACTGCATTGCACAATCCTCACATCTTTTTAATTGCCTTTGAGCACATTAGCATTATAAATTTGCCAAAAAATCTAGGAAAGTATGTTAAAATTCGCGCTAAAAAATTTGGAAAAAGCACGATTTCATACTACACTTTAATGTAAATCACGCTACTTTATCCAAATTATGTGCTTGTGGGAATGGGATTTGATAGTTTGCACACGACACATTGACACTCAAATTTGTTTAAGGAGACATTATGGCTGAAGAGCAAAAAGAACAAGCGGCAACTCAAGCCGTTAAAAAAGACAAAACCATTTTATTTGTGGTTATTGGTGTAGCGGTAGTCCTTATACTGCTCATTGCGCTTTTGATAGTGCTCGTCCTCTCACAAAACAAAGAATCTCATCCACCAGCGGAGCACGAAGCTGTCGTGGAGGAAGTCCAACCACAACCAGAGCCAAACAAACAAGCTGGGACAAAAGTCGCTACGAGCAGTGTGGTAAGTGGAAGAGGTTCGGATTGGGGCAAGATTGGACCAATCCTTGAAGTGGGCGATAAAGATGGATTCAAAATAAATCTCCTCACACAAACGGGCAAAAAAGTGCTTATCGTCAAAGTAAGTATCGAGCTTGACAAACCAGAAACACAGCCAGAAGTAGAGACAAAGCTCCCTATAATCTCTGATACGATTATTGAGATTCTCTCTTCTAAGTCCGTAGAGGAAGTCGCCACAACAAAGGGCAAAAATAGAGTAAAAGATGAAATCGTGCAACGACTAAACGAACTTCTCATTGATGGAAGTATCAAAAATATCTTTTTCACGCATTTTTTAATTGGATAACTCTTTAAGGGTAATATTTGCTAGGCATTGACATAGTGAAAATCTCTCGCTTAAAAAACTTGGAAACTAAGTTTGGTTTGCGGGGGTTGAAGCGATTTTTAAGTGATGAGGAAGTTGCACTCTGTCTAAAACATAAAGACAGCGTGAAATCATATAATTTTTCTCGTATTGCTGGATTTTTTGCCGCCAAAGAAGCCCTAAGTAAGGCACTAGGCTGCGGGATTAGCAAGGAATTAGGATTTTTAGATATGCACATACACATTGATTCTAAAGGCGCGCCGCACATTACTTTAAGTGATAGAGCAAATGCACATTTTAGCGCAAAGATTGTGTTTAGCCACATTGCACTTAGTATCACGCACGAAAGCAAATATGCCGTTGCTTGCGTGGCATTACGCTAAAGTGGGGGTAAATCAATGAGTAAAAAACGCGTTATATCAGGCATTCAGCCCACAGGAGACATTCATCTAGGGAACTATTTAGGAGCGATAAAGCATTGGGTAGATTCCCAAGAAATGTATGAAAATATCTTTTTTATCGCTAATTCGCATTCCATAACAATGCCCCAAAACCCAAAAGAATTGGAATCTAAAACTTACGCACTTGCTGCAATGTTGCTTGCCTGTGGGATTGATATAAACAAATCTATGCTTTTTGTTCAAAGCCAAATTGATGAGCACGCAGGGCTGGCGTGGATTTTAGATTGCAATATCCCAATGGGCGATATGAGCAGAATGACACAATTCAAAGATAAGAGTGCGAAAAGCAAGACCATTAGCGTTGGGTTGTTTAACTACCCCGCACTTATGGCGGCGGATATTTTGCTTTATAATGCGGATTTTGTCCCTGTGGGTGAAGACCAAAAACAGCATTTAGAGCTTACGCGCGATGTGGCAGAGCGATTTAACCGCGACTTTGGAGAATGCTTTAAGATTCCAAACCCACTTATCACAAAGGTTGGCGCACGGATAATGGGACTAGATGACCCACAAGTCAAAATGAGTAAATCACACAAGGGGGAAAACCACGCTATTTACTTGCTTGATAGCCCCGAAGTGATTACGCGTAAAATTAAAAAAGCTACGACAGATTCTCTAAGTGAAATAGTTTTTGACCAGTCGCGCGCTGGATTGTATAACTTGCTGTGTATGTATGAGATTTTTAGTAAATGCTCAAGAGAGCAAATTACGCAGGATTTCGCAGGCAAGGGATATGGTGTGCTTAAAAACGCGCTTAGTGAGCTCATTATAGAATCTCTACGCCCCATAAGAGAAAGCTACAATGCCCTCATAAAAGAACCCGCGCATATCAAGCAAATCCTCCAATCTAGCGCGGATAAAGTGCGCCCTATCGCACAAGCCACTTATACAAAAGCCAAAAAACTTGTGGGGTTAATCTAGTTTGATGTATAATACACTTTTAAATTTACAATAACAAGGAGATTACGATGAAACATATCACACTGCCTGCGTTAAGCCTTTGCGTGCTTGGTGCATTGTTTTTTGGTGCTTGCACGCCAAAAGAGCCCACACTCCCAGAAGTAACAATCCCAACCTGCGAGAATCCTGTGCGTAGTATTGCTTTTGATGAAAAAAACATCACAGCCATTAGCGATGCACAAAAATACTACGCGCTTAATGATTTTAAAAATCTTGTAAAAGAGAGCTTAGAGCGTTCAAATTGTTTTGTGTTTGATTCTAAAAATGCAAAAGGAGTAGCAAAGATTGAAGTGAGCTATGCCCTTAGCCTCGCAAGCGGGACAAAGGACATAAATGTCATAAAAAGCGAAGACGAAGCTATTTTGGAATCTAAAGTTGTTATTAAGTTTGTGGAGGGGAATAAAACGCTCACCCAACACTCAAATGGCGAACTTAAAGTGAGAGTGGATAGATACTTTGGCTTTGATGAGGGGAAAAAACATATAGATGACGAAAAAATTAAGAATCTATTAAAGCAAAACATTGCCTTTATCATTAGGAATGCAAAATGACGCGTCATTTACAAAAATACATTACAATGACAGCGTAACTTTAATTATTAAGGAGTTAAAAATGGCTTTATATGATAGAAATTACACAGGAGTTGATGTCGGTGCAGTAGCTCAAGCGCGAGATTCTGCGTTGGTAAATTTTGTAAAAACCACTTACAAATTCTTTGGTGCGAGCTTGCTCATCGCTACAATCGGTGCACTTGTTGGGTTTATGAACTTTGAAATGGTCGTCCAAAATAGAATGGTGATTTTTATCGCAGAAATCGCAGCTCTCTTTGGGCTTATGTTTTCTCGCTCTAAGCCCGGACTTAATATTGCAATGCTCTTTGTTTTCACATTTCTTACAGGGCTTGCAATTACACCTTTACTTGGCTTCGTGCTTATGGTAAATGGCTCAGCTGGTGTGGTATCAGCGTTTGCTATGACTACCATTATTTTTGGTGTGATGAGCATTTATGGCATTAAGACCAAACGAGATTTAGCAAGTATGGGCAAAATGCTTTTTATATCGCTTATTGTTGTGATGGTTTGCTCGATTGTGAATATTTTTGTTATGGATATGGGATTCCAAGCAATTATCGCGGGAGCTGCAGCGATATTGTTTAGTATGTATGTGGCGTATGATACACAAAACATCATTCGTGGATTATATTCTAGCCCCGTGGATGCTGCGATTTCGCTCTACCTTGATTTTTATAACATTTTTGTCTCGCTCCTCCAAATTTTTGGTATTCTTGGAAATAGAGACTAATGCCAACCCTTAAAGTTGGCAATCCTGCCCCAAGTTTCCGTGCGCTAGATTCTAGTGGCGTGGAAGTTGGGCTTGATGATTTTGCTGGCAAAACCATTGTTTTATACTTTTACCCCAAAGACAATACACCCGGTTGCACAATAGAAGCGCAAGATTTCACAGCACTTTTATCGAGCTTTGAAGCACTTGGTTGTGTGGTAATTGGCATAAGCCCTGATAACCAAAACTCTCATCAAAAATTTATCAATCAAAAATCACTCAAACACATTTTACTTTGTGATGAGGACAAACGCGTAGCCACTGCCTATGGTGCGTATGGGGAAAAAATGATGTATGGTAAAAAAGTGCTAGGCATTATTCGCTCTACCTTTATCATTGATAGCAATGGTAATATTGCCAAAACTTACTACAATATCCGCGCCAAAGACCACGCCAAAAAGGTTTTAGACGATTTGCAATCTTTATAACATCAAAAAATAAATAATACTTATTGAAATCTTACTACAATATGCTACAATACATTTTTTTATAGGTTTAGAGGTTCTTGCTTAGGCAAGTAGTTTGGGTGCAAAGGCACGATTATATTCATTATATAAAGGAGAAATAATGAAAAAGGTTACATTGTTTGTATTGGCTGGCTTTATGGCTTTGTTTGTGGCTTGTGGCGATAAAGAAAAAAAAGATGAGAACGCTCCTGCGACTGAGGTTGAAAAGGTATCTCTCCCAGAGTGCGATAGCCAAGAGGTAAAAGGCTTGTTGGCAAGTGCGCTAGCAGAGCAAGCAAGCAAAGATTTTGATGCTGTCGCAAGCGAAGCTGCAGAAGGTATCGATGTAGAAGCTATTAGAGCAACTGTGAGTGATGAAGCAAAAGTAGAAAAACTAAGCAACTTCATTACTATCGAAGCTCAAAAAATAGTAAAATGTGGAGCAAGCAACGAAGTTTTGGGTGGCATTACTTATAATGTTACACTTGATGATGCAAACACATTGGGACTTGACATAGTTTCATCAGAATTCCAAGAAAAAATCAAAGGTCTTCTCACAAACAAAGAATAAGACTCTTTTCCTAGTAGATTCTCATAAAATCTACTAGGATTATCTATCAAAACTTTTCTAATCCATTGCGCGCAATCCTTTGTTTTTTTATACATACAGCGTATAAAAATTGCACTTCTAAGCAATTATTAAGAATAAAGCTTATACAATTCCATACATAATTCACAAGTTATTATCATTATTTTATTGTAATGATAATTTCAAGCATACAAAATCAATCATTAAAAGGAGTAACAATGCAAACAAAAGCATTGATAAATGCTATATTAGCATTTATTTTTATAAATTCTGCCTTTGCTGAAGAAAGCAAAACCTTAGTAAAAAGCATTTATGGGGGGGGGGGCAAATATTAAATAATGCCTCACTCGTGCTCTCTCAAAACGATTTAGATTCTCCTAATTTACAATCTCATTCAACCCTTACGCCAACTTTACCAAAAGACAAAGTGCGATTAGAAAAATCAGTCGTTACAGCTAGCGGACACGAACAAGAATACACGCTTGCACCTGCGAGTATTGGCGTAGTTACTCCACAAGAAATCGCTACGCGCCCTACCCGTGATTTAAGCGAAGCTATCCAAAATATCCCGGGAGTTTCATCTGAAGTAGCGACTTCTAATGTCGGTGGTTATGGAATCTCTATTCGTGGCTTACCAACCATATATACGCTAATCCTCATTGATGGCAAACGCGTAAATCCTGCCAATAGAGACGCGCTTATCCCAAATGCTGGGTTTGGCGATACTACTGCGAGTTTTATGCCTCCATTAAGCGCGATTGAAAGGATTGAAGTCATAAGGGGTCCCGCTTCTACGCTCTATGGCTCAGATGCACTAGGTGGCGTAGTAAATATCATCACCAAAAAATCCTATACCAAATGGGGCGCAAGCATAGGACTAGATTACACATTCCAAGAATCTAAATACTTTGGCGACACGCAAGGCGTTAATTTCTACACTGCAGGACCGCTAAATGACGCAAAAAATTGGGGATTAGCTCTGCGTGGTAGAGTAGCGCATAAAAATCTGGTGCGCCCACATAACCTCACAAGTTTCCCTGATAATGCTGAAGGCACACGCGTAAAAATCGCTGGACTAACGGAGGGGGAACAATATAACATTGGTGCTAGGCTTAGCTGGGCACAAAGCACATTACAACTCCCACAATCTACGCAAGATTCTGAATATACCCCTCAAGGCAATCCACTTAATAGCATTTATGTTGATGTAGATTATTATGGATTATTTAATGATAACTCGCTAGGAATGATAGGCAACCAAACGCCAAGCCCTACAACCAACGGATATTCCAAAGATTATAATATTCATCGCTTTAATGCCTTGCTTAACCACGATGGGTATTATATTTCACGCCTTAGTGGAATCTTGCAAAGCCTGCATATCAATAATTCCTTACAATACAATCTTTTAACAAATCCAAATCGCTATTTAGCAGAAACTTTCTTCCCTGCTGGCACACCAAATAATGCCAATGGGTTAAAACAAAATAATGGCGTAGTGCAAGGCGATAGCCGAGAGCTAAAAAATACAGACATAATCGCGCAACACACAACCAATATGTTTTTTGCTTTCACGCAGAACTTGGGACTAAACGCTACTGCTGGAGCAAACTACACTTACAACGCCTTTAATGACAGAGCCGCCCAAGCACTAGGACGAGAAGCATTGCTAGACCAACACACAGGCACGATTTTTGGCGAGGGTGAGCTAATGCTCTATGATAGAGTATTTTTAACTGCTGGAGCACGAGTGAATTACAACTCACGCTATGGAATAAATCTAAACCCCAGAATCTACCTTAGTGTCAATGCTATCGATGATTGGCTTGTAATTAAAGGGGGTGTATCTAGCGGATACCGTGCGCCAAATTTAAGCTACCTCTCAAATAGTGTGGTAAATATCAGCGGGCGTGGGCGCAACTACAACTACGGCAATGAGAATCTCAAACCCGAAACTTCGCTTAATTACGAACTCTCACTCATTAGCGATAATGACTATGTGGCTACAAGCCTCACGGGATTTTTTATTGACTTTAAAAACCGTATTGATAGATACCCTACAAACTTTGATGCCACTACTGCTGGAGTGCTTATGCCAAATGGTGTGTTGTGTAATCTCGCCAACCACCCGGGCACAAATAATAATGGACGATGCAATTTCTATGAGAATGTCTCACGCTCCCATCTCTATGGACTAGAAATCTCTGCAGAACTTAAACCTATAAGTGTGGGCTATGGAGATATAAGTCTTAAAAGTGCCTATACGCTTAATAAAAGCGAGATTGTAGAAGCAGAAGATAAAAGTGAAATAGGACTAAGCTTGGCAGATATTCCCCTGCATAACTTTAATGCAAGCCTGCATTATGATAGTAGGTATTTTGGCGCGTATTTTCGAGGGGAGGCAAAAAGTGGGATAAATCGCAACTTAATAGATTCTAATGCAAATCAAACCTTAACTAATAATTCCATTCGCACAAACGGCAATGGCGACTTTTACAAGCCCTACTATCTCTTACATTTAGGATTGTATATAAAGCCAAACAAAAATATAAAACTCAATTTTGCTGCGTATAATTTACTTGATTTTAACTTTGTAGATTATTTCTCTTATACCACTTATAGTGGCACTAATGGTGCGACACAAACGCCAACTTATGAAAACAACTACCACTTTATCCGTGAAGGTCGGCGATACTTTGTCTCTATGCAAATGGACTTTTAATGTATAGACATATTCTTGCAATGCTTAGAATCTAGCGTTGCAAGAATATGTTAAGCGACTTCCAATCTTCATACCAATGTGAGAAAATCTCACTAATACACACAAAAAGTAAAACAAATTTTGCCTTGAGTTAGAATTTTTGTTATATCCTAAAGATAAAATTTAACCCAAAGGACACACAATGAAAATCACATACACACTAACCGATGAATCCCCAGCCCTAGCGACTTATTCGTTTTTGCCTATCGCAAAAGCATTTTGCAACCACGCAAATATCGAGGTGGCAACGAGCGATATTTCGCTATCAGCCCGCGTGCTAGCGCAATTCCCAGAATTGCTTAAAGATTCCCAAAAAGTGCCTGACACCCTCGCTGAATTAGGCAAACTTGTCCAACAAAGCGATTGCAACCTCATCAAAACCCCAAATATTTCAGCGAGTATCCCACAGCTAAAAGCCACGATTAAAGAGCTTCAAAGTAAAGGCTATGCGCTCCCAGATTTCCCCGATGAGCCCAAAGATGACGCCCAAAAAGCAATCAAAGAAAAATACCAAAAAGTGCTAGGAAGCGCGGTAAATCCCGTGCTTCGCGCAGGAAACTCCGATAGGCGAAGCACAAAAGCCGTCAAAGACTACGCACGCAAAAACCCTTACCGCGTGATTCCCTTTGATAAAAGCTCCAAAACCATTGTGAGCTATATGAAAGATGGCGATTTTTTCGACAACGAAAAAGCCGCTCTCATCGATAAACCCACAAACGCTAAAATCATCTTTAAAGACGCAAATGGCAACACAACCACACTAAAAGAAAATCTCAAATTAGAAAAAGATGAGATTTTAGACGCCACATTTATGGATAGTGCGAAGCTCTATGACTTTTATAAGGCACAAATTGAAGTCTGCAAAAAGCAAGATATTTTATTCTCCCTCCACCTCAAAGCCACGATGATGAAAGTCAGCGACCCTGTGCTTTTTGGCTACGCGGTAAAAGCGTATTTTGCCGAGATTTTTGAGCGATTTGGCGATGAGCTAAACGCGCTTGGTGTGAATGCAAATAACGGCGTGGCAGAGATTTTAAGCAAGATAGAATCTAGCCCTAAAAAAGCCCAAATCCTTGCGCTTTATAACGAAATCCTTGCAAAATCCGCCAAAATCTCAATGGTAAATTCTGACAAGGGCATCACAAATCTGCATATCCCAAGCGATGTGATAGTCGATGCCTCGATGCCTGCTATGCTAAAAAACGGCGCAAAACTATGGGACAAAGATGGCAAAGAATGCGATACCAACGCGGTAATCCCTGATAAAACCTACGCTACGATTTATGAAGCCGTGATAGAGGATTTGCACGCTAATGGCACACTAAATCCCGCAACGCTAGGCAGTGTCAGCAATGTCGGGCTAATGGCAAAAAAGGCACAAGAATACGGCAGCCACGATAAAACTTTCATCGCGCTAAGCGATGGCGAGTTTAGCATAGTAGATGAGAGTGGTAACGCGCTTTTAAGCCACAAAGTGCGCAAGGGTGATATTTATCGCGCAAATCTTGCCAAAATTGACGCGGTGCTAAATTGGATAGATTTAGGTATCGAGCGCGCCGAGCTCACAGGTGATAGAGCGATTTTTTGGCTTGATGAGAAGCGGGCTAGCAACAAAATAATGGCTGATATTGTGCGTAATCGCTTAAAAGAAAAGGGCAAATCTATGGAGATTCTCGCGCCCAAAGAGGCGTGCTTAGAATCGCTAAAACTAATCCGCGCAGGTAAAAACGCCATAAGCATTACGGGCAATGTATTGCGCGATTATCTCACCGATTTATTCCCTATTTTAGAACTTGGCACGAGTGCGAAAATGCTCTCCGTTGTCCCTATGCTAAATGGCGGGGCGATGTTTGAGACAGGTGCGGGAGGCAGTGCGCCAAAGCAAGTCGAGCAACTTGTGGAGGAAAATCACTTGCGCTGGGATAGTTTGGGCGAGTTTTTAGCATTGCAAGCAAGCCTAGAATTTTACGCACAGCGCAATACTAACGCCAAAGCAAAGGTGCTTGCAACTGCGCTAGATAGTGCGATAGGGCAATGGCTCGATAACAACAAAGCCCCCTCACGCAAAGTAGGCGAGGACGACAACCGCACAAGCCATTTTTATCTCGCAATGTATTTCGCACGCGCGTTGGCAAATCAAAGCGAAGATTCTGCGATTTCTAGCTTTTTTGGTGGAATCGCAGATGAGCTAGAATCTAGCGCAGAGTCTATCCGCGCAGAATTTAACGGCGCACAAGGCGTTAAAGTGGATTTGGGTGGATACTACAAACTCAATGATGATAAATGCAACGCCATAATGCGCCCAAGCAAGGCATTTAACGCGATTATCGAAAAAATCGCTAAGAAATAGGCGCGACTTCTTTTAATACGATTTCTGACTACTTCGCAGAATCCTAAATTCGCAGGATTCTGCGCTTATGATTTTTAAAATAGGCAAAGATGAAAATTAAAATTAAGGATATAAAATGGAACAACCAAAGCCAACTAACGAAAAATACTCAAAGATTATTGAAAGAATTGCGGATGGTAGCTATCAGATTCCAAAATTTCAAAGGGATTTTGTTTGGGATAAAGAAAAAACAGCAAATTTGATTGATAGTTTATTAAAAGGCTTTCCTATCGGTAGTTTTATCGTATGGAAAACCAAAGAGAGATTAAAATCACTGAAAAAATTGGGTGGAAAAATCTTAAAAGAGATTAAAGAGGGGGTTGATATTTATTATGTGCTAGATGGGCAACAAAGAATGACATCTTTATTTTTGGCATTGACAGGTGAAAAAACGGACAAATTCGATTATAAAAACCTATACATTGATTTGGATAAAGATATAGATGATGATGAGCAGATTTGTGTGCTAGAAAAAACTGAAAATTCAATAAGTTTTTATAATTTGATGAGGCAAGACCCATTTGACTTGCAAGATACCATAGGCAAAGAAAATGCTAGAAAATGTAAGACATTTAAAGACAGAATAGAAAAATATGAATTTTCTATCATTGAGATTGAAAATCTACCGCTAGAAAAAATCGCTGATATTTTTACGCGCATTAACACAAGCGGAAAAGCATTAACGCTTTTTGAAATAATGAATGCAAAAATTTACACAGAGACCAAAGATGGGCAAAATGGCTTTGATTTGGAGGATAAATTTAATGAGTTGATAAATGATTTAGCAGAGGCAAACTATGAATCTATCGCCGATAATAAGCAATTTATTTTACAGCTCATTAGTGCAAAATTGCAAAAAAATACAAAAAGAGAATCTATATTGTCAATACCAAAAGATAGATTTATAGACGAATGGGACGAATCTATAAAAGGTTTCAAGTTAGCTGTTGATTATGCTAGAAATTTTCTAAAAATTCCTGTATCTAAGTTATTGCCATATCCCGCTTTATTAGTTCCTATCGCATATTTTTTTAGGATAAATGGATTTAAACAACCAAACAACGCGCAAGCCAAACTTCTTTCCAAATATTTCTTTAGAAGCACTTTTAGTTGGCGATTCTCATCTGCAACAGAAACAAAACTTAATGCAGATATAAAACTTATAGAAAAAATTAAGGATAGCAAGGAAATAGATTTTCAAAAAGAAATTCCTACCGATTCAAAAGAAGATTTTATCAGTCGTTTATATTGGAATTTTTCTGCTGGGAATGCTTTTGATAAAGGTGTCTTGTGTATTATGGCGTATGCAGAGCCAAAAAGTTTTAATAACAATGCTAATGTTAGACTTGATAATTCACATTTAAGCATAGCTACTTCAAAAAATTTTCATCACTTTTTTCCAAAAGCGTATTTAAAAAGAAAAAAGCAAGATAAATATGTAAATGCGTTGGCGAATATAACACTTGTTGATGATTATCTAAATAAACGAGAAATAAAAGATAAAGAGCCCAAAAAATATATCCAAGAATTTCAAAACGATAATCCTAACTTAAAGGCAACGCTAAAAACTCATTTCATTGATTTAGACACTTTTGGCATTTGGGAAAATGACTACGACACATTTTTGCAAAAGAGGGCTGAAAAATTGGCAGATGAAATCATAAAACGAATTTAAGTTTTTTTGATGAATTTTAAAATTTAAAGCCACATAAAAAGCAAAAACCAAAATCTAAACGCGCTTTTTTGCGTGGCAATTTTTACGCATTTAGATTCTCCTAAATCACAAATTTTCACACACAAAACCTTACACAAACCCACCCCAAAATCCCCACAAATACATTCAAAAATTCTGCATAAAGTTTCACACAAATCTACCACATAAAAACTCTATCCAAATTATGAAAAATATAATCATTTTACTTGACAATAGCAAGAAAGTCTGCTAGTATTAAAAAGTTAATTTTGAAAGGTATTCTTATCAATGCTCTTAAAAATAGCGAAATCTTATATTCTACTTAAATTTAAGGAGAGCGATGAATAAACTTGTTGCAATATTTACTTTATGTGGCGTTGTTAGCATTGGCGGGCTTTTTGCAAATAGCATTGACATTGAATCTGTGAATCCAAAATCCAGCACAGCACAAACTCTCTCGCAAAACGATATAGAGTTTCTCTTTGGCACGAGCAGCACAGGGAATCTCAATATGCGAGTTTTATCTAAAGAGGAGCTAGAGGAAACAAAGGGAATGTGGGCGCAGTTTGTTTATGGTGTAGCTGGAGGTTTTGTGTTGGGATTTGGAAAATATGCTACCTATACTTATGAGGATTGGATTGCTAACCCCTTACGCGACTTTTGATTGGAACGGTGCTTTTGATGCTGGTATAGAAGGCGCAATGGATGGGCTTATACTCGGCGGAATTTGGAAAGGTGGAAGTATATTAAAGGGGTTTTAAGATGAATAAACAATCAGTTAAAATTTTTGCAAAAGCGTTTTTTCCTGTGTTTATCTTTGCTTTTATCGGTATGCTTATTTTGTCCTATTTGGAGGCGTTTGTGGGCAGAATCTTTGAGATTGACTTTCTTATGAGACAAGGAGAGCGCAGGGGTTCGCTTGTTAGTAGTGCGCTTTTTATGGGCGTTTTTTTGGGGCTTGGAGGCGTGTATAATGAATATAAATTGCACCAAGAGAGCCAAGATAAACTAAAGCGCGTTGCAAAAGTCTTTGTGCCGCTATTTTTTGGGGTATTTCTTGTGCTGGCAATTCTACCATTTGTGGCGTTGAAATACATTGCATTTTTGGAGGAGTTTGCAAAATCGTGGCTAGAATTTGGGCTATTTTTTCCTGTTATCATCGCAAGTGCAAGCGCGTTTTTGCTACTTGCACTTGGGTATTTTAGAAAAACCAGCTAAGATTTTAGTATTTTAATCATTTGCAAAAACACAAAGACCCACACAATCCGCGCACTCATCGCACAATAAAACACACAAATCCTAAATCTTTCAAAAAATCCCCAAAAACTTGCTAAGATTCCACATTTATACAAAGCATAAAGGACAGAGTTTGATACATTTACAAAAGGTTACTAAAGTCTATCCAAATGGATTTTGTGCGATTAAAGATATTGATTTGGCGGTGGCTAAAGGCGAGATTATGGGTGTCATTGGCTACTCTGGAGCGGGGAAAAGCACGCTTATCCGCACGATAAATCGCTTAGAAGAACCCACAAGCGGGAGTGTGTATATTGATGGTGTGGATATGCTCGCACTTAGCGATAGAGAGCTCCAAAAAATGCGCCGTAAAATTGGTATGATTTTTCAGCATTTTAACCTACTAAGCGCGCGTGATGTTTTTGGCAATGTGGCGTATGCGCTAGAAGTGGCGCATTGGAAAAAAAACGATATTAAGCCACGCGTGCTAGAACTTTTAGCTCTCGTAGGTTTAGAGGATAAGGCACATTTCTACCCAAGCCAGCTTAGCGGTGGGCAAAAACAACGCGTAGCAATCGCGCGCGCATTAGCAAACCACCCAAAAGTCCTACTTTGCGATGAAGCCACAAGCGCACTTGATACCAAGACAACAGAATCTATCCTCGCTCTTATTAAAGATATTCAAAGCAAGCTCTCTCTTAGCGTGGTGCTTATCACTCACCAAATGCAAGTGGTGCAACAAATCTGCGATAAAGTCTGCGTGATTAGCAATGGAAAAATTGTAGAGCGTGGAAGCGTGGAGGAAATATTCGCTAATCCTAAAGAGGCAATCACAAAAGAGCTTATCGCCTTTTTACCAGAGGATACAAAAGAAGCACTCTTACATTTGCAAGATACCACCAATGTCTATCGCGTGCTTTTCACAGGTGCAAATGTCCAAAACCCGCTTATTAGCCAAATGGTTAAAAAATTTAATATTGATGTAAATATCATAAGTGGAAATATCGAAGCTGTGCAAAGCAGAGAAATCGGGCATTTGGTATTAAAATTTGTAGGCAAACAAGATGCGATTGCAGATTCAATCGCGTGGCTTCAAACACAGGGATTAAGTGTAAATGCGATAGATTCTAACTCTATATAAATATTGACATATTATATAAAGTTTATTATAATCCTCACACTACTTTGTAGTCTTAAGGAGGATTAGAATGGATACAAACATATTGTTTAATGGTCGTTGTGCGATTGCATTAGGCGTTTTTCTATTAGGGTGTGGGGTAATAAGTGCTAAGGACTTGGAATCTCGTGTAGATTCTCGCATACAAAACGCACAAAGTCCTCAAAACATAGAATCTCAACCCTCTGTTTTAGAAAAATTACTTGGCAAAAAACAAAACACTGATTCTAAAGGCTCTGTGATTTATGACTTAGGGCAAATCGAAGCCACAGCGGAGGCAAACTCGGCTGATTATAATGCTACGACATCTATCGTTGATTCCCAAGATATGCAAAACACTCTTTCAAACGATATGGGACGCGCTTTGCGCTTCACACCGGGTGTGTTTTATATGCCTAATGCTACGACAAAAGATACGATATATATACGCGGATTTAGTGAATACGAAATCGGCTACTATCTTGATGGGATTCCTGTGAATGATACCTTTCGCGGGAACGCAAGTAGTTACACCGATACAAGCGCATTTACCACTTTTGGACTAAGCGAAATCTCTATATCAAAAGGCTATATTTCACCATCATTTGGTGCAGATATACTCGGTGGAGCGATAAATATGGTAACTTCAAAACCAAAAGATGACTTAGAAATCGCCTTGCGCTATCAGTTTATCACGGATAACGAAAACCGCGCAGATGCTGCAATAGGACGCAATCTTGGCAAGACTTATTATCAGCTTACCTACTCTCAAATGGAACGAAAATCCCTACAATACTCGTATGATTATGGCGCGATGAACTCAAGGGATATACCAAATACCGCTAGACGCTCGCAGGTATTACGCGGAAAATACGGCTATCAGCCAGATGAAAACAATGAATACAGCCTAAACTTCCACTACCAAAATCAATCTTTTAATGGTGGATGGAATTTTGTGGATTATGATGCGACCACACTTTATGCTTTAGGAGATACAAAATTTAGCAAACTATTCTCACTTAACTCACGCGTGTATTATCATAGCAACCTCAATCAAACCATAGATTCTGCGAAATATGATGACTTCACCGCAGGACTTATTGAAACGGGTAAATTCAACTTCAGTGAGAATCAAAACCTAAAAATTGGGCTAAATCTCAAATACAACGACCACAAACGCCAAGATAATGGAGAGAATGATTTGCGAGGAGCATTTAAAACCCTAAATGCCTCAGCTTTTGCTGAATATGCGCTAAGACTTAATTCTGTGTTTCGTTTCGCTCTCTCTGCAAGCTATGATAGAAGCGATGAGCTCTACGCAATGGCAAAAATGAGAAATCAGGGGCAACCTACAACTTGGAGCGAGCCAAGACGCGAAGCAAAACTCCATATGCAAGGCTTTAGCCTACAAGGAATCCTCTATGCGACTTTGGGCGAACACACTCTATTGCACGCAAATATCGGCAAAAAGACAAATATACCCAATATGGCGACAATCCATTCTCATAACGCAGGTTGGGGGTTTAACGCACCAAGCTCTAACATCAGCCCAGAATCTGCGATAAATTATGAACTCGGCGCAGACTTTACTTGGGTAAGCGCACAAGTGGGTGCAAATGTATTTTACAACGATATAAATGCTATGCTTATTAGCGTGCAAACAGCCGATACAAGTTTGTGCGAAAAGGGAATCTTGGGGCAATCCACTTATTGCTTAATTTATAAAAATGCTGCAAGCGGGCATTCAATCGGTGGTGAAATCTATGTTAAAAAGAGTTTGTTTGATGATATACTCACTTTAGGACTTAATTGGAGCTATGTGCAAAGAAAAAGTTTCAACAGAAACCCTGATGGAAGTCTCACATATACAAGTGAATTTATCACACACCCCCGCCAGCTTATCAACTTCAATGTTCTCTTTGCTCCGCAAAAAGAATGGAATATAAGTTTTAATGGAAGCGTGCAAACTTCACGCTATGCTCAAATCAATGTAGGCTCACAACAAACCCCAATATATGATTATGCGTGGCTACCAAGCGTGGTATTTTTTGACATTGCGGGGAACTACTTCATCACAGATTCTTTGCGACTCTCTTTGGGTGCGTATAATTTACTTGATAAAAACTACAATTACAGCACGACTAACGCCACTGCTGGAGGATTACCCGGACGAAGATTGTTTGTAAGCCTTGATTGGAAATTTTAAGGATTATCTTTGGGAATCTTTAAGGGAGATTCCCATTTAAGCAACCCTGTTATAATGCTTTCACACTTTTGCATTTGGAGGCTTCAATGAAAGAATTTTTACGCAATGCAGATAGAGCGTTTATCGATATTTTACAATCACTTGTCGGCAATGATGTGGCATTTTTACTTATTCGTGGGCTTATAGAGACGCTGTATATGGTGGGCTTTAGCCTTGTTTTTGCCTGTGTGTTTGGTTTGCCTTTGGGTGTGCTTTTAGTTTTTAGTCGTCCAGATTCCATTAAACCTTTACCAAAATTTAACGCCACCCTTAGCTGGCTGGTTAATATCGTGCGTTCATTTCCATTTATGGTGCTTATCATCGCTCTTTTGCCACTTTGTGGTGCGCTCATTGGCGTGAGCACAGGCTCAAGCGCAGCGATTATCGCACTCTCAATCGCGGCAATTCCTTTTATCGCACGCCTTTTTGAGGGGGCATTACTTGAAGTCTCAAAAGACTTAATCGAGGCTATGCAAGCGTGTGGAGCGAACTATTGGGATATTACTAAAGCAATGATTGGCGAGGCGAAACCAGCTCTTGCTAATGCAATCACTATCACTGCCATTAGCCTTGTAGGCTATTCTGCAATGGCTGGAATCGTAGGTGGTGGAGGTCTTGGGGACTTGGCTTATCGTTTAGGATTTAACTCGTTTCGCGATGATATTTTGGTGTATTCAGTGCTTGTCATCATCGTGCTCGTGCAAGCCCTGCAAAGTGGCGGGGATTTATGGGTAAAAATATTACGAAAGAATCGCTAAGAATTAGAATTTTTTGGTTAGAATGTCGCGTTTAAAATTCATTATAAAGGATTTCGTATGAAAATGTCTAAGTTGTTTATTTTTGGTGCGCTTTTTAGTGCGCTGTGCTTTTTTAGTGCGTGTGGCGATAAGCCTAAAGATTCTCAGGCAAATGCGCAAGGCGAAGAAAAAAATGGCAATCTCATTGTCGTGGGTGCGACTGCTGTCCCACACGCTCAAATGCTTGAATTTATCAAGCAAGATTTGGCAAACGATGGCGTGGAACTTAAAATTGTAGAGTTTAGCGATTATGTAACACCAAACTTAAGCCTAAATGATGGAAGCTTAGATGCAAATTTCTTGCAACATAAGCCATTTTTAGATTCTATTGTCAAAGAGCGCGGACTTGATTTGGTTTCAATCGGACAGGTGCATATCGAGCCTATCGGCTTTTATTCTGATAAGATTGCAAGCATTGATGAGCTAAAAGATGGCGATAGCATAGCGATTCCAAACGACCCTACAAATGGTGGGCGCGCGCTAATTTTGCTACACAATCAAGGATTATTAAAAATTAAAGATGTCAATAATCTCTCAAGCAATGAAACTGACATTGTTGAGAATCCACATAATTTCAAAATCGTGCCTGTGGAGGCTGCTTTGTTGCCACGCGTGATTGGAGATTATGAGGGAGCAGTCATCAATGGAAACTTTGCATTGCAAGCTGGCAAACGCGCAAAAGACGCGCTTTTCATCGAAGATGAAAAGTCTCCTTATGCCAATATCATCGCTACAAAGAGTGCCAACGCAAACGATGAGAAACTTCTCAAACTCAAAAAGGCATTACAAAGTGAAAAAATGCGTGATTTTATCAAGGAAAAATTCGAGGGTGAAATCGTCCCAGCCTTTTAATCACACTCTTATAATTTTTGTTTAGAAGTTCCTTTTGGGACTTCTAAATTTGTGTAAGATTGCCTAAAACTTCTTTTTATTGACATCTTCTAAAATTTCATTAGCGATACCATTTACGCGCTTGGTGATTTCATTAGTAGTATTCGCCACTTCAACATTTTCTTGCGTTACGCTCTCTAGCTGTGTTATAGCTTCATTGATTTGTCCTAATCCATCAGTTTGCTCTTTGATAGATTCACTCATTTCATTGACAGATTGCACCAATATATTGATATTTGCCTCGATTTCTCCTAATGATTTTGTGGTTTTTTCTGCGAGTTTTCGCACTTCATCAGCCACCACAGCAAATCCTCGCCCGTGCTCGCCCGCTCTTGCGGCTTCAATGGCAGCATTAAGCGCGAGGAGGTTTGTTTGGTCTGCGATGTCTTTAATCATTCCCACGATATTTTTAATATCTTGGGCTTGGTGGGCATAATCATTGGTTTTTTCACTTACAGCGTGCATAGAGGAGTTGATTTGCTCCACAGCAGAAGCCGATTGCTCTAATGCAGTGGCTTGTTTTTGCGAACGCTCCATAAGAGATTGCATTGATTCTTCGAGCACTTTGCTTTGTTCTCCGAGTTCTTTAGCAAACGCTGCTGAATCTTGGAGCATTTGCACGATAGAATCCCCGAGTTGATTCACACCTTTTTCTAATCCTTGAGGATTCTCAATTCTTTGTGTGAAGTCGTTTCGCTGATAAGAAGCAAAAACTTTTGAAGCCCTAGCCAAATCATTTCCAACCAAATGACAGAGTGCATTGCCCATTTCATTGAGTGCGTTTTTTAGTTCGTTTGTCTGCGGATTTGGGCTATTGTGCGTGATTGACTTGCCAAACCGCCCTTGCTTTGCTTCATCAACCACACCTACCACTTCTACTACAAGCTCAGAATCTTGCTTGAGCATTTTTTCGGTTTGCACTATATTTTCATCAATGACTTTACTCATTAGCCCAAACTCATCTTTGCTCTTAAGTTGTAACAATTTAGGAACTTGAGAAACTTTGTGATTTAAAAAAGCAAAAAAATCATCAAGTTGTCGCTGAATAGCACTTAGCGGTTTAAAGAAATGCACAATAACAAAAAACAATCCCACACTACCAAGTGCTAGCAGTATCAATGCAATGCTCATAGAGGCGAAAAGACTTTCATTGACTGCTTTTGTGAAGTCCTCATCATTTGCCTCTGCTGCGATTATCCAGCCAAAAGGCATTTGTCGATAATAAATCACCTTGTGTTCACCCTCAAAATCAAACTCCATTCTCCCATTTGGCTTTGTTTGGACGGCTTTTGCTACTGCATCACCTAGCGGTTTTAGCCTTTCTTTACCAAGCTTTTCTAAGTCATCGTGAGAAAACACCTCACCATTTGAATCGGTTAAAAAGATTTGCAAGCTTGGCAACTCTTTGCGTTCAAAATTTTTAAACCTACTTTGGAATCCTCCCACTGAAATATCCACCGCAATCACGCCTGCGAATTTGTCATTGCGATAAAAGGGCATTGCCGCAGTTGCTGAAATGGTTTTTTCCATTCCTACCACTGCGCTTTCATAGGGCGTGGTTACATAAAAGTCTTGCGTGGATTTTGCTGCTTCATAATACCCTCGCGTGCTAAAGTCAAAATTCGTATCATCAGGGGCATTTGTATAATGCGTGATACCGCTTCGCAAAGTCTCTGAAATCATTTTCCCGCCCATATCGTCATACACGATAAATGCCGCATCATATTGGACAAATTTGGTTAAATGTCCTAAGATTCTACGATGGGCGATAATATCGTTTCTATCAACATTTGCTAGGAATTTTTGCAACTCGGTTAAATGTTGCTTTGCTTCGATTCCCATTGTGATGTTTATGGTGGTATAAGAGGAGTTGAGCGCGAGCTGCTGCAAACCCTCATAGACTTCAATGGTCTCACTTGCTGTGCGCTTGTAATTCATAAAGCTCGTAATGCCAATTACGACAACAAAAATGCCAACAACAATCCCCAAAATTTTAAAACAAACACTCTTAAACATTCCCACTCCTCACAAACAACATCAAAAATCCAAAAACTAAGAAACTAAGGCAATAAGACAAAATAAGGCTTAATAAATTATTAGTAAAAAAAAAACACCCATAAATAAGCTATCGACTAATAGAGTAAAAAATAAAATGTATCTTTTATCAAGTATTGTTATGTGATTTAAAGAATGCTTGGATACAATGGGCGCGATGGGGTTGATTTATTGTGAAATTGTGGCATATATTTTGCAAGACATTTTTTCATTCTTTATTGGCAATGATAGATTTGTAATTTTTTATAAATCCTTAAAAAATATAATAAAGTAAATGAGATAGTAATAAAAATATACTATAATTCCAATCCATTTCAAAATTTAAGGAGAAAAGATGCGTTTTTTGATAATGCTTGGTGTGTTAGTCTTTAATCTAAGTGCAAATGTATATGATTATAGTGCGCTAGAAGTGAATACCACGCAATCAAACCAAAATCAATCTAATAAAGATTCTAAACAAAATGGTCTCACTCTACTTGAGCTTTTAGAGGGAGCAAAAAACAACTATAACTTAGAGGCAAAAGACATTGCAATCCTCCAAGCAAAAGCAAGCAGATTCGCCGCGTTTGCAGAGTTTCTCCCAACTCTTGATGGAAACTACTCCTATCAAAATGCAGACAACACTTATAGGAAAACGATTTCTAATGCCGCACAGCTAAAAGCTGAGTGGGAAGTGTTTAGCGGGCTTAAAACGACCAATAAGCTCCGCTCACAGCGTTCATTATACCGCGCGAGTGTCGCTGATAGAGAAAATACAAAAGAACAGCTCTTTTTGAATGTCATCGAGCAATATTATGGATACTTTTCTAATCTTGCACTAAAAGATGCCCTAGAGCAAAAGAAAAAACAGCTAGAAGTCAATATCGCGCGCGTTGAAAAGCTCTTTAGAGCGGGGCTTACGACTATTGACGATGTGGAATCTCTGCGTGCAGAATACCTCACCACCGAGCACGATTTGGCTAGTAAGTTGCTAGACATTGAAAACAACAAACTTCTACTCTCTTTGCTTACAAACTTAGAAGTAGAGAATCTTGAACGCGTAACAATCAAAACACCAACCCAAGAAGTCAAAGATAGAAAGGATATTATCGCGCTAGGCGAGCAAGCAAAAAGCGCGCTTTTCCAAGCACGACAAATCACTTACTTGCCAACCATAAGCGTTAGTGATACTTTTGGGTGGAATTGGGGGCTAGATAGCACAAGCAAACCTGCGCTTAATGATTTACTTGGAGCTGGTGGCGGAGCTTTTGGTGGGTCGAGCTTTATGAAAATGAGCTACCCGCCAAACCAAAATGTCATCGGCATAAATGTCAGTATGAGAATCTTTGATTTTGGAAATATTTGGAAACAAAGACAAGCCGCTCGTTACACCGCATTACAAAGAGAAAAGGAACTCGCATACAAAAAACACGAACAAGCAAAAGATGAAAAGCTCTATCGCAAAAGTTTAGAGATTGCGCAAGCACAGATTAAAAGCTCAGAAGCCGCACTAAAAAGCGCGACCGTTTCATTTGATAATGTAGAAAAAAAATACAACGCACAGATTCTAAACTTCAGCGATTTTTTGCAATCTTTAACACGCAAATTTGAAGCAGAAGCGAAATATAAACAAAGCATTGATAATTATGAAATCCAAAAAGCGCGCTATATTTATTATAGTGGGCAAGAAATCGAAGGATACATACAATGAAGGTATTGTGGAAAACAATCAACAGAATCTGCGTGCTTGGCATTGCTCTTCTCTTAAGCGTAAATGCACAAGAAAGAGTCTATGCTATCTTTAATGCAAAGGCAATCCAAGATGCGAATTTAAGTCTTGGCTCTAGTGGGATTGTGGCGGAGATTGATGTCGATGTAGGAAGTGTGGTAAAAAAGGGCGATAAACTTCTCTCGCTCTTTAACCTTGATGTGCAAGCCCAAGTGGAATCTATCCGCCAACAATACAACTTCAACAAAAAGCAATATGAGCGATACAAACGCTCTGCTGGCGCAGTAGATAGAAACTCGCTGGATAGATATTTTGCTGATTTTAAGCGATATGAAGCGGATTTGGCTTACCAAGAAGCATTGCTTAGCAAGACTATTTTGCTCGCCCCATTTGATGGAATCATCGCCTCAAAAGATATTGAACTCGGCGATGGTGTGGGGGCAAATAACACAAAGCTCTTTAGGCTTGTGAGCGCGGAAGTAAAAATCGTGCTTGAATTTGACATTAAATACATTAACAAAGTGCGTGTGGGTGATACATTTGAGTTTAGTGTCGATGATGGCGAGAAACAAAAAGCTACTATTTATAAAATCTATCCTTTGGCAGGAGAGACAAACCGCAAGGTCAAAGCCGAAGCATTGGTAGAAAATATCATACCCGGCACTTTTGGTGATGGATATATCCAAACGCGCTAAGCAAGCATAAAAGTAACAACAATTAAGGCATAAGGAACAATATGTATAAATTCGCCATAACTCGCCCTGTAAGCACACTAATGTTTGCTTTAGCGGTAATGTTTTTTGGAATTTTATCGGTAAATAAAATGCCTGTCTCGCTCTTCCCAAATGTCGATTTTCCATTTGTTACGGTCATTACAAATTATCCGGGTGCAAGTGCTGAAACGGTAGAAACAAAAGTAACTGATAAAATCGAGGAAGCCGTGCTAGGAATCGATGGACTAAAAAAGGTTACCTCGCAATCCGTGCGCAACACAAGCATTGTATTTATAGAATTTCAACTTGAAAAAGATGTCAATGTCGCTGTGGCTGATGTGCGCGATAAAGTAGGCACGGTGCAACTCCAAAGTGGTATAGATTCTCCAGCGGTATATAAACTTAATACGGGTAGCTCGCCTGTGATTTCACTCTTTTTAACCAGCACCAAAGTGCCACCGAGCGAAATGATGAGATTTGCTGATAATACCATCAAACCAATGCTTCAAAAAGTCGATGGTGTAGGGAGTGTAGGCGTGCGTGGATATAGAAAAAGACAAATTAGAATCTATCCAGACCCAACCTTAATGAATAAATATGGGCTTACTTTTTCTAGCTTAAGCACACTTATTGGAAACGAAAATGTGGAAGTTGATGGCGGGAGACTTGTGAGCGAAACGCAAGAGTGGGCACTTACCACTGATGCTAATAGCTACACAGTTGAGGAAATGGGTGAATTACGCATAGCTGAAGGTGTGCGATTAAGAGATGTTGCTCTTATTGAAGATTCTATCGAGGAAGATAGGACTTATGCGAGCTATGGCAAGACGCCGGGCGTAATTTTTGAAGTGCAAAAAATCTCTGGGCAAAATGATATTAAAATCGCAGATTCTATCAAAGAAATTTTTGAAAAAGAGATTAAAGCAGTAAGCCAAGACTACGATGTGCAGGTCTTTAAAGACACCACAGAATACATTAAAGATTCTGTTGCTGATGTGAAGTTTGACCTCTTTTTAGGTGCGCTTTTGGCTGTGAGTATTGTGTTTTTATTTTTACGCTCCACAAGTATTACTATGGTGGCAGCATTTTCGTTGCCTGTATCAATCATTGGCACTTTCGCGCTTATGCACTATTTTGATTTAACCATAAATATGCTCACCCTCCTTGCCTTAACGCTTGCGATTGGAATCATCATTGATGATGCCATTGTGGTGATTGAAAATATCCATAAAAAAATTGAAGCTGGATTGCCTAAGCGTGAAGCAGCGTATGAAGGCGTGAGAGAAATTGGCTTTGCTATTGTGGCTATTTCTGCTATGTTGCTTTCTGTGTTTATCCCTGTTGGGACGATGAGTGGGATTGTAGGGCAGTTTTTTAAGAGCTTTGGTATCACAGTTGCGCTTGCCATTGGGCTATCTTACATTGTCGTTGTTACGATTGTCCCAATGATTAGTGCTATTGTGGTAAATCCAGAGCATTCAAACTTTTATCGCAAGACAGAAAAATACTTCATCGAGCTTGATGCACGATACAAAAAGACCCTGTTTTTTGTGCTTGCTAACAAAAAAAGAGTATTGCTTGGTGTATTGGGAATCTTTATCTTATCATTGGTGATTGCCTCTACGCTTGGGTTTGCTTTTATGAAAAAAGAGGATAAGGGCGAATACAATGTGTTTATAGAAATTGCTCCGGGCATTAGTATGGAAGAGATGAAACGGCGCACAGGAGTGCTCCAAGATATTATCTTACAAGATGAGAGCACAGAATTTGCGACTTTACAAATTGGCTATGATAGTCGTAAAAATATCTTTAAAGCGCAAATTTACACCAAAATGACACCAAAAAACAAACGCAAAAGCGCGCAAAATCAATTCGCCATAATGAATCAAATGCGCGAATCACTCAAAGCCTCCAAAGAAGCTGAGGGAATGAACATAGCAATAGTAGAAATTAGCGATATGGGCGGAGGAGATACTTCACCATTACAAATTGCAATTTTATCGCATAGTGGAGAACTTGTGGAAAAAAGCAAAGAGAATCTGTATAAGTTTTTTAAAGAGGAATTAGCAGACAAAGTGCGAGATATACACACAGACAAGTCCGAAGACCAGCCTGAATATCGATTCCAAATTATTCGTGCAAATGCTAATAGATATGGTGTAAGCTCGCAAGAAATAGGCAACACTATCCGCACGGCATTTTCTGGAGAATACACGGTGGGATATTATAAAGAATCTGGCAAGGAATATGACATCACCGTGCGTGTGCCCGATGATTCTCGAAAGTTTTTAGAGGATATTAAAAAACTCCAAGTGAAAAATAGCAATGGCGAACTTATGTTTTTGGAGGGCTTAGTAAAAATCCACAAAACAAAAACCTCTAGCACTATTACTCGCTTTAACAGGCAGCGAAGTATCACGGTGTATGCGACAAATGAGGAAAGCACGAGTTTAGGTGAAGTGCTATCTGCGGTGCTTGAACCAGATAAAGATACAGGGCGTCCAAAGTGGCTCGAAGAAGGAGCAAGCTATCGCTTACAAGGCGATGCTGAAAATATGGTAGAAACGCTAGTGGCATTTGTTACGGCGATTGTAACAGCAATCGTGCTTATTTACCTTATTTTGGCGGCTTTGTATGAGAGTTTTTTACAACCTTTGATTATTATGGTTACTCTGCCATTGAGTTTTTCTGGGGCATTTTTCGCGCTTTTTATCACAAGAGAGCCATTTAGTATGTTTTCGCTAATGGGGCTTATGCTCCTAATGGGAATCGTGGGGAAAAATGCCACCTTGCTTATCGATGTAGCAAACGAAAAACGCAAGGAAGGAATGGATATAGATAGTGCGATTATCACTGCGGGCGAGTTACGCTTACGACCAATTTTAATGACAACCATAGCGATGGTTTTTGGTATGTTGCCTCTAGCGATTGCAAGTGGTGCGGGAGAAGCTATGAAAAACCCAATAGGCATTGCGATGATTGGCGGGCTTATTGTTTCGATGCTTTTATCATTGTTGATTGTGCCTGTGTTTTATCGATTCCTCGCGCCTATTGATGATAAACTTCAACGATTTTACAAACCAAAAGAGGGGGATAGATTCTAAGTGTTTGTGTATTGAGACTTGAGAATCTACAACCCAAAACTCACAATGCTTGGACAATCTTTAAAAACTCATCTACATCGTGCTTTTGCAAAATTTCAATATAATGCTCTTTGCAATCCTTTGGGATAATCACAGGTCGCAAATCCTGCTCCAAGCACGAATACACGATGAGCAACTTCCCTACCCTGCCATTGCCATCGCTAAATGGACGCATTCTCTCAAAATGAATATGTGATTGCAAAATCATTTCAAGTTTGTGTTCATCGTCTCTTGCATTGGTAAATACAAAATACAAACTCTCGCACCATTCTTGTAAAATATAATCAGCTTGATATGGCGAAAGCGTGTCATAATCTGGCTTTGGGTTGCGCGATTTTTTAAACTCACCTTTACTTTGGAGCAAATTATCAAGCAAAAGTGCGTGAAACTCTTTCATTAACTCTGGGGTAAGTGGTTGCTTAGCGATAAGTGAATCAGACAAAAGTGCAAATGCCTTACCATAATTTTTAATTTCATAAAATTCTTTTTGGCTCATTTGACGCGGTGTGTAGTTTTCACGCAAGATATTTGCCACCTCATCAATGCTAAGTGTATTGCCCTCTATCGCGGTTGAATGGTGCGCTACCTTTATACATAAATCTACCATAAATTCCTTATCTTTTACTTGCTCTAGCATTTCCCCTCCTTATACTTTAAGCGTTAGTCTTGTAAGATTGTATAATGTTTTTACCAATATGCCTCTCCAAGTGCAAAATCTACAAATTGCATCGCTCTATATTTTTTGCCACTTATAACTCCCTCATCTTCAAAACTTAGCGTAATAATAGCGATATTTTTACAATCTATGTGTGGTATTTTTTGAGCGATAAGCTCACGCGTAGCAAAAGGAATAAAGATATACGCACAATCGTGCATATAAAACTCCCCCATTGCACCACAAACCACCTCATTACTCCATTCTTTTAACGCGCTTTGCTCGCATATTTTACACAACTCTAAAAAAAGCATATTTTCTAATTGTGTAGAGAGATTTTTCTCAAAGCAAACAAGCGATGGCAAACTAAAATCAAAAAAATACAATTTTTTGCTTCCTTTATGAAGCGCATTTGATACATAAAAAATCACTCCGTTTTCTTCCCATTGCCTAAGCGTAGCATATAAAGTGTCTTTTGAGATTCTCATTTGCTTTTTAAGTCGCTCATACAAAGCGTTTGGAGCGATATTTTGCGCTTGAAATGGCAAGATTTTAAAAAACAATTCCGCTTGAGATTGCAGAGCACTTTGTAAGAATTCTCTTTTTGTTTGAAGTCTTTTATACGCGCTTGTCTCAAACATTTGGGCGAGATTACCCTCTTTTAAAAAGAGTGTAAAAAGATTTTTGAGTGAAAAATTTTTCGTATCAAAACTCACAAACTCTTCAAAACACAAAGGCAAAATACACTTTGGCACAAAGCTACTTGGGCATTCTTGTCTATTTCCAATAAGCACAATATCTTGCAAATTTGGTAAAAACTGATGAGAATCTTCGCCCAAAAAATTCCCAAACATATCTTTTTTGTAATTATCAAGCACCAATACATCAAGTTCTTTTTCCAAATAAATTTTTAGTAAATGTGCTTGCACCTCATCTTTTTTTACACGCATATCCCCTAAATCAATATAAAAAGGCTTTTTAAAACTAAGGGCAAACTGCAGGGCAAGCGAAGTCTTACCAACCTTTGGCGCACCATATACAAATGTGCGCCCACTTGGTATGCCATATCTACGAGGTAAAATCGTGCGCTCTATAAGCGCATCTCTTAGGGCATTCATTTAGCAATCCACACTTTGTGCTGTATAAAAAGTGCGTAAAATATCGTTTTGCAACATTGAAAAAAAACAAAAATGTGTATGCTTGTAGCTAAAGGTGATAGAACTTGCATTAAGCAACAAACGCGAAGTGAGAATCTGCGCCCGATTATCTCTTGCCACACGCTTAGATTCTAAAAATTCCCGCGCACACTCATCATTCACACCATAGAGCAAATCTCCAACAATAGGGTGATGAATAGAATCTAGATGCACGCGTAGCTGATGAGTGCGCCCTGTGATTGGAGTGAGATGAAGTAGGGTTTGATTTGTTTTTTTATCGCGTGCCAGCACTTTTAGTCGTGTGAGCGCGTCCTTGCCTTGCGATGAGACACGCGAACGAATGCTTAAATCCCTACCATTATTGCAAGTTAAAATAGGCGTATCAATGAGAATCTCATCTCGCTCGATAATGCCTCGCACAATCGCCGTATAAGTCTTTGTAACATTGCGCTTGGCAAAAAGATGTTTTAATTCCGCTTCAGCATTTTTATGCAATGCACACAACACAAGCCCGCTCGTCTCATAATCAAGGCGATGGATAGGATTAGCCTGCGCCCCAAAGCGAGATTTAAGGCAATCATTAAGACTATGATGAGTGAAAAGTCCCTTTGGGTGAATAAGCAAATTATGGGGTTTATCATACACACAAAAATCATCATTATAAAAAAGAGGCTCTAAGCCAAAATGCTGTGCTTTAAAATGCGTAAGCTCCACATTTCCTTGCACAATTTGAGATTTTTTCACCACACTGCCATTATATCGTAGCCTCCCCTTATCGATAATTTTTTGGGATTGCTTCGTGCTAAAGCCCAAATCCTCCAAAAACGCATACGCCTTTTTTGGTGCAGGCACACAAAAAATCTCTTTCACAAATGGCATTTTATACCACGCGCATTTGCAAACACAGGTTTTGTCTAAAATCGCGTGATAAACAAAAAATAAAACTCTTACTTAATTGAGTGCAAAAAAATGCCACACCATTGATATTTTTGCCTTTGGAGTTTTTTAGCAAACACTTAAGGTGGTTTTGTTGCTTGCCAAAAACATTTGAGGTAACAATCTCTAAATCATTGCAAATAAAATGTGGTAAAACATTGCCCTCTCCATAGGGCTCAAAAGATTCTATCAGGCGTAATAAATCCATATCAACTTCATCGCCACTAATCTCTCCTAGCACTTCATCGTGTTTGGCATTTATAGATTCCAAATACAAAGAAAAAAGCTCTAAAAATTCACCCTCACTACCGATAGGCAAACTTAGCCCTAACGCACCATTATGCCCACCAAACTCAAGCATTAGTGGCTTTATGCCTTGCACCTTTTGTGCTGTGCCGATGAGATTCTCACTGCCAAAAGCCCGACCCGAACCTTTGAGAATCTTCACGCCATTTCTCGTCTCTACGCCAAGCACGATAGCTGTTTTTTTGTATTCTCGTGCGAGTTGTGAGCAGACAACGCCAAGCACGCCAATATGCCAACCCTCACCGATAGCATACACAAGATTATCTTTCTCCACACACGCTAATTGGACTTTTTCATAAGTTTCTTTTTGGATTGCCTTACGCTCTTTGTTAAGCGATTCTAAGGCATTAAAAGTTTCATAAGCGCGTTGCATATTTTGCGCACATAAAAAATCCACCGCTAATTGAGCGTTTTTCATTCTCCCTGCACAATTCAACAAAGGCACGATGTTAAAAGAAATTTCTTGTGAGCTTATGCGCAAAAGTTTTTGTGTAATAACTTTATAGGCTGGGGATTTGCTCGTTTGTAAAACCTCTAATCCCTTTTGCACAAGGATTCTATTCACCCCGACCAAAGGCATCAAATCACCAAGTGTGGCAAGTGCCAAAAGTGGCAAAAATTCCTTTAAGTCAATATCACTTTTAAGTGCGGCTTTAATCCCAGCGCAAAAATACCACGCGACCACACAGCCACAAACTTCCTTAAATGGATAATTACAATCTTGCTGTTTTGGATTGATGATAAAGCTCGCTTCGGGTAATGTCTCGCTAGGCGTATGATGGTCAGTGATAATAAGCTCAATATTGTGCTCCTTGCAATAATTTGCTGCCTCATACGCGCTAATGCCATTATCCACCGTGATAACAAGAGCATTTTTTTGCACGGCATTTACGCGTTCTAAAATGCTAGGTGAGATTCCATACCCATCGCTAAAACGATTGGGGATAAAAATCTCAAAATTTGTATATCCTAAACTCTTAAAAAACCTAAACATTAGCGAGCTAGAGCACACACCATCAGCGTCATAATCCCCAACAACAATGATTTTCCCACCCTCGCTCATTTTTTTTGCCACGAGTTCCCCTGCTTCATTGACACATTTAAGTTTATTTGGAGGTGGCAAATCTTTGAGGCTTTGGATACCTTGCGCGCAATTTCTCGCTTGGAGAATCTGCTCTAAATCGCGTTTGGTGATTTTTGGATAATGTTTGGTGTTCATTTATTGGACTCTTTTGTGATGGAGTGTTTGCTTTAAAAATTCTAAGATGATAGGATTTGGGTTTTTAAGCCTTGAGGTAAATTCAGGGTGAAACTGCACGGCGACAAACCACGGATGTCCTTGTAATTCAATAGCTTCAATAAGCCCTTGAGATTCTCCACTTATGCGCATTCCTGCTTTTTGTAGAGCATCTTTATATTTGGGATTTGCCTCGTAGCGATGTCTATGTCGCTCTTTGATAATTTCTTGCTTATAGGCTTTGTAAAGTTTAGAATCTTTTGTAATTTTGCATTCATACTCGCCAAGTCGCATTGTCCCGCCCATTGGAGAATTATGCGTGCGGATTTGCTTTTTTCCACACGAATCAATAAAATCCTCAATAAGATATATCACAGGCTCTTTGCAATGCGCATCAAACTCACTCGAGTTTGCCTCCTTAATCCCTAGCACATTGCGCGCAAACTCGATAATGGCAAGTTGCATTCCTAGACAAATTCCAAGCAATGGGATTTGATTTTCCCTCGCGTAAGTGATTGCGCGGATTTTCCCCTCAACTCCACGCTCACCAAATCCACCGGGTATGAGAATAGAATCTACCAAATCAAGCTCGCTATTATTGCGTTCTAAATCCTCGCTATCAATCCAGCGAATATTTACGCGCGTATTGATATTTGCTCCGCCGTGTATAAGGGCTTCAGTGAGAGATTTATATGATTCTTTAAGTGAGAGATATTTTCCCACAAAGCCAATGGTAATGCTTTGTTTTGGAGCGATAATCTTTTTAACTAAAGTGTCCCATTGCTCCATATCTGGCTCTAAATTACCCAACTCAAATTCCCTTTTGATAGGTTCTAAAATACCCTCTTGTAAAAAATCAAGCGGACATTGATAAATACTTGCAGAATCTTTTGCCACAATGACGCTATCAAGCGCAACATCACAGCTTAATGAGAGTTTTTTCTTTAGTGCTTTATCAAGCGCGCTCTCACAACGCACCACAAGAATCTGCGGGGAGATTCCAATTCTGCGAAGCTCTTGGACGCTGTGTTGTGTTGGTTTGGTTTTAAATTCGCCTGCAGCACGCACAAATGGAATCAGTGTTATATGCACGCTTAGGACATTTTTTCCCCCTAGCTCGTGCTTGATTTGGCGCATTGCTTCTAAATATGACATACCCTCCATATCGCCCACAGTGCCACCAAGTTCCACGATTAAAAAATCGCTATCTTGCGCGGCAAGGTAAATTCTGCGCTTGATTTCATCAACGATATGCGGGACAATTTGAATCGTCTTGCCTAAATATTTGCCCTTGCGCTCTTTTTCAATCACGGAAAGATAAACTTGCCCTGTGGTAAAGTTGTTTGTTTTATAAAAATTTTTGTTTAAAAATCGCTCATAATGCCCAATATCCAAATCTGTCTCTGCACCATCGCTTGTTACAAAAACTTCTCCGTGCTCTAATGGACTCATCGTGCCGGGGTCTACATTGATGTAGGGGTCGATTTTTAAAATACCTACCTCAAATCCGCTGTGCTGCAAAAGCGTGGCAATAGAAGAGGAGGTAATGCCCTTACCAAGAGAGCTTAGCACCCCACCTGTAACAAAAATATACCGCGTTTGTTTAGCTTTCATTTAAAACTCACTCTATCAAAATCCCTAAATTTCACTCTAAAATTATTACAATATTACAAAAAAATTGCAATTATAATCTTATTAAATCGCCTTTAAGAATGTTTCGTGCAATTTTTTAGAATTTTTTAGAATCTATGGCGTAATAGACCCACAAGATTCAATGTTTCTTTGCAAAAATATATCGCATACAAAAAAGCATTTACTTATCGTTTGTTTTGCAAGGTATTATTAACAAATTTAATGTCAAAAATCTAAAATAAAACCACAAAGGAGAGAAATGCTACTTGTTAGCGTGTTTTTGCTAGCCTATGCTATCCCTGTGATTATACTTGATTGTCTGCAAATACGACATATCAAAAAAGCTATCACACAAAAAGCCCTCCTATTGGATACCAAAGAATACATCAAAGCTGGCTCATACTCCATAGAAAAACTCAAATTAAACATTTTCTCAAAAATCACAGAATCCGCGCTTTTTGCTTTTTGGATTCTCTTTGGTTTGGATTTTTTCTACAATGATGGATTCAATATGCTTAGTGGGTATTACCGCGATGTCGCATTTGTCGTGCTTATCGTGCTTGTTGGCTCGCTTGTTGGCTTACCTAGCACACTTTATGAGACATTTAGTATTGATAAACGCTATGGATTTTGCAAGCAAACTCCAGCTTTATTTTTACTTGATACACTTAAATCTAGCCTGCTTGGGCTTATGATTGGTGGGAGCATTGTCTTTTTGCTTTTGTGGGTGATGGATAGTTTTACTCTTTGGTGGATTGGAGGCTTTGTGCTGCTTTTTTGTTTTATTATCTTAGCAAACGCCATCTACCCCACGCTTATTGCCCCAATGTTTAATAAATTCACCCCCTTGCAAGACACACAACTCAAAGAACGCATAGAATCCCTAATGCAAAAAGTAGGATTCCAATCAAGCGGGATTTTTGTAATGGATGCCAGCAAGCGCGATGGTAGGCTTAATGCGTATTTTGGTGGGCTTGGGAAAACCAAGCGTGTAGTGCTCTTTGACACCTTGTTAGAAAAGATTAGCCAAGATGGACTTTTGGCAATTTTAGGGCACGAGCTTGGGCATTTTAAGCATAAAGACATTATAAAAAATATAGCCATTATGGGCGTATTTTTGTTTTTGTTGTTCTTTTTAGCCTCGCATTTGCCTGAAAGTTTTTTTAGCCAAAGTCATCTCCCAGAGCAAAATGCGTGCATTTTAGCCCTCGCTATTTTACTTTCTCCCATTGTTTCGTTTTGGTTTATGCCAATCATTGGATATTTCTCGCGCAAGGCTGAATATGGTGCTGATGCCTTTGGCGCGTCTTTAAGCTCTAAATCTCATCTTGCCAATGCACTTGTGCGCCTTGTAGAAGAAAACAAATCATTTCCAAGCTCACACTCCTTATATATCTTCTTTTATTACTCACACCCTCCGTTATTGGAACGATTAAAAGCCCTTGATTATGAAGCCCTAAAATAAATGGCAACCACAATTCAAACTGCCATAGCACACGGTTGCGAAATTTTAGAACAAAGCCCTTTGGCAAAGGACTTTGAACGACTAGAACAAAATATAGAATCAAAACATTTAATGGCATTCCGCCCTCGTTTTGAGTGCGAGATTTTGCTTTGTGAGATTTTGCAAAAGCCCCGCACCTTTTTGCACGCTCATAGTAATGATTTTTTACCCACAAATCAAGAAAATACATTTTTTAGCCAAGTTAAAGAACGCGCACTAGGCACACCGATTGAATACTTAACCCAAAAGGCGAGTTTTTATTCTTGTGAGTTTTTTATCCAAAAAGGTGTGCTTATCCCACGCCCAGAGAGTGAGATTCTCGTGCAAAAGGCACTTCAAATCATTAAAGAACGAGAAATTAGCGTAATGGCAGAAATTGGCGTAGGTAGCGGTGCGATTTCCACTATCATCGCTAGACACAATCCACACTTGCGAATGTATGCAACCGACATAGATTCTCTTGCGCTTGAGTGTGCGCGGAAAAATTTCGCTCGCTTTGAGTGTGAATCCATTAGCACTTTACAAGGCTCGCTACTAGAGCCATTTTCCACTCAAATGCTTGATTTTTTAGAACTTGTGGTAGCAAATCTCCCCTACATTGCCAATGATTATCCCCTGCCTTTGCCATTATGCTATGAGCCAAAAGGAGCGTTATTTGGCGGAGAGAGAGGCAGTGAAATCATAGAATCACTTATCACCGCTTGCGCAAAAGCAAGACCACTTATTATGTGTTGTGAAATGGGCTATGACCAAAAGACCCGATTAAGCGAGTTTATCGCTCCACTCTCACCCAAAAAGCTAGAGTTTTATACTGATTTAAGTGGCTTTGATAGAGGATTTGTGCTAGAATTTTAACACAAAGGGGCTTATATGAATATAGCAATCTTAAATTACAACATTGGGAATCTCGCAAGCGTGCAAAATGCGCTTGAATTTGTCGCTCACAAAAGTAGCAAATCTCTCACAATCTCCATAGAATCTAACCCAACAAATATCGCACATTATGACAAGCTCATCTTGCCCGGTGTGGGAGCGTTTGGCGATGCTATGCAAAATCTCCGCACACTTGGATTTGAAGAGGACATAAAAGATTTCGTTAAAAGTGGTAAATACTTGCTTGGAATCTGTCTGGGTGCGCAAATGCTCTTTGAAAAAAGTGTCGAGTTTGGCGAGCACAAAGGGCTTAGTCTGTTGCGTGGCGAGGTAGTGGGTTTTGATAAGGCAAGGTTAAATACGCTCAAAGTCCCACACATAGGCTGGAATGAATGCCTCCTCACGCAAGAAGGACAAAACAATCCATTGCTGAAAAACTTGTTTCACACAGATTCTAAAATTTCGCCAAAAAATGAGGGCTTATATCTTTATTTCGTGCATAGTTTCCACACCCAGTGCAAGGATAGTAGCGATATTTTAGCAAAATGTGTGTATGGCTATGAGTTTCCAGCCATTGTAGGACGAGACAATGTGCTAGGAATCCAACCACACCCAGAAAAAAGCCATAATGTAGGATTAAAAATTTTGCAAAACTTTATAGAGCTATAAAAACCACGATAATTTATGCGTAAAACAATCATTCTATCACTTTTGCCCTATAAGCAATAAGCCCTAAAATACTCACGATTACCCCCACAATTAAGAGCAAATATAATGCTTGGCTAAAGCTCTCAAAATAATCGTGCAAAAGCCCTATGACAAAAGGTGCGGTGCTCGCAATGAGGTAGCCAAAGCCCTGTGCCATTGAGGAAAGCTTGCTTGCAATAAGTGAATTAGCACTTTTGGTAGAAATAAACAACAACGCTATGGCAAACACACCACCCATTGGGATTCCAATGCAAATCGCTCCAAGCACTACACCAACTTTAGAATCCAGCCATATCAAGCACGCGAACCCCACCACATACAACCCACACAAACAAGCCATATACACAGCGCGATATGTATTTTTGAGTTTGCCTAAAATCACAGGACCTATAAATCCTATGGGCACGGCTATGGCTTGAGCTAAAAGTAAAATATTTGCACCAAACTCGCTTCCATAGCCCATCTCACTCACTATAAGCGCGAGCCACGCAAACATCGCATACGCCACAAAACTTTGAGCCCCCATAAATAGAGTGATTTTCCACGCACTTATTTGGGTAAAAATATTGATATTGCTCTTTGGTTTTTTAATCGTGCGAAAAAGCCTGCCATTGCGCATTTGTGGTATATATACAAAAAACGCGAGCAACGCAAAAGGCAACCAAAAAAGCAATGAATACTGCAATCCCAAAAATGCCAAAAGTGGCAGGGCAAATACGATTCCAAAAATGCCAGAGAGATTTAATACTAGGCTATACACGCCCATCATAAAGGGAATCTTGCGCGGGAATTTTTCTTTGACAAAACTTGGCAACAACACATTAGCGATAGCTATACCACTCCCTAACAACGCCATTCCCACAAAAAGCCCCACACTTCCACCAAAACTTCGATACACTTCGCCTATGATAATAAGCACAATCCCAACAACTATCGCACGCATAGGCGAAAAATACGCTACCAAAAAACTCACACTCCCAAAAGCAATAAGTGGCAATGAAGTCAAAAGTCCGCCTAACGCAGAGTTTATATTATATGCGTCTTTTATAGATTCTATGATTGGTCCTAGCGAAGTGATAGGGGCGCGCAAATTAAGTGTGATAGCAATCAAAAATACCACATTAAGCCAAAAAATCTTATCGCTTATTCTCATTTTCTCTCTTTACATTGTTTGTTACTAGAATCACGCATCGCCAATGCGACAAATTTGACAAAAATTGTAGTCTTTCAAAGATAATAACGCGCTACTATGAGATTATGGATTTTTTGTATTTTATTACATTTTTAGTGAGTAAGATTCTATAATTATATTTATCTTAAACATTGCAAGGAGTTATATGCGTAACAGCCAAGACGCTCAAGTAGATGTATTTTTACAAAGTGCTTTAATTATTGATGTGCGCTCACCTTGTGAGTTTGAAAAATCTCATATTGTGGGTGCGCTAAACTTCCCCGTGCTAAATAATGATGAGCGCGAGCAAATAGGCACACTCTATAAAGAAAATCCATTTCAAGCGCGCATTATGGGCGCAAGCATTATTTGCGCAAATGTGGGAAAGCATTTGCAAGACTTTCTTGCTCGCTCAAACATTACTCCCGCGCAAGTCATTCATATTTATTGCGCAAGAGGTGGGCTTAGAAGTCTCTCATTGCTAAGTATTTTACAAAACATTGGCTACCGCACCACACGCCTGCAAAATGGTTATAAAGCCTATCGCAACGCTGTTTTGCAATATTTGCAACAACCGCCAAAAATGAAGTTTTTTACACTCATAGGTCCCACAGGTAGCGGAAAAAGCGAGCTTATTAAAATGTATAAAGATTCACTAGATATAGAATCTCTTGCGAAACACTTTGGCTCTTCTTTTGGTGCGATATGTGGCATTCAGCCAAGTAATGCAATGTTTGAGAATCTCATCTTTACGCGTTTAAGGGAATTAGAAAATAAATGTGTGCTTATAGAGGGCGAGAGCAAAAAACTTGGCAATGTGATTTTGCCAACACCACTTTATAACGCTTACCAAAATGCACCAAAAATCTTTATCGATACGCCACTTGATGTGCGCATAGAACGAACATTAAAGTATTATAAACACATTAGCGAGGAGTTTTTCACCACAGCTATGGAAAATATTTCACGCTTTATGCCAAAGAATGCTTGGAATGAAGCAAAAGAAGCGTTTTATAAAGATAGGGCAAAAACGGCAGAGATTCTCCTCACACAATATTATGATAACGCCTACAAACGCCAACCTTACGATTATAAAGTCAGTGCGCAAAATTTACAAGAAGCCTTTGCGCAAATACAAACAATCATTCAAACACATTGCTAAAAATTTTGCTTTTCGCGCAAAAATATGAATTTTATAAGGATTTTAGAGATTTTAAGTTATAATCGCAGGTTTCTTAATAAGATAAACGACAAACACGAAAATTAAGGCAAAGGAGAACACAATGGAGCAAACTCTCTCTATCATCAAGCCAGACGCCGTCCAAAAGGGTGTTATTGGTAAAATTATTGATAGGTTTGAAAGCAATGGCTTAAAAATCGCTGCCGCTAAAAAAATCCAGCTTACACGACAAGATGCGCAAAACTTCTACGCAGTCCATAAAGAGCGTCCGTTTTTTAAAGATTTGGTAGATTTTATGGTGAGTGGTCCTGTGGTGGTGATGGTTTTAGAAGGGGATAATGCTGTGGCGAAAAATCGCGAACTTATGGGAGCAACAAACCCCAAAGAAGCCAAAGCAGGGACAATTCGCGCTGACTTCGCCCAAAGCATTGATGCAAATGCAGTGCACGGGAGTGATAGCATAGAAAATGCCAAGATTGAGGTTGCCTTTTTCTTTGGCACGCGTGAAATTTGCTAGACTTTGGCTTAGAAGTTGCTTTGGTGCTATCCAAACACGCAAAATGAGAATCTCTGCGAGCGGGGCTAAAGGTGAAAATTGCGTTTAAAAAAATTACTTCGGCGCAAAAAACCTTTAACCTACAAAATGACGATATGGTGCTAAATGGTTGTTTAAAACGCATAGATTCTCACATAATAAAGCTAGAAGCAACTTTAAGTGGCACGATAGAGCTTATTTGTGATAGAAGTGGCGAGGAATTCATAAAGCAATACAATGAACCTTTGGTTTTGTATATCTCAGATGGTTTGTGGGATACACAAAGTCAAAGCAAACTCGGTAGCTTTGAGGTTATTGAGTTTTTTGATGGCTTTATTGACTTAGATTGTATTTTGCTTAGCGAGATAGAATCTATAAAAAACGATTACCATATCAAAGGAGAATAAAATGGCCGTCCCAAAGAGAAGAGTAAGTAAAACACGCGCAGCAAAGCGCAGAACACACTACAAGGTAACATTGGCAAAGCCTATCAAAGACAAAGATGGGAGCTGGAAAATGCCCCACCACATTAACAAATTCAGTGGCACATATAAATAATGGAGCAAACGATGCAACGCATTGCCGTTGATGTAATGGGAGCAGACAATGGTGTGAAACCCATTGTGCTTGGCGTGCTAGAAGCCCTCAAACATAGGAAGTTTAAAGCTTTGATTGTGGGTGATGAAGCCCAAATAGCCCCGCTTGTGCCTCAAAACTTGCGTGAGAGTGTGCGAATCGTCCATTGCCAAGATTACATAAGAATGGAAGAATCTGCCTCGAGTGCCTCAAAGCGCGAACAAAGCTCCATTTACATCGCCACAGAGCTTGTGCGAAACGGCGAGGCAGACGCACTCGTATCACCCGGACATAGCGGAGCGACTATGAGTTTGGCGACATTGCGACTAGGACGCATTAAAGGTGTGTCTCGTCCAGCCATTTGCACTGCTATGCCAAGCGTAAATGACACACCAAGCGTAATCCTTGATGCAGGTGCAAATACGGATTGCAAGGCGAAATATCTTGTAGATTTTGCCATTATGGGCTATGAATATGCTAAAAGTGTGATGGGCTATGAGAATCCACGCGTAGGCTTGCTCTCCAATGGTGAGGAAGACACTAAAGGCAATGAACTTACAAAAGAAGCATTTGGACTACTAAAAGAATTTTCATTTTTCAAGGGGAATGTCGAGGGGCGCGATATTTTCAATGGAAGTGTAGAAGTAATCGTATGCGATGGTTTTGTTGGGAATCTCGTGTTAAAAACCGCTGAGGGTGTGGCGATGGCGATTTCAAAAATCATCAAAAATAATGTCAAATCACCTTTAAGCATACTTGGCGCACTGCTTTTAAAGCCAGCTTTTAAGGCATTAAAGAAAAAGGTTGATTACACTGAATATGGTGGCGCACCACTTCTAGGGGTGCAAAATGTCGTTATTATAAGCCACGGAAGCTCTAATGAGCGCGCTATTGAATGTGCTGTATATCAAGCACTCAATGCGCTCGATTCTAAAGTATGTGAAAAAATCCAAAAAGTCTTTGAATCTAACCCAAATCAAGGAGGATAATCGTGGGTAATGTCTATGCTTCCTTGCGCTCAATCGCTTCTTTTGTGCCACAAAAATGTGTAAGTAATGCTGAATTTGAAAAAACGCTTGACACAAGCGATGAATGGATAAGCAAACGCACGGGGATAAAGACACGCTACTTCGCGCTAGATTCTCAAAGCACAAGCGATTTGGGTTATGAAGCGGGCAAACTTGCAATTTCACGCGCAGGACTAACGCCAAATGATATTGAACTTGTAATCGTAGCAACATTAAGCCCAGATTTCATTACAATGCCTTCCACTGCGTGCCTACTAAGCGCAAAACTCGGTATAGAAAATGTCCCAGCGTTTGATATAAGTGCGGCGTGCAGTGGCTTTGTGTATTTACTCAAAGTAGCGAAATCCTTTATAGAATCAAAAGCCTATAAAAATGTCCTAATCATAGGAGCGGAAAAAATAAGCTCTTTGCTTGATTTTAGCGATAGGAGCACTTGCGTGCTTTTCGGCGATGGGGCAGGAGCGGCAGTGATAAGCGCGGAGGAGGACAAAAATAAATCTATCATTGATGTGCATATCAGTGCAAATGGCAAGTATGGTGATTTTTTATTCACGCCAAGAGTGCAAAATGGACAAGATAGCACCAAAATAAAACAATGCCTCCAAATGAAAGGCAACGAAACCTTTAAACTCGCAGTCAAAACACTCGCCAATGATGTAAGAGAAATTTTGCAAAACAACAAGCTCAATGCTAAAGACATTACTTATTTTGTCCCTCATCAGGCGAATTTACGGATTCTCCAAGCTGTTGGTAATATGCTTGATTTCGAGGAAAATCAAATCGTAGTTACGGTAAATAAATTTGGTAATACTTCTGCAGCAAGCATACCAATGGCACTTGATGAACTCCACACACAAAACAAACTCAAAAATGGAGATTTGCTCCTTTTAGATGCCTTTGGTGGTGGTATGACTTGGGGTTCTGCGTTACTCTATTATAATGGTTAGATTCTGCAATACAACTAAAAAGGACATACAATGAAAAAATTTATCGCGTTAGGATTTTTAATGCTTTGCTTTGTAGCTTGTGGCGATAAAAGCGCAGAACAAAGTGCTTTTGATTATGCTAATGATATGCTTGCTGGCAATGTAACACAAATAGCAAAAAATGCCAAAACACAAGATGGTCAAGCACTCAACGAAACGCAAAAAGAGCTCTTTATCCAAGATAGACAATATGCCAGCAAGGAGTATCGCGTCCTTTCAAAGCAAAACAATGGAATCAAAGAAATATCAGTATATGATAATGAATGCGCCGAAAAACTCCCCCAAGACAATGCTATATGTGTTGTGTATTTAACTTTGATATTTAATGACGAGACGGGGATTCCTATGGCTGTGCCACTCGTGCAAATAGATAAAAAATGGTATCCTGTATTTGATGTAGCATATCCCCAATAAAAGAGAATCTAAGTTGCGTGTTGATAAGTTTTTAAATGCTACAAATGTGCTTAAAAGACGCACACTCGCGCAAGATATGTGTGAAAATGGTGTCGTGCTCATAAATGGCGCGAAAGCAAAAAGCAGTAAAGAAGTCAAAATAGGCGACATTATCACTATAAACTTTTTGGAAAGTCAAAAGCAATACGAAGTGCTCGCGCTCCCAACAACCAAAAATGTCCCAAAATCCCAAAGCCAAATGTTTGTCAAACTGCTCTAATTCAAAAAGAAAATACAAACGAGTAGAAAAAAAAAGAAAGATTAAAGTGAGATTCTATAACCTTTTAGAGGTTATAGAATCTGTTGAGGCAGATTGTCTTAGCCCTCCGCACCTTTTGGTGGAGTAAAGGCTGTAACTTCAGGAAGTGTGCCTGTGTATTTTTCGACATTCACAAGCCCTGTGTGCGCGCAGTTACCATTCGCAAGTTTTGAAGTCGGTATGTCAAGCGTGAGCACATTTGCACTACCATATTTGCATAGTCCATTTTCATCTTGGTCTACCCAACCACCTTCACACACGCGAACTACGCTTGGTAGAATATCATCGCTTACCACAGCACCCGCGAGAATCTCACCTCTATCATTAAACACACGCACTACATCGCCATTTTTGATACCGCGTGCTTCTGCGTCTTGTTTGTTGATAAGGATTGGCTCTCTACCATTTACTGCATACTGCTCACGCAACGAAGTGTGGCAACACTGAGAGTGCAATCTATCTGCTGGGTGAGAAGTGAGCAAGTGAAGTGGATACTTCTCAGTTGCATTGCCTAGCCACTCAGCAGGCTCAAACCAAGTCGCGTGTGGCTTACAATCGTTGTATTTATAGCCTGCGATTTTTTGTGAGTAAATCTCAAATAAACCAGAATCTGTGCCAAGTGCGTTAAGCACAGGGTCTTCGATAAACTCAGCGAAGCGCACCCAATTATAATTTTCCGCAGGGACATCAAATTGGATTGGCTCATTTTTCGCCCAAAACTCCTCAAATACAGGCATAGGTGTGGTAAATGCTTCACCAAAGGCTTGCACTTGCTTGTATGCACCATCATAATATTCTTTTACAAAATCTTTCGCGCTTTTACCACCATCGCTATATGCCTTATAAACATCATCGCCATACACCTTACACAAATCACAGAATATGTCATAGTCATCTCTGCTTTCATCGATAGGTGCTACGGCTTGCTTCATCGGCACGATAAACATATTTGAATAATCGCTTGCCATTGTAATATCATCACGCTCATAAGAAGTCGTAACAGGAAGCACGATGTCTGCCATTTTTGCAGTTGGTGTCCAATAGATTTCATTCACGACTACCGTGCGAGGCTTTCTCCACGCTTTTTTGTTGGTGTTTGTATCTTGGTGATGCACGAGCGGATTCCCACCAGACCAATAAATGAAATCCATATCTGGGTAAGTTACTTTTGTCCCGTTATGGTCGATAGTCTTGCCCGGATTAAGAAGTGCATCGGCGATTCTTGCGAGTGGGAATGATGCCACACTTGGGTCTCTCAACCATTCTGCCACATCTTCACCGCCATCGCTTTTCGCAAGTCCTTTAAACTTACCATTTTCCCAAATGCCAACGCTACCAGCACTGATACCGCCCACAACGCCACCTTTTGCAGTTGGCACGCCACCGCCTGAGTAGTGATAGCTTAGTCCAAATCCACCGCCTGATGTGCCGATTTGTCCAATCATACACGCAAGTGTAACGAGTGCCCAGTGAGGCTGCTCTCCGTGATGAGCTCTTTGCATTGCCCAGCCACTCATTAGCATTGTAGGATTGTCATAGAAAGTTTCAGCCAAAGATTCTATAACGCTCGCCTCAATGCCACAAATCTTGCTTGCCCACGCAGGAGTTTTTGCTACGCCATCTTCTTTGCCCTCTACATAGGCTTTAAATTTATCATAGCCTGTTGTATAAGTATCCAAAAATTCAGTATTTACCTTGCCCACAGAGATTAAGTGGTGAGCCATTCCTAGCATCATCGCCACATCAGTGTTTGGTTTAGGTGCTATCCAATCTGCCTTGAAAAACTTCGTAGTTTCTGTGCGGATAGGGTCAATGACAATGATTTTCTTCCCGCTTTTGCGAAGTTTTTCATAGTATTGCATTGCGCGTTGGTCATTTGCTGTCCAAGCGATTCGTAGTGTAGAGAGTGGGTCTGTCCCCCAAAATACTACAACTTTTGTATCGCTTAAGATATTTTCCCAAGAAGTTTGTTGCTCATATACTTCGATAGAGCCCACAACATAAGGCATAATCACTTGAGAAGCACCTGTAGAATAGTCTCCTTGCACGCCCACAAATCCACCTGTAACGCTTAAGAATCTATGAAGCAACACGCGCGCATTATGGAAGTTCCCTGTGGATTTCCACCCATAGCTTCCTCCACAAATCGCTTTTGGACCCTTTGCATCGTATGTTTTTCTTAGCTCTTTTGCTACGAGTTTGATTGCCTCCTCATAGCTCACACGCACGAACTCTTCTTTGCCACGCAACTCTGGCTTTGGAGAATCTGGATTCTCTAAATAAGACTTTCGCACATACGGGAATCGCACACGAGATTTATAAATCATATCAGGTGTTACATACCATAGCGGGTTATCAGTTTCTTGCACCTTTTCCCAAGGCTCAGATTTCACACACTTGCCATCTTTAATAGTGAGGTCTAAAATCCCCCAGTGAGCAGCAGTAGTAACTTTACCATTTTGGATAAGACCGCCGGGCTTTATAGAAGTGGCTTTCTTATCATCACAGCCAATCCCTAAAATACCAGCTCCCACACCTATCGCAGCACTTGCCTTCAAAAACTTTCTTCTATCTAAACTCATTTTACACTCCTTTTATTTTACTTTTCGTAGTAGTCTTTGCCATTTTTTTGTAGGTATTCAATCACAAGCCACCTGTCCTCTTGGTCAATCGCCGTGCGATTTACCATCGAGTTAAAGACTGCTTGCCATTGATTTGCACCAAACTCACTTTCTTTATGCGTAGCGTGGCAGATTCCGCAATTCTCTGAATACAGCGTTTTTGCTTTTGCAAACATTGGCTTGCGGTCATTGACAAACTCGCCTTTATCCGCCCACACCTCAATGCTTACCTTATCCCATTTGCCACCGCTACCAGCGACTCTGCTTTTAAACTCCAACTTGGTATTTTTACCAAACGCAGCCACCATTACGCGTTGGCTGTCATTTGTGTATAGCACCGATGGAGCTTTGGGATTGACAAAGCCTGAGATTCTCACTAGCACTTTTTTAGAATCTTGCTTGATAATCTCAAAAGCATTAGTTGGCAACAACCTACCCTCAGGCTTCGTATCTTTAGCATTGAGATACAACGATACAACCTTGTCGCTATAAAGAACCTCTGCAAACGCTATGCTAGCAAATGCTACGCTAGCGCATATAAAAGCCCTTGCAACCTTGCTCATCATAAATTCCTCCTTTATTGAAATTGTTGATACAGCGTAAATTGTAAAGATTGTAACCTTAGAGTTTCCTTAAATGATTATGCTTACTTTTAGCAAATATCTATAAAAATATATTATTTGCCCCCCCCCCGCACGCTATTTTGAGCATATTACACCATAGAATCAATACAAATGTCGTTACATTTTTATACAAATATCAAAGAGAACTTCCAAAAAGGTAAATAAATGTTTGAAGTTTAAGAAGTTTATTTTTATTCTCTATACTTTAGAATCTGTAAATTTTTTAGCGAAGGATTTGTCGTGGATATTTTATTGTGCTTTTTGGATTCTCACAATGGCGCATAGTTCTCTTGTGAAGGGCATTGTGCTAATGCTCCTCTCTACGATTTTTCTAGCCCTTATGAACGCGCTTTTAAAATACCTCACTATGCTTGGCTACTCATCGATGGAAAATGTCTTTTTCCGCGCGTTTTTTATGGTGCTTACGCTTTATAGCATAATCCTCTTTTTCCCCGCGCTCTCACGCATTTCCCCGCGCATAAAAAAGCCCAAACTGCAAGCAAAGCAAAAAGGCGGATTTTCCTCACTGCTTATGCGCGGGCTTTTTGGCGGGGTGGCGGTAAGCATTGCGTATTACAATTTCGCAACTATCCCGCTAGGCATCGCTACGGCATTTTTGCAATCCACGCCCATTTTTGTGGTGTTTCTCTCATTTTTCACGCATAGTAAGCCTAGTGTGTTTGCGCTAGTGGCGACTATCGTGGGCTTTATCGGCGTGCTTTTGGTGGCAAACCCTGAAGCGAGCGAGATTCCGCTTTTTAATGCGCTGATTGGCATCATCGGTGCGATTTTTGCCGCGATTGCGTTTCTTACCATTCCCACGCTAAAGCGATTTTACACAAGCGAGGCGGTCGTGCTGTGGTATGGCATAATGATGTGTATCGTGGGAATCATAGGAATGTGTGTTAGCATTGATAAAATGGGGGGCTTTATATTTCCCTCGCTTTTTGCGTGGATTCTCTTTATTTTGACAGGTGTGGTGGGGACAATCGGGCAATGGCTAATGACAAAATCCTATATGTTTGCCTCGCCAAATGTAGTCGCCCCTATCACTTATATGCGCATTGTGTGGAGCGTGTTTTTGGGCGTGTTGCTAGGCGATAGTTTCCCAAATCTCCTGCCTAGCATAGGAATCGCTCTAATCCTACTCTCTGGCGCACTTATAGGGCTAAATGCAATCAAAAAAGATTCTGCAACAAAACAATAATATATCCAAATGCAATATGTATGTAATCCTGCCAAAATGTGCTCCAAAACTTACTTCAAACAAAAACCCCCAACAATACAAAAAAAGGTTTTTTTGTATTGTTGTTTTTATTAGGGTATGATTGCAAAGACAATTTTGTCAAATATCTTATTTCTAAGGAGAATCTAATGAAAAAACTTCTAGGTAGTGTCGCTCTAGCGGCGGTTTTGAGTTCAAGTGCGTTTGGCGCGGCAAATAGCAATGTAGGTTGCGGTCTTGGAAGCTATTTGATTGATAAGCAAGGGTTAGTATGGAATCTGTTGCAACTTACAACAAACTCTACTTTGTGGAATCAAACTTTTGGTATCACTTCAGGGACTTCTGGCTGTAAATGGGAAGGTCTTGTAATGGATAGTAGAACTCAGGAGTTTGTCGCTTCAAATATGGATACTCTCTCTAAAGAAATCGCTCAAGGCAAGGGAGAATCACTAGATACTTTAGTTGAGCTCTTAGGTGTCGAGCAAAAAGAGGAGTTTAAACTTGCTTTACAAGAAAACTATCATAAACTCTATGCGAGCAAAGATGCTCAAATGGCAGATGTGCTTAGCGGTGTGAATGCACTCTAAGACTTTCGTGCTCTAGTTTGTCCTTAAAGCAAACTAGAGACACATAGATTGTATGCGAATTTTTATATCACTTCTCTTTTCTCTTATCACTTTTATACTTTTAAATGCCAATGAGCTAGATTCTCTTACAAAAGCCAAACAAAAAGCCTTAGAGTTAGAAATTTATAATTCTAAACAATGGCTTGATTTACTGCATTTTGGAAATTTTTTTGGCTTTGGGCGTAAGAGCAAAAGTGAAATAGACTCGCCAAATTTTTTCCTCGCACCAAATGGAAAAAAAGACGCTAAGGCAGAATTGCTTGCCACTATTGAGGGTTTTTATCAAAGTGTAGAATCTGTATCAGTGCCTAAAGACTTCGAGGAAAAAGTCTCTAAAACCAACACTTTGCTTGATGCCGCTGTTACTTCATTGCCAAAACGCTCAAGTGCCAAAGAGGATTACCACGCTATTTGTCGCTTCCCAGCGCGCTTTTATTATTTGGATTCTCTTTTGCATTTTGAGAATCTCCCCGCACTTCAATGCGAAGAATTCCACACAATGAGAGAATATGTCAATCCCATAAGCGCGACACTTATTTTCCCCTCTGCGCATATCAACTCGCCTGCTTCGATGTTTGGACATACATTTTTATTGCTTAATTCTGGCTTTGACTCGCGCTTGCTGTCCTTTGCGATTAACTATCAAGCCAACGCTGATGAAAATGTCGAAAATGGCTTTGCATTCGCGTTTAAGGGATTGCTTGGAATGTATCCGGGAAGCTACTCTATTTTGCCCTATTATGATAAAGTCAAAGAATATGTGGATAGTGAAAGTCGCGATATTTGGGAGTTTGATTTAAAATTAAGCAAAGAGGAAGTCGCGCAAATGTATCGGCACATTTGGGAGCTTGGCGATTCGTGGTCATATTACTATTTCTTTGATGAAAACTGCTCGTATAATATTTTATGGCTCTTAGAAGTTGCGCGCCCGAGTTTAGAATTGCGCAAAAAATTTATCTATCAAGTAAATCCCCCTGAGACACTCTTTGTCATTGCAAATGCAGGGCTTATGCGTAATGAGATTTATCGCCCTTCAAAGCGCGCTAAAATCTTAGAATACGAAAAACAAATGACTCTAAGCGATGTGAGAAAAGCAAAAAAACTTGCCAAAGGCACATTGCAAGCTAGCGAAGTGCTAGACAATGATACACTAAGCCTCCATCAAAAGCAATACATTTTAGAATCTAGTATCGAAATGAGCGAATATCGCTATATGAAAGGCAAGCTAGAACACGAGGACTACACGCAAATCGCCCATAACCTCGCCAAAGCACGCGCCACAATCGGGGAAAGCCCCACGCTCACTCCACCCGCTCCAGCCTCACCACTACAAGCAAATCAGGGCTTAAGAATCTCTCCAAGCTATTACCTTGCCAATGCCACAGATTCTCATAAAGCACTCTCGCAAGGCATTGCGATTGATTTTCGCCTTACTTACCACGATATTAGCGATAATGATAAGGGCTATCTTAAGGTTGCCCAAATTGAGTTTTTAAAGGCAAACGCACATTTACAAATCGCGCCTCAAAGCAATATCTATCTGCATAATGCAACAATTTTATCGCTCGCTTCGTTTGGAAATATAAGTAAATTTTTCGCGCCATTTTCTTATCGATTAGAGACAGGATTCTCGCGCCAGTTTTTATCCCCAAATTTGCGTTACTATGCTATGTTTGGCGGTGGAGCAAGCGTGGGAATCTCGCAATACAGCTTTGCATATTACTTACTTGAGCCGACTTTTTACCTTGATAGGTATAATAGAGGAGATTTTTTACTCTCTAATGTGCTTGGATTCTCGCTCTCAAATGATTCGTGGTGGAAACTGAGCGCGGAATATAAATTTAAAGCATACAATCTACACACTTTTGGGCATTATCTCAATGCCACAGCAAGTGCAAATCTCGCCCATAATTTTGGAATCTTTGCTTCTTTGGAACAAAATTTTTTGCCTTTTGTAACAAGAAGTGCTTTAAATATAGGAATAAGGGCGTATTTCTAAAAGTTTTATAAAACTTTAAGTAAAATAAAAGAAATAAACAAGGAGTGCAAATGTTTCGCTACTTAATGGCGTTTTTTCTCAATGCAGTTTTTTGTGCGGTGGCTTTAGGACAAGATGGTGGAGATGGAGATTCTTTGTCAAAAACAAATTCCCATCAAAATGCGCCAAATGCCCTTAGTATAAAGAGTGCTTGGGACATCGTAGTGCAAAATAACGATGGATTAAAAGCACAGCGTTATGGACTACAACGCGCCGATGAACTTGCTCTTGGCGCGAAATTAAGCTACCTCCCTGAAATCAACTTTACGGCTGCTTATTTTTACTTTGATGATGTCAAAAAGCACCAATTTATCTCTCCAGATTCTCTAGCAAACGCAGGACAACTCGCACAAGCCCTTAGTGGTCTTACCAAGCCTGTTACGCTATTAGAACGCGATGTAATGCTAGGCGCATTAAATATTATCTATCCTATTTATACGGGCGGTTTGCGTCATTCTGGTGTGAAACTCGCACAAATCGCCAAAAAAGACGCCAATGAAATGTTACGATTAAAAAAGCTCGCAACTTTTGAGGAGCTTATAAGTGTCTATTATGGCGATGTGTTAGCAAAGGATTTAGTCGATGTGTTAGCTCAAAATTATGAAGCCTCAAATTTGCATTATCAAAATGCGCTAGGATTACAAAAAAGCGGGCAAATAGCTCGCTTAGAAGTGCTTGCGAGCCAAGTAGCGAGTGATAGAAACGCCAATCGCCTAAAAGAAGCCAAAAACTCGTATGAAAGCGCGGACTTAGCCTTGCAAACTGCGCTAGGCAAAGATGAAGTTACGCCCACCTCAACGCTTGAACTCTCAAACAAAAAACTTCAAAATGAGGAATATTATGTGCAAAAAACACTTGCGAGCTATCCAGCCCTCCAATCACTTGATTTAAAGCTCCAAAGTGCGCAGCAACTCACAAGCATTGAGTTTTCAAAGTTTATGCCCCAAGTGGTTGGAATGGGAAGTTATATTTGGACAAATCATAAAGATTCTCTAATGATGAAATCACTTCCCTCGTGGTATGTAGGCATTGGCATAAGTGTGCCAATCATCACACCAAAGGGAAGATTGCAAAAGTATCAAGCTGCCAAGTTAGGCGAACTTGAAGTGCAATCACTCAAAACCCAAGCCACTAAGGATTTAAGCCTACTTGTGAGGCGCACTTACAAAGAAGCAATATACGCACGGGAAGAATACGAAAGCCTTGCCTCCTCAGTCGCGCTTGCAAGAGAGAATCTAAAACTCCAACAAATCGCTTTTAAGCAAGGTTTAGCCACGAGCACGCAAGTAATTGATGCGCAAAATAGCTTACAAAGCGCGCTTATAGAGCAAAAAATGATTGCCTATAAAGCCATTGTCGCGCTTGCAAAATTACTTGCCCTAAGTGATGAAATTGAGAGTTTTTGGCAATACCAACAATAAGGAGTAAAAATGAAAAAACAATTTGAAATTGCCTTTGTGGTCGTAATAAGTGCGATTTTATGTATCTGGCTTATTATTAGCTTTTATAAAGCATACGCGCCCAAACCCCATCAGATTCAAGGACAGATTGCAACCCGTGAATACAAAGTGAGCTCTAAAGTCGCTGGGCGCATTGGCTCGGTGCTGGTAAAAAGAGGTGATAATGTCAAAAAGGGAGATTTGATTTTCACCATAGAATCTCCCGAGCTAGAGGCTAAACTCACCCAAGCAAAAGCTGGCTACGAAGCTGCCAAAGCCCTCTCAGAGGAAACGCACAAAGGTGCTAGGCTAGAGACTATTATTTCGGCTAGGGATATTTATCAAAGTGCCAAAGCAATGCGTGAGCTCACAGAAAACACCTATAAACGCATTGAAAGTTTATACAAAAATGGCGTGGCAAGTTTGCAACGAAGAGACGAAGCCTATGCGGCATTTCAAAATGCAAAATATAACGAAAATGCTGCACTTCAACAATACAAAATAGCAATGGACGGCGCGACACAAGAAACAAAAGAAGCAGCCAAACAAAAAGAAATCGCTGCAGCTGGACAACTTAGCGAAGTGGAGGCTTACATTAAAGACATTCAAGCCTACGCACCAAGTGATGGTGAAGTGGCAAATATTTTACTCAGTGAGGGCGAGCTAAGCCCCACAGGATTCCCTGTGGTAATGCTCGCTGATACCAACGATGTGTGGTTGCGTTTGGCAATTAGTGAAGAATATTTGCAAGACTTTAAGCTCGATTCTACTTTTAGCGCATTTTTGCCAGCATTACAAAAAGAAATGCAATTTAAAGTAACTTATGTTTCAGTGATGAGTGATTTTGCCACTTGGCGTGCAACCTCTAATTCTAAAGGATATGATTTGCGAAGTTTTGAAATCCAAGCAAAACCGCTAGAAAATAGCGGGGAATTTCGCGCGGGAATGAGTGCAATCATAACGCTTATGAAGTGATGTTAAGGATATAAATGCGTCTCAATATCCCAAATTATGAACAATGCAAAAGTGCATTGTATCACTTAGCAAATCTGCAAGCCACGCGTAAAGTTATCCAGCTTTGGAAGTTTCTCGCGCGCAGAAAAGTGCTGTTTTTGCTCTATTTTGTGTTGCCACTTTTAATTGGATGGTTTATTTATGCGATTTTTGTCTCTTCTTTGCCACGCGATTTGCCCATTGGTTTGGTGGATTTAGACACAAGCAATGCAAGTGCTGAAGTAATCTTTAAAATTAACGCCTCGCCGAGTATGAAAATCACCAAACAATACCACTCTATTTTAGAGGCCAAGCAGGACTTAGCAAGGGCAAAAATTTACGCGCTTGTTGTGATTCCACAAGATTATGAACGCGATGTGAATCTTGGCGTGGGCGCAAAGCTTGGCTTGTATTACAACGCACAATTTGTGCTTATAGGTAAGTCGCTTAATTCTGCGTTTGCCCAAATAGTAGGCACACTTGATGTAACGCAACACACCGCTAAGAATCTCGTAAAAGACACCGATATGAAACTCGCTCTAAGCAAGGCTATGCCGATTTTTTCGCAAATTATCCCGCTGTATAATTCAAATAGTAATTACGCACAATTCTTGCTTACCTTGCTTTTGCCCTGTATGCTCCAAATCTTAAGCGCGCTTGGGTGCGTGCAGATTCTAAGAAATCCTCCAAGTTCGCTTAAAAGTCTCCTTATCCGTTATGCGTTTAACTCGCTTGTGTTTATATTTTGGGGGCTTTGTATGATTATATTTTTGAAAAATTTAGGGTATCAGCATCGTGGCTCACTTGGACTTATCATTCTTGGCATTGCACTCCTAATCCTTAGTATTAACGGCGTGGCTTTGTTTTTACAATCTATTCTCCAAGATATTAAAAGGACTATTGGCGTGCTTGCTGTTTATACCGCACCTTCGCTCGCCTTTGCAGGCATTACTTATCCGCAAAATGCAATGAATCTCCCCGCATTTTTATGGAGCGAATTTTTGCCAATTTCTTCGTATATGAAACTCTATGTCCAACAGGCAAACTACGGCGGTGAGTTTGATTTGGCTTTTGGGATTCTCGCTAAACTTAGTGTATTTTTGCTCTTTTTGTGCTTAGGTGTGGTTATTTATGAAAAGAAACGCAAAAAGGCAAAAAACGAGCAAATTGCCAAAGAATTAAACTTTGCGATAAGGAATGCACAATGAGCTTATTTAAGGCACTCATTTATGAATACAAAGCTATTTTTACCAACAAAGTGGTGCTTTTGGTTGTCTTTATCGGCTCAATGGTGTATGGAATCCTCTATCCAATGCCATATCTTAATGACATTGTTACCAAACAAACATTACTTATTGTCGATGAGGACGACTCTTTTTTGTCAAAGGAATTGATATTTCTGGTTTCTGCCACGCCACAAATTGAACTTGTAAGCGAAGTAGATTCCCTGCAAAGTGCAGAAAAACTCATCGAAAACTTTGAGGCAAATGGCGTGCTCTTTATCCCACAAGGCTTTGAATCTAACGCGCAAATGGGCGTGGGAAGTATTGTCTCATATATGGGAAATGCCTCGTATTTTCTTATTTATGGAGCGATTGTAGAGGGCATACATAACGCCATAGATTCCCTCTCTACACGACTTTATAGAGAAAAAAATATCAATGCCCTAAGTCCAGCGATTATCTCGTATGAAGCAATTCCGCTGTATAATCCAAGTTTAGGTTACATTAACTACGCGCTAGCTGCTGTGCTCGTATTTATCCTCCACCAAACACTTATCGGTGGAAGTGCGATTGTAAGTGCGTATCAAAATAGAATCTTTACGCAAAATGCCAAAGAAATCCGTGCATTAAGAGAGCAAATCGCGCAAAATGGGGGGATTGAGAATCGCAACCCATTTACCACCAAAATGCCCTATTATTTCGCACTTTTTCCGCTTAAAAAGATTCTATGTGCGAGAATCTTGGCGTTTTGTAGCATTTATATTATGTGGTTTTTGTTATATTTTGGCGTGCTTTTTCCACTTTTTGGAGTGAGCATTCACGCAAGTGCGAGTGATTTTTGGTGTTTTGGGCTTGTGTTTATCTTTGCGTGTGCGGGGTGCGGGACTTTACTTGGGAGTTGTCTCAATGATGAAAGTTTGCCTACACAAGTGGTATTTATCTCATCAATGCCACTTGTGTTTATTATGGGCTTTATCTGGCCCAGCGAGCTATTGCCGAGCTTTTTGCGTGAGCTAGCCCATATAATCCCAGCCTTTCACGGCATTCGAGGATTTATTAGCCTCAATCAAATGGGCGCGGAATTTGCCAGTATTATGCCTCATTTTTTTATGCTTGGATTTTTATTTGCGCTTAGTATCACCATAAGTTTTTTTATTTTGCACAAAAAACAAGAGAGAAACGAAATAAATCGGGAAGAAATTTTACATTTTCTATCACAAATTACTTTACACAAGAAAATTTTTGCTATAATCACTCATTTTACAAAGAAAAGAGGAGCACGCGATGCAAAATGAAGTGTTGCTAAAAACCATTGATACTTTGCCTCCACTTCCAGCCACAGTCTTAAAGTTGCGCGAATACATTGATAATGCAGGTGCAGATGTAAGCGTAGATGGAGTAGTGAAAATCATTCAAGAAGACCCACTTGTTACAGCAGAATTGTTGCGCTTGGCAAACTCGCCGTATTATGGATTCTCATACGAAATTTCTACTATCCAACAAGTAGTCTCTTTACTTGGAATCAATAATATTAAAAATATCGTGCTTGCAAACTCACTCAAAAGCACCTTTAAGGCTGATGTTTCGCCTTATGGGCTTGATACTGATGAGTTTTTAGCAAATTGCGCCAAAGAGGCAAATTTCATATCAGAGTGGCTTGGCGAGGAGGACAGGAAACTCTCTCAAACACTTGTGCCATCTGCTATGTTGCTTCGACTTGGTGTGATTTTGTTTTCTAACTCTTTGCGCTCGCTAGGTAAGGATAAGGACTTTTTAGAAGCACTCAAACAGCATAATTTTAAAAATATCCCAATGATAGAAGAAGAGTTTTGCGGGGTAGATTCCCTGTCATTTTTAGGCTTTTTGTTTAATCATTGGAAATTTGATGAAACTTTGATAGAAAATATCTCATATATGACACTTCCTCACTCTGCTAGAGATAGTGTGAAAAAGGGGGCGTATGCACTTGCTATTGCAAATTGTCTCTTTGAACCTCATCAAGGTGGGAATGTATTTAATATGCGCCGCTCACTTGGACTAATTGATGAAGCAAAAACACAGGGCGTGCATTTTAATAGAAATAACTTTGAGGGAAAAATCCCCGAATATATGAAAGAAAATATGTATAAAACAGAAGAATAGCTATACACTCTCGCAAATGAGTTCGCTCATTTGCGCACAACCCACCTGCTTGCATTCATCACTCATTATATCAGCCGTGCGATACCCCTTATCTAACACTGCATTTATCGCATTCCGCACCGCTTTGGCTTCATTTGCAAGTCCTAAACTTAACTCCAAAAGCATAGCAAGGCTAAGAATCGTGCCGATAGGATTTGCCAAATCCTTGCCTGCTATATCAGGTGCTGAGCCGTGAATTGGCTCATAAAGTCCAAACTTATCATCTCTTAATGACGCAGAGGGCAACACACCTAAAGAACCTGTCAAAACGCTTGCCTCATCGCTTAAAATGTCGCCAAACATATTTTCTGTAACAATAACATCAAATTGCGCAGGGTTTTTGCAAAGCTGCATAGCCGCATTATCCACGAGCATAAATTCAAATTTCACCGCAGGATAATCTTTCGCCACACTCTGCACCACTTCGCGCCATAACCGACTAGATTCCAAAACATTTGCCTTATCCACACACACAAGTCTTTTATTTCGAGAATCTGCCAGTTCAAAGGCGACTTTGGCAATTTGTGTGATTTGCGCCTCGCTGTATAAAAGCGTGTCTTGTGCGACTTGCTCGCCTTTTTTTTCAAAACGCGTATGCTCGCCAAAATAAATACCCCCGATAAGCTCACGCACCATTATAAAATCAATGCCCTTAGCGAGAATCTCGCTCTTTAATGGACTTGAATTTGCAAGTTGCGGGAAAAGCGTAGCAGGACGCAAATTCGCAAAAAGCCCAAGCTCTTTTCGCAAGCGCAGTAGCCCAGATTCTGGGCGATTATGCGGTGGCTGTGTATCCCATTTTTCCCCACCTATCGCACCAAAAAGCACAGCCTTGCTTTGTTTGCATACTTCTAGGGTTTCATTTGGCAAAGGCACGCCTAGCGCATCGATTGCTGCACCACCCATTAGCACTTCTTTGCACCCAAAATTGTGGTTGAATTTTTGCTCCACCTTTTTTAGCACACGCAATGCACCATCAATGATTTCAACCCCTATGCCATCACCTTTAATCACTGCGATATTTGCCTGCATTTTAGTCCTTTTTGCTAATCCAATTAAGATACCCACTTGCATTTATGATTTCTTGGATAAAGGGCGGGAATGGGGCGGTTTTAAAGCTCTGCTTAGAATCTACATTCACAATTACGCCATTTTCAAAATCAATCTCCACCTTATCGCCCTTATTGATTGCCTCCACCGCCTCCTTAGATTCTATAATTGCAAGTCCTATGTTAATGGCATTACGATAAAAAATCCGCGCAAAAGACTTAGCGATAATGCACGAAATCCCGCTTGCCTTAATGGCGATAGGCGCGTGCTCTCGGCTAGACCCACAGCCAAAATTCCACCCACCAATCATCACATCGCCTTGCTTGACTACCTTTATAAAGTCTTTATCAATATCTTCCATACAATGCGCCGCAAGCTCGCTGTGCGAAGAAGTATTTAAATACCGCGCTGGAATAATAACATCTGTATCGACATTATCCCCGTATTTATGTGCGAAACCTTGTGCTTTCATTCTACAAATCCCCTCTTTGTAATATTTATCCTAGAGCACCTGCTCTGGTGCGCTTAAATATCCACTTATTGCGCTTGCTGCTGCTACTTCTGGAGAGGCGAGATACACCTCAGAGCTGATATGCCCCATTCGCCCTACAAAATTCCTATTTGTAGTGGAAACGCATTTTTCATTTGCTGCTAAGATTCCCATATGTCCGCCAAGACAAGGACCACAAGTGGGCGTAGAGACCACGCAACCAGCTTGGATAAATGTCTCTAAATGCCCGCGCTTTATGCACTCTAAATAAATATTTTGTGTCGCTGGTATCACAATGCAACGCGTATTTTTAGCGATTTTTTTGCCTTTGAAAATCTGCGCTGCCACTTCCATATCACTCAATCGCCCATTAGTGCAAGAGCCAATGACTACTTGGTCGATTTTTATTTCACCCCATTGTTCCTTTGTCCTTGCATTTTCTGGTAAATGTGGAAATGCCACCGTGTGATCGATTTGACTTAAATCAATATCAAAGACTTGCTCGTATTTAGCATTTTCATCAGCTTTATAGATTCTACTCTCCCTTTTAGAGCGATTTTTGACATACGCGAGAGTTTGCTCATCAACTTCAAAAATCCCATTTTTCGCACCCGCTTCAATCGCCATATTTGCAATGCAAAATCTATCATCAATAGTGAGATTTTTTAGCCCCTCACCACCAAACTCCATACTTTTATACAGCGCGCCATCTACGCCAATTTTACCAATGATATGCAAAATGACATCTTTCCCACTCACATAAGGATTAAGCTTACCTTTGAGGTTAAATCGTATCGCGCTTGGCACTTTAAACCACGCCTTCCCTTTCGCCATACCAACCGCCATATCCGTGCTCCCCACACCTGTGGAAAACGCCCCAAGCGCGCCATAAGTGCAAGTGTGAGAATCTGCACCAATAACCAAATCACCAATGGTTACAATGCCTTGCTCTGGCAAAAGTGCGTGCTCAACGCCCATATTCCCCACATCGTAATAATGCGTGATGTCAAAGTCATTGGCAAAGCACCTACATTGTGCGGATTGCGTAGCAGCCTTAATGTCTTTGTTTGGTGCGAAATGGTCCATTACGAGTGAAATTTTTTCTTTATTAAAGACCTTTTCAAACTTCGCTTCTTTAAACGCATTGATTGCCACAGGCGTGGTAATATCATTGCCTAACACCATATCAAGCTCTGCCATTATAAGTTCGCCCGCCTCGACAAACTCTTTACCCGCTCTATTGGCTAAGATTTTTTGCGACATTGTCATATCCATAATCGCCTCCTTAATGTTGTGTAGATTCTATACTCGTGCATTGTGTGCGTAGGTTGGCACTTGCACTTGTTGGAGATTGTTGTGTGCCTTGCTTTGTTTGTCCTTAAGGTTAGCTTGCGTGCTTTGTATGCCTTCTAGTGAGCGATTTATCGCGCTAATTAAGCCATTGATAGAGGCTGCGATAATATCTGTATCAATGCCCGCACCAAAGAACTTACCACGACTTGTCTTAATCTGCACATACGAAATAGCTTGCGATGATGAGCCCTCTTTAAGTGAATGCTCGCTATAATCTAAAATTTCAAACTCTAATCCCAATGCCTCACGCAACGCATTCGCCACACAATCTAATCGCCCATTACCACTTGCTTGTGTGCTATATGAAGTATTTTGATACCGCACATTGACACTTACGCTTAGCGCATTATCCACGCGCTTAAATTCATAATTAAGCATTTCCAATGCACCTTTAAGATTCACAAAATCGTGCTTAAACACTTCACAAATCTCATCGGCTTGCAATTCTTTATGTGCGACATCTGAGATTCCCTTAATGTGATATGAAAACTCCTCTCTAAAAGCAAGTGGCAACTCGATACCAAAGCGCGTATGCAAGACATACGCAATGCCACCTTTACCGCTTTGAGAATTTATACGAATCACATCGCTCTCATATTCTCTCCCCACATCTTTAGGGTCAATGGGAAGATATGGCACACTCCAAGTATCTAAATTGTGCTCTTTGTGGTATGCCATACCCTTAGCAATCGCATCTTGATGAGAGCCAGAAAATGCCGCAAAAACAAGCTTGCCAGCATAGGGCGCACGCTCATATACACGCATTTTCGTTACACGCTCATACACATCACAAATCTTAGGTATATTTGCAAAGTCAAGCCCGCTATCCACCCCGTGCGAATACATATTCATTGCCAAAGTAATAATATCCACATTGCCCGTGCGTTCGCCATTGCCAAATAGCGTGCCCTCAATCCTATCTGCTCCAGCCAAAAGCCCAAGCTCCGCATCAGCCACCGCACAACCCCTGTCATTATGTGGGTGGAGTGAAATGAGAATCTGCTCTCTATTATCCAAATTGCGCGACATAAACTCCACTTGTGAGGCATAAATATGTGGCAAGCTCATCTCCACCGTGGCGGGCAAGTTGATGATAAGTTTATTTTGCGTTGTGGGTTTTAACACCGCACTTACAGCATTACACACTTCTAATGCGTAATCAACCTCTGTGCCCGTGAAACTCTCAGGCGAATACTCAAAGCTAAAATTCCCCTGTGTGCCATTAGCACAATCACGCACAATATGCGCACCATCAATAGCAATCTTTTTGACTTCATCTTTGCTCTTTTTAAATACTTGCTCGCGCTGGGCATAAGAAGTAGAATTATAAAAATGCACAATCGCGCTATTTGCGCCCTTTAGGCTCTCAAAAGTTTTTTTGATGATATGCTCTCGCGCTTGGGTAAGCACTTGAATGCTCACATCTTGGGGAATAAGCTCATTTTCGATAAGCGTGCGCACGAATCGATACTCCGTATCGCTTGCCGCTGGGAATCCTACTTCAATTTGTTTAAAACCCACGCTCACGAGCAACTTGAAAAATTCGATTTTTTCTTCTAAGCTCATTGGTGTGATGAGGGCTTGATTCCCATCGCGCAAATCCACGCTACACCAAATAGGCGCGCTTGTGATAGACTCTTTTTTACTCCATTGCAAACTCTCTTTAGGTGGCATAAAGTAGCCCCGTTGGTATTTTTTAAAATTCATCATTTCTCCTAAACCACAAATGTGTTTGTTAAAATCTTTCGCTTAAAGCGCACATTATAGCTAAAATTTTTAATGTTCTCTCTTAGGCTTTTTATTTTACAAACCACATTACCCAACTTGTCTTGTTTGTAAAGCCAAATAAAGAAAGATTGGAGCACCAAGAATTGCGGTGATGATTCCAATAGGAATCTCAAACGCCTGCACACTGCGTGCGATAGTATCACAAAAGAGTAAAAATAACCCTCCCAACGCCGTGCATAGCGGAAGGACAAGCACATTATTATAATCCCGCAGGGCGAGGCGGATAATATGCGGAATAATAAGCCCCACAAAGCCAATGAGCCCACAAAAAGCCACGCTAAAGCTAACCGCCACACTAGAGACAATCAGCAAATTTCGCTTTAGCTTTGGCGCATCAATGCCAAGATTTCGCGCCTCCTCATCGCCACTTAGAATTATGTTAAGCCCATTGCGTTTGGCATAAAAATAACTCAGGCAAAAAATGAGCACAAAACACAGAATCTGAACCTTATACCACGCGCTCAAGCCCAAATAGCCCATAAGCCAAGTAACGATTTTAAAGCTTGATTCTCCAATAATATACATAAATAGCGAGCTAATTGCGCCAAGAAGTGAGCTAATGGCAATGCCAATGATAAGAAGTGTGGTAATGTTTGCGTGGCGTTGCAGAGCGAAAATCACTAACGAGAATCCACAACAACACACAAAGCCAACCACCCCATAAAAAATATCATCTAACCCGATAAAATGTGCTAACACCGCACCAAAGGTCGCAGCCGAAGCGATACCGATGATATATGGGTCTGCGATTGGATTGGCAAAGATACTTTGCGTAACCGCACCAGAGGAGGCAAGAAGCGCACCCACTAAAATTGCCATAGCGATTCTAGGGAGACGAGTCTCAAGCAAAATAAGAGAATCCACCTCACCGCTTGAAGCAAACAACGCATCATAAGTGCGAGAAATATCCCACAAGACGCCATCAACGCCAAGTGCCATTGCCACACCGATTGCTATGATATACAACACGAACATTACAAGCGCAATAAACACAACTTTGCGCACTTTTGATTGTTTGAGATTCATTGTTACGACTTTTTAAAATAAAATACCCTATAAAAATAAGAGATAAAATTATTCACTAAATTTTCTTAAAAATTACTGAAATACAATGCAATTTTATATAAAATTATAAATAGAATGTTTATCATTGTTATGTATTATTGCATTTGATTTTTAAATTAAAGGCTTATTGTTATGTCAGCTACTCAACCTTTGGATAAAACTTCACATCATACAGAATCTCACCAATATATTTGCGTGCAAAATCTGCATTTCTTTTATGGTAAAAAGCATATTTTACAAGATATTAGTTTGAGTGTCAATGTCGGGGAATTTGTAGGGATTTTAGGTCCTAATGGCTCTGGAAAAAGCACGCTTATCAAAAATATGCTAGGATTTATAAATCCTAGCAGTGGGCAAATCAAAGTATTTGACAAGCCACTACAAAGCTATGATATTAAATCCCTCTCAAACCTTATAGGCTTCGTTCCGCAACGCTCTGCAATCAATGCTCCATTGCTGGTAAAAGATTTTTTGCTTATGGGGCGATATAGCGCACTTAAATCCGCATTTAGCGATTATAGCGATGAGGATAAGGCACAGGTAGAACAAATAGCGCGTGAATTAGACATTGCGCAGTTTTTGGAGAGAAATATTTTAAGCCTTAGTGGCGGGGAATTCCAACGCACACTTCTCGCACGCGCCCTGCTTAAAAATCCCAAGATTCTCATACTTGATGAGCCCACAAGCGCACTTGATATGAATTATGCCATAGAATTACTGAGAATTTGTGAGAATCTCCTCGCCCAAAATATTGCGATTATGGCGGTTTTACACGATTTTAATCTCGCCTCGCTTTTTTGTCAAAGGCTTATTTTGCTAAAAGATGGCAAAGTTTATGCCAAAGGCACTCCAAAAGAGTTATTTACCCAAGAGATTCTAAAAGAGGTGTATGGATTTTCTTGCAAGATAATGTATGAAAAAAACAAACCCTTTGTCCTGCCGATGTGAGGCAACAATCTTACAAACAAGGAGTATCAAATGTATCAAAGACTTTTTTTACCTGCGCTTATTGTGCTTATGTCCTTTCACATATCACTAGCCCAGCCAAGCGCACCAAACAATGAGAATCAGCAAAGTTTTGGGCTTGATTATCGCTTAGATTCTAAGACAAAAGAAAATCGTCTCGTAGTGCTTGACCCTGCGATAATAGAGATTATTTATATGCTTGGCGAGCAACGCACCATTAAAGCAATCGCGAGTTTGCAACATTCACATATCTACCCAGAAGACCAAACCAAAAAACTCCCAAGTGTGGGGACATTTTCTAATCCATCGATTGAGAAAATCATCGCCACCAAACCAACTTTGGTTATCTTAAGCCTTTACTCACTAGGTTTGCGCGAAAAATTAGAGAATCTAGGCATTAAAACTGCCTATTTTGAAGCAAATCGACTTGATGAAATGTTCGATAATATACAAAACCTTGCAAAAATGCTCGGCGTGGAATCTAAGGGCAAACAACTCGCCCAAAAAACGCGCGAGCAAATAGAGGCGTTAAAAAGCAATCCTATTGGCAAAAGCGCGATATTTTTATATTCTGGCAATCCGCTAATGGGCTTTAATGACAATTCAATGGTTGCAGATATTATGCGCATTGTAGGCTTGGAAAACAAAACTATCGCCACAAAGATTCCAAGACCTATCATCTCAAATGAATTTTTGCTTAAAGCAAATCCTGATATGCTTATTTTTGATTTGCAAATCACGGATAAAGAAATGCTTATCGCACAAAATCCTACATTAAAAAATCTTAAAGCCTATAAAAACAACCAAATCTATGCGTGTAACCCAAAGGTGCATACACTATTACGCGCAAGCCCCACGATTGTAGAGAGGATAAAACAATTTAAACAACATTTACAACAATAACGCCTTATTCAACCAAATAAGGCGTTGTGTATTCTAAAATAATAAAATTATTTCTCATTATTTAAGCTATATTTAAGATTTTATGTGTTAGATTCTTGCCTTTGATTTTACACTTTGTAGGAATTGATAATGAACGCTAGAATCTTGTGTGTTGCATTTGCGATATGTGGTCTTGCGCTTAGCGATGAGTTAGAGCAATCATCGAAGAGCGCAATTACCTCCGAAACACAAGATAAAAGCCAAGTAGAAAATAAAAAGGATTTGCAAAAAGTCCAATTAGGCAAGGTAACTGCTACGGCGATAAGTGAGTTTGAAACCTACCAAAGTGGAGCGCAAATTGGGCGCAGTATGTTGGAATCTAACCCAAATGGCAATGGCGATATAACAAGCATTCTAAAAATCCTCCCAAATGTGCAGTTTGATAATTCTCAGCTAAAAAGCACTACGCCGGGTGAAATCAGCCCTGCGAATGTCAGCATTAGCGGAGGGCTTTTCTATCAAAACAACTTCCAGCTTGATGGATTTACTATGAATAATGACATAAACCCAGATGGTGTAGTGGGCGGTGGTGGGAGCAACAATACACCAGAGCTTAGCCAAAATGGTGCGCCCGGTCGCTCGCAAGGCTTAGCCATTGATACGAGTTTGCTTGATTCTATCGTGGTGCAAGATTCTAATATTTCCGCGCAGTATGGTAAGTTTAATGGCGGGATTATACAGGCAAATACAAGAAAAGCAAACAAAGAGTTTGGCGGAAGTGTGAGTTATCAAATCACACAGGGGAATGCAAGGGAAAATGCGATTTCATTGACAAAATATCATATTTATGGCGATAGAGACGCATTTATCAATTCTACTTACTCAAGCAATCAACCAAACTTTATTAAGCATATTGTCCGTGCTAGCGCAGAATCTAAGCTCAACGATAAAGCAAGCGTTATAGCAAGTATAAACGCTATACAAAGTTATATTTACTTGCGTGGGTATCAGCTAGAGGGTGGCAATATGGTCGATGATGTAAATAAAACACAATCGCGCGAGAGTTATAATCTTTTTATTAAAGGCAATTATGACATTGATGGAGTGCAACTCGAAGCAAGCTATGCGTATGCTCCAGAATTTAATAAATATTTTGTGGTTAATGCCAAAAATTCAGATTTTTTCTACCAGCAAGGCGGGCATAATCTTGGATTCAAAGCCACACTAGAGAGTGTGCTTGGCACGCTAAGTGCGCAGAGCAATGTAAGCTATATGGAAAATTCACGCACAAACTCTAGCAGCGATTATCGATTTTGGTTGTATTCAAGTGAAAAATATTGGACTTATAATGGAAGCGATGCCGAAGAGGGAGGCTATGGCAACATTGATAACAAACAGCTTAGTTTTGACAATAAATTTATCATAGATTTTCATCCACTCAAACTTTTAGCCACAGAGCATAAAATGAGTGCTGGCTTAGAGATGGGCTATGGCTATGTGTATTTTAAACGACACCAAGACACACGCATTGCAATGTATGGATACTACATTCCAAATACCACAAAGACTTGCACGGATTCTGCGTGGTGCACTACCGTTGCACCTTATGATAGCACAGCGACAGGGATTGACTTTGTTACCCCACTTACTAATGGATATTATTTTGCCGCACTCAATTATCTGCACGCTGGAAAAATTGCTCTCCATAACTTTACTAGCGGTGTATTTGTAGAAGATGATGTGCATTTAGATTTAGGCGGTGCGGGAGAACTTAATGCAAGGGCTGGAGCGAGATTAGATTATGAGCTTTATATGAGGCGAGCACCTATCGCGCCAAGATTCTCACTTAATTACATAACGCCTGCGAGCAAAGAGTGGCAAACCCAAATCACTTTAGGAGCAAACCGCTACTATGGACGCAATATTTTTGCCTTTCGTTTGCTACACGGACAACAAGCCCTTGATAAGCAATATTGGAAGTTTGATTACTTGAATTGGGATCCAAATGTGGTAGTCCCAGAATCTACCCCCTATGAGCAATCTCCATATAAAGTCGATAATGGCGGAATAGAGAGCGATTATTTAGGATTAAAAGTGCCCTATGATGATGAGCTAGTCGCTGGAGTGGTGCAAAATTTTAAAGATGTCCAACTCAATATTAAATACATTCATCGCTTCGGGCGCGACCAAGTAATGATAAAATGCAAGCAATACAATGACCGTGGTAATTGCGTGCTTAATACTTATGGTAATGATGGGAAATCTGATGCAGATATTATCTCGCTCACCCTTAGCAACCAAAATCCAATGCAAATTGTCAATAGCCAACATTACGCGTTAGTAGCATTTGATTGGACGCATTCAAAGCGCAATTTTAATAGCTACTCAACAAGTTTTAGCAATTCTCAACTTACTAATTCCATTATTTCTTACAATGGGCAATTTATGCGCTATATCGATAGACCAGCAGAAAATTTCTATCGCCCTTATAGCGTGCGTCTTACTACCACACATCAATTTAATATTGCCCGCGTGAAGTGGATTCTCACAAATTTCTTGCGAATGCGCTCTAGCTATGATGCTATGGTTGCGGTAAGTGATGATTACAAAGATAGCTACAATGGTGTGAAAGTGGATACTTTCCGTGTGTTTAAAGTGCCTTATAGCCTTACTTGGGATTTACGGCTAACTTGTGATATACCCGCATACAAAACACACAATGTGATTGTCAATGTGGATATAAACAATGTCTTAGATAGACGCAATATCGCGGTGGTGGATTACTCGAGCTTTCGTTCAAATCCTAGTGCCACCGCCGTGCCTACTTACGAAGTGGGTAGGCAACTCTGGCTACAGGTGGGGTATAAGTTTTAATGCAAAACTTAGCCTAAATACAGTCCGCACCTTTTAAGTGCGTGTAATCTTAATATAAAGGAGAAACAATGAAAGTTTTAAAGTATTTAAAGGGGTTAGCACTTTGTGTGCTTATGAGTGGCGTTATGAGCGCGAATGTAAGCACAACAAGTGTGAAATATAAACAAATCATTGATAATAAGCAAGGCAAAAGTTTGGCATTTGAGAACTTCATAGAGAATCTGCTTAATTATGACATTATCATCATTGGCGAGTATCATAACTTAGATTCCCACAAACTCGCTGAATTTGACATTATTCACGCGTTAAAAGCACATAAAAAGCTCTCCATAGTCTATGAAATGCTCCCAAGCTCTAAGCAAAAGCAAATAAATGGTGCGATTGCAAAAAAAGATTCCATTGCAAAAAATGAGTTGGCTCAAGCGTTATTTTGGATTGATGATTGGGAATATGCTGGCAGTGGATACGAAAGATTGCTCGAAGCATTGTTTTATGCGGGAGATTCTCTTATCGGTGGGAATCTCACTTATGAAGAAAAATCACTTATCGCCGAGAAAATGCCAACACTCAAAGGCAAAAACTCTACCAATCCAGCCGTGCAAAATACGCTAAAGCAAATTATTGGTGGCTTTCACGCTAAAAAATGGGATAGCATTTTTGTCAATATCCAGCAACATATCGATAGGAATCTCGCTCAAAAAATGCTCGAAAATCCAAATCCCGTAGCGATTATGGGTGCTTATCACGCATCGAAATCTATCGGTGTGCCACTGCATATCAAAGACTTAGATTCTACGAAAAAGGTGGCGGTAGTTATCCTTGATGGTGGGGATAATTTTGGTCTAAGCGATGCAGACTTTAGTATTTATTTTTAAGCGAGGTGGAGTATGAAAATTCTCAATTTTATAAGTGTAATTTGTGTGGCATTTGCTCACATTGCACTTGCTGATGAGTTAGAGCAATCATTTAAGAGTGCAATTACCCCCCCCCCGATACACAAGATAACAATCAAGTAGAGAAAAAAGATTTACAAAAAGTCCAATTAGGTAAAGTAACTGCTACGGCGGAGAGAGAATTTGAAGCCTATCAAAGTGGTAATCAAATTGGACGAGAAATATTAGATTCTAATCCAAGTGGCAATGGGGATATTGGCTCGATTCTTAGAATCCTCCCTAATGTGCAGTTTGATAACGCGCAAAATCGCTCGACTACACCGGGGGAGATTGACCCTGCCAACATATCCATAAGCGGAGGGTTGTTTTATCAAAACAACTTCCAAATCGATGGGTTTAATATGAATAATGATTTAACTTCAAATCTCTCTAGTGATAATGGTGTAAATGGCACAGGCACAAAAAATCCACGCTCCCAAGCCTTTAGTATTGACACCTCACTTTTAGAATCAATCACCGTGCAAGATTCAAATATTTCTGCAAGTTATGGAGGATTTACAGGTGGCGTAGTGGAGGCAAATGTCCGCAAACCGCGCAAAGATAATAGTGGTATCAATGGTTGGCACGCAAATATTTCTTATCAATTCACGCAAGGCAATGCAAAAGGATTTTCCCTCACACGCTATCATATCGACCCACAAACAGAATCGAACTTTTTAAATTCTACAAGCGAGTATTATCACCCATATTTTACCAAACACCTCGTGCGTGCTTCACTAGAAGGCTACGCAACCAAAAATCTAGGACTTATCTCTAGCTTTACCACCACGCAGAGCTTTATCCCTATTTTTATGTCAAATCCGCTAGCAAGCGCAAGTGGAATAAATGCTGGCAAGCAAAAAGACCAAAAACGCCAATCATACAATTATTATCTAAAAGCGTATTACAACCCAAATGAAAATCTAACCATTGAAGCAAATCTAGGATATATGCCTCAATATAATAGCTATTTTTGGAGTGGTGGGGCGTATAATGCCGATTATGTCGCACAAAGTGGCGGGTGGCAAGCTGGGGTAAAAGCATTGTATCAAACGCCGATTGGATTATCCACTACTACGCTTGGCTATTCATATTTAGACAACAATCGAAGCGCAGATTCTCGATATACTTATTATGCGAGTTGGTTTGTAAGCGATGAAGTTAATTGGCTAAGAAGCAATACCAATACTGCTGCTATCTACACAGCGGCAAATTATGGAAATATGACACAAATTTCACATAATCCAACGCTAAAAAGTGATTTTTTGTTTAATCCTATCCCTGCTTGGCGCACTGAACATACCTTTCGCATAGGTGCAGAACTCACTTATCAAAGTGCCACAAGAGAGCGATTATCTCCCTATGTGCAGTTTGCAAACGATAATAATATCCCCGTCCCCTCAAGCACTCCCTGTCCCACCACGCCTGATAATCTAGGACTTATAGCCTGCATAAATGGCAAACCTCATTTTAACCCAAATACCGCCATTCGCTCAAACAACCAAACTTATCAAGGATATGCAGAGGCTTCCAAAAACGAACAAGTAAGAAATCAACACACAGGCGCAAACTCTTGGGCAAATGGCTATGATAGCGCAGTGGCACAATACTTTAATGTCATCACGCAATATTATGGCGCAAACAAAATTATGCTAGATAATGTCGCTTATGGAGCGTTTATCGAAGATGACATAAAATTAGATTTGGGCTTGGGAGGTGAGATTAGCACAAGATTTGGCTTGCGATTTGATGGCGATAGCTATATGAGCAAGCACTCTTTTGCGCCGAGATTCTCGCTAAGCTATATCACACCTGCGCAAAAAGAGTGGCAAACACAGCTAACTTTTGGGGCAAATCGCTACTATGGACGCAATCTCTTTTCGTATAGATTCTTAGATTTTTCTGCTAAAAGACATTCGTATAAACGCGATTGCGCGAGCTGTGATTGGCAAGAGATAGAGCTAAATACCACGATAAATCCCGCTTGGACTTCAAGCGTGAAGTTTAGCCAACTAAAGATTCCATACAGTGATGAGCTAATGGGTGGCATAAATCAGAATCTAGGAATATTTAGCGCAAGTGTGAAATACATTTTTCGTGATGGAAAAGATGAGATAATGCGCGTAAGTAGAAGTGCTCTAAACCTCCCCACACAAGAGGGCTACTCCACGAGCTACAATGTATGGAGCAATGAGGGTGCGAGTCAAAGCCATATCGTTTTACTAATGATGCAAAACAATAATGTGTTTGATACTTTTGGGGTAAAGCACCATTATGTATTTGCGTTTGATTATACTCAAAGCAAGCGCACTTATAATGTCTTTGCTAATAGTAGCGATGATGAATACATTGCAGATTCTCAAATCATCTATGATAATGCACTGATTAGATACCGTGATAGACCTGTGGATAACTTTGTCCGCCCTTGGACTTTACGCTTCAACACCACGCATAGCTTTAATATAGGGCGCACCAAATGGTTACTTAATAACTTCTTTCGCTATCGCTCCGCATATAGCCGAATGGTAACGCTCACTACAAGCACAAATAATGCTATCTTTAAGCAATGGCAAGCACTCTATCCAAACATAGAGGGTGTGTATATCAAAAAGCACTTTAATGGAGCGTTTAGCTGGGATATGCGGGCTGGGTTTGAGCTAGATATAGTGCGGGGACAGACGCTGTATATGAATGTGGATATTTATAATGTCCTAAATGCGCGCAATGAAACCACAATAAGCAACTCAAGTGGCAACACGGGCTATGATATAGCAGGCTCTAGCTACACTTATGCAGTATATGAAGTAGGACGGCAATTTTGGCTACAAGTGGGGTATAAATTCTAACCCCTAATACAAAATCGTATAAGTCTTTCGTGGTCCGTGCACGCCAAAGACGGTTTGTAGCTCTATATCTGCGGTGCGCGATGGTCCCGCCACAAAGATAATATTGCTAGGCAAAATCTCTGTGCCACTTCGTTTGCGCTCATATCCTTTGACAAACTCCACGCCACTAAGCATATTTGGCACGATAGATTCTTTTGGGAGCAAGTAAATGCAAATGTTGGTAATCAGCGAGCTTAGGCGCGGGGCATTTTCATTTGAGCTAAGCGCGATGACGCCCAAATCCGCTATACCACAGCGCGCCTGCACCACGCTCACACTAATGCCAAAAAGCCTATCACGCATACAATCCACACTTTGCGCATAAGGCAAAAGCGCGTAAGATTCTAATCCCGCGCTATTTAGCGCACTACTTAGCGCATTTGTCTCGCAGTCCAAATCACAGTTGCATAAAATCTCTTTGATACTCGCTTCATTTGGGCTTATTTCGCCGTCATTTTCTGCGATGATTGTTGCGATTGTGGTGGGCAAATCAGCCTTGCTAGATTCGATAATAAGTGATTTATTATTCGTATGATTTTCCTTAAAATCACTAAGCAGTGCCTCTTTTGTGCTTCCGCTTAAGTGCAATGGCTGGGGGAATTTTGGCTCGCCCTCCGCGATATGTGGGATATGCGTATTGCTCGCAATCGCCTCTTTTATGCGAGCTAAAATCTCCTCCTTTGCATTCAAGGCTTGTGCGTTTAGATTTTGCGCCCCGCCATTTGTGCCATTTTGCCCACCCTGCCCATTCAAACTTGCATTACTCATATATCACTCCTTGCATTTTTTGCACCTTGTTATGAAGCCCACTGCTTACCTTTGGAAATGCCCGATATTTTACCCATTTATTCAGCAATGGCACAAAGCTAGCAAAAGGCTTGCCAAGCGGGGCTAGCCCTGTTAAGCCCATCACAAATCGCCATTTTGCAGGGCTAGTAGCGAGATTTGCAAAGCCTCTCATCGCGCTTTGTTCGGTTGGATTTTGCGTATGCAATGCGCCTTTTGCACCACCCTCACGCGCATTAGAATTACCCTTGCCAAATGCACCATACTCCCCATTTGCCTTGACTACCTTGCGCCCCTGTCCCACGCGCTCACTTCGCAAATCTCGTATGAGTTCAGCTAAGGGAATCTCCACAGGACACACTTCGCTACATCGCCCACACAGCGAGCACAAATCAAGCATCGGCGAGCAGGAATTTAGCCCAAAAATCTGCGGGCTAATCACTTCGCCAATGGGTCCGGGATAAGTGCTTAGATAGGCGTGTCCGCCGATTTTATCATACACGGGGCAGTGGTTTAGACAGCTCCCACAGCGGATACAGCTCATCGAGCGGTAGTAGTGGCTATCTTTTAGCATATTTGAGCGGTTATTATCAAGCAAAATGATATGCACTTCTTTTGGTCCGTCTTTTTCGCCCTCTTTGCGCGGGGAAGTGATGATATTATTGTAGCAAGTGATGACGCTCCCCACCGCGCTAGGAGCAAGCATAGAATCTAAAATCGCCGCATCTTCAAAGCTCTCCACCACCTTTTCGATTCCACAAATTGCGATATGCACATCTGGCGCGGTGGTGCTCATACGCCCGTTGCCCTCATTCTCAATTAGCCATATCGCGCCCTCATTTGCGATAGCGAAATTTACCCCGCTCATTCCCATACTAAAGGTTTGAAACTCTTTGCGCATAAAGTTTCGCGCGATGGCGTTTAGCTTTGGAATCTCATTTTCTAGCGGTGCGCCTAATTTCTCGTGGAAAATCTGCCCCACTTCATAGCGGTTTTTATGAATCGCTGGGACGACAATATGCACGGGCGATTCGCCGATAAGCTGGATAATCACTTCGCCCAAATCTGTTTCAAACGCCTCTATGCCTTTAGATTCTAAGAAGTGATTAAGCCCGATTTCCTCACTCGCCATAGATTTGCCTTTGAGGATTTTTACCGCGCCTTTTTGCTTCATAATGCCATAAATAATCTCATTTGCCTCCTGTGCGTCCCGCGCCCAATGCACTTTCATACCATTTTTGGTGGCGTTTGCCTCAAATGTTAAGAGATTTTTTTCTAAGTTTTTTAGATTTTTTTGCTTGAGTTCCTTGCCCTTTTGTCGCAAGCCTTCCCAATCAATAAACCTCGTAGTAACGAGTTTTTTGCGATTGCCCCTTAGCGTATCCATCGCACGGAGCAAATTTTCTTGCAGTTGCTTGTTGCTTAGCCCCTTTGCCACTGCGCTGTGGTATTTTGCTTTTAGCTGCGGTGTGCTTAGATTGTGGTTTGTGCTACTCATTGTGCCTCCCTTTGTTGTGTTTGTGGCATTTGTTGTTTGCTTGATACAAACATCTAAATTCTAGAATCTCGACCTTATTTCGCGCGTTTTGCGTGATATTTTGCCCTTAGGCTATGCCGATTCGCTGTGCCAAAAAATCATACAGATGCACGGGCTTCACACTCACGCCCTGCTTTGCCATAGCCCCTGCGATATTAAGCAAACAACCCGCATCACCTGAAATCATATACTCCACGCCCCGCGATTGTATGTCTTGGACTTTGCGCGTAACCATTGCGTTGCTAACCTCTGGCTCTTTTACGCTAAATGTCCCGCCAAACCCGCAACACTCCTCCTCGCGCTCTAGCTCGATGAGATTGACATTTTTTAGCCCTTTTAGGATTTTTTTCGCAGATTCTATGCACTTTGCGGTGCGGAGCGCGTGGCAGTTGCTATGCCAAGTGATATTTGTGCGCTCGCCCTTATCCTCGTAAGTTACGCCTCTTGCTAGCAAGTATTCGCTGAGCTCATAGATTCTCGCGCAAAAGCCTTTTGCCCGCTCATAATGCTCGCTCCCCTCAAACAACTCCAAATAATCCACCCTCATCATTCCCGCGCAAGAGCCACTAGGCACGATGATGGGAATCTCTTCAGCAAAAATCTCCATATTATGCAGGGCGACTTTGCGCGTCTCATCATAATAGCCCGAATTAAAGCTAGGCTGTCCGCAGCAAGTCTGGTCTTTTTTAAACACCACTTGCGCGCCTGCGTTTTGGAGTAGCTTTATCGCATTGACACAAGTATCGCTATATGCCGCCGTGCCGATACAAGTCGCAAAAAAATACACACGATTACTCATTTTTCTTCCTTTTATTTGTGTCTCTCAATCCTTATAGCCATTTGTTGTGGCGGCTATAAGGCATAAGCCAAAATACAAGTGAGATTCTTGTATTAGGCAAACTCTATGGCGTTTCAACAGGCACGACATCAGGGATAATACCACCTAAGAAAAGCGAAATAATCAAAGTCCAAATGCCAATAAGGAGAATAAATCCTAGCGAATATTTAAATGTAAATCTAAACAAATCCGCCTCTTTGCCGACTAGCCCCACTGCCGCACACGCGATAGCAATACTTTGTGGGCTTATCATTTTACCGACAACCCCACCCACAGCGTTTGCCGCTAGGAATAGTGCTTCTTTTACACCAAGTGTATGTGCGGTTACTTGTTGCAATGGGCCAAAGAGTAAGTTTGCACTTGTGTCTGAACCTGTGATAAATACACCAATCCACCCAATCACAGGACTAAAGAATGCAAACGCATCGCCCGTAGCCGCAAATGCTGTGCCAAGTGTGCCACTCATACCTGAATTTTTCGCAATAAAGGCAAAAGCGACAACAAGTCCAATAGTAATACAAGGAATCGCCATTTCTTTCAATGTGTCGCCGAGTGCCTCCTCCACGACATTTGATTGTATGCGTAAGAAAAATATGCTCAATAATGCAGCCACCAAAATCGCTGTGCCAGCCTGCAATCCAATAAAGCTAATGCTGTGCTTTATACTCACATCATTTCCAGCACTATCAACAATGCTGTTTTCTAAATTTGCAAAGACAAGTTGAATTTGACTATAATCTAACACCGCACCTTTGGCAAAAAGCGCTTTAAACCAAGGTTGAGACCACACAACAATACAAATGATAAGCAAAATAAAAGGCAACCACGCCTTAAACACTATGCCAAAACTCATCTGCTTATGTTGAGAAAAATCTTTTAAATCATCAAGGCGGAAAATATGTGTAACTTTCCAAAATTTCAAAAAGATTGTGGTGCAAGCAAGCGAAACAACCGCCGAAGCAATATCTGGCAATTCTGCACCTAAGTAATTAGAGCTATAAAACTGCGTAGCAGTGAAGCTCAGTGCAGCTACCAAAATCGCTGGGAAAGTCTCTTTTATACCTTTTACTCCGTCCATTAAAAAGACAATAAAAAACGGCACGCTTAAACTCAATGGCACAAGCATTCGCCCTATCATAGCTGCAATTTCATACTGCTCCACGCCTACTAGCTTTGCCATCGCAGTAATGGGAATCCCAACCGCACCAAACGCCACAGGAGCAGTATTAGCAATCAAACAAAGTCCAGCTGCATAGAGTGGGCGAAGTCCTAAGCCCACAAGCAATGCCGCTGTAATCGCCACAGGTCCGCCAAAGCCGATTGCCCCCTCCAAAAATGAGCCAAAGCAAAAACCAATCAAAATCACTTGGATTCTGTGGTCTGGCGTGATGCTCATCACACTTTCTTTGATAATCTCAAAACTACCGCTTTTAATGGAAAGTTTGTAAAGGAAAATCGCTGCGATGATAATCCACGCTATGGGCCACATTCCGTTTGCAAAGCCTTGCAAGAAACTCGCTCCAATAAGTGAAAAAGGCATATCATAAGTAAAAAATGCCACCAAAGTCGCCACGATAACAGTGATAAATCCTGCGATATAACCTTTCATCTTGAAGGCGAGTAAGCAGAGCAAAAAGCACGCAATTGGCACAAATGCAAATAGCGCGCTAAGCCAGAGGTTGTTGAGAGGGTCGTAGTTTTGTATCCACTGCATAAAATCTCCTTGATAACAAAATATTAAAGTCTCTTAATTGTAAAAAAATATATATAAAATTTTTCTTAAATATTGTCTTAAAAATGAGAAATTGTAAAATTATCGCACTATCAAAGTTATAATTTCACAACTTTTGCTCCAAAACCACCCATTTGTGGTGGAGCATCGCTAAATTCAAGCACTTTGGGGTGAGATGATAAAAATTCGCTTACCGCTACACTTAGTCGCCCTGTGCCGATGCCGTGAGATACGAGCACTTCACTAAATCCAGCCATTAGGGCGTTTGAGAGAAAATTATCAAGTTCTTCTATCGCTTCTTCCACGCGTTTGCCGTGCAAATCAAGGTGAACACGAGCATTTTTTGGTGCAGTCGTTTTGATTTTTACTCCATTGCTTTTTACATTTTTGCCTAAAGCAAGCTCTTTGTTGTTAATCCACGCCTTTAATCCATTGTCAAACTCCACAAGAGAGGTGGAACTCTTTGTTTCTATGACTTTGGCGGTGTTTTTTTGGTATTTGACATAATCGCCCTTTTTGAAAGTATGCGAGTGTATTGTGGATATAGAAAGTTGTTGTGTATGCTGTGTGGATTGTAGAGATTCGTTACGCAGGATTGTATTTGCTTTGTTAATGGCGCGGTGGATATTTTTATTGTCGTTTTCTTTCATTACCGCTTTAAGCTCATCTAGTGCAAGCTTATAAGTATTTTGTAGAGCGTTTTTACTTGCTTCTAGGCTTTGTTTATCTTTATTAAATTGCTCTTGGAGTGCATCTCTAGTCTTTTGTAGTTCATTCAACTCTAATTGTGTTTGAGCGATTTTTTGCTTCAACTCTAACTCCAACTCGCTTGAGCGTGTGATAAGCTGGCTTAATCCTTGCTTTTGCTCGCCATCAAATTCTCTTGCTTGGGCGATTATGGCGTGTGGGATTCCGTGTCTTAGGGCAGTTTCATACGCGTAGCTTTTGCCTATGCACCCTTGTAAAAATTCGTAATTTGGGCGTGAGCGCATCTCATCATACAGCGCGGCGATAAGCATCACATCATCTCTGTGTGCCATAAGAGCTGCTAAGCGTTTGTGATGTGTGGTTAAGACTACTTTGCAATTTTTCTTCGCAAGAGATTGCAAAAGCACCTTATACAAACTCGCCGCCTCATCGGAATCTGTGCCTAACTCTATCTCATCAATGCCAAGTAAAAAATTATCCTTATCTAATATTTGAGAAAACTCGAGCATTCGCCCCGCGAAAGTAGAAATGTTGTTTTTGGAATTTTGTGGGTCAGAGATAATGCTAAAATATTGCTTAAATACGGGAATCTTGGATTGATGTGGGTTAATTTTAAGTGGCAAAAGATATTTGCTTAGCAAACTTGCACTAAGAATAGACTTTAAAAGCATTGTTTTACCACCCTCATTCACGCCCGTGATAATGGTAAATTTCTGCTCTAATGATAAACTTAGTGGCACGGGATTTTGTAAAATGGGGTGGCAAAATTCGCTTAAAACGCATTGTTTGCTGAGCTTATACACAAATTCTAAATTACGCTCTTTGGCGACACTTATGCGTGTATAAAGGTGGTCAAAGACATCAAATTCTTTGTTAATAAAGCGTAGGAAAAAATAATATTTTTGCAATCTCGCGCTAATTTCTTTGCACACTTCATATATCTCACCTTGTAGTTTATCGCTAAGTGCGCTTTGCTTGGTCTTTAACTCCGCAATAGCCTTAGGGAGAATGTAGAAAAATCCGCTCCCACTGCGCGAAATGATAATGCCCTCTAACGCACGATTAAACCCAGATTTCACCAGCAAACATTCACTTTGATTGACAAAATGCAATGAATTATCTACCAAATACCCTTTGAGTGCGGGACTTGTCATAATGGTAGAAAATTCGTTTGAAATATTTTTGCCAACGCGCTTTATGGAATCTTTAAGACTATCAATATGCGGGTAGATTCCCTCTTTTATCTCGCCCTTATCGGTAAAAATAGCACAAATCTCACTCACGCCTTGAGGAATGCTTATGGAATCTAACCACGCAAAAAGTTTTGTGCTTTGGGAATTTATCGCCTTTTTAAGGTAAGCAAAATAATTCACCAATCTCACAAACTCAAAAATCTCTTCTAAGCGCAATGTGCCAAACTTTTGAATATGCGCCAAGCTTAACTCAAGTGGTTTTAATGGTGGTGGCGGGGTTAAATGCAAAGATTCTAATTCTTGCAAAAAAAGTGCGTAAGTCTCTCTATCACCGCTAAATGCAAAGCTCTTTTCCCGTGCAAAAGAACTCTCAAAAAATCCAACAAACTCTCTCAAATCAAGCTTATCTATCAGTGCGTATAGGGATTCTTGTGCTTTATCCTTTGGAAGATTCTCATTTGGTTTTAGGTAATCAAGTGGAGAATCCTTTGTGCTTAAAAGATTCTCTTTATCTTGTGTGAAATCTTTGTTTGTTGTGGTTGGATTGGCATTTGTGTCGTGCATTGCTTCATTAAAATCTTAATTTTTTTTGCAAATTTTCTCACTAAAGGCAAACCGCACGCCCTCATTTGGAGTGCCTTTTTTGCCTTCAAAATACTTTATACCACCATCATTTATGCTAAATCCCTCTTTTGTGATGCGCATCTCTTCGCCCAAAACTTCACAAGAAATGCTCTCTCCACGCTCAAAAGCATCTAAAATTTCATAAAACTTCTTAGAATCTTCATCTTGCAACATAGTGTAAATAGCGGTAATGACGATAAGTGCGACAAAACTTATGCCTAAAGAAATTTTATTTCTTGTGCTAATTTTTTTAGAATCTTTGGTCAAAACCACTACTAAAGCGATAAGCAAAAGAATAAATACAACAAATAAAGGATACATTTCGTGCCTCACAAAAATAGATTATAGAAATAAACCGCGCATTTTAGCAAGTTTTATCCAATAGCACAAATACAATTACTTTTCTCCACGCAACTGATAAGTAATGTCCCCAGCACCAAGACCTACGATAATGGCATTGCTTAGCGTTTGGAGTTGCTTAGAATCGTTATAAAGCACAATGTTATCATTCACGCGCTTAATGTGCGAAGCAAAAGTGGGATTATACCGAGCAAATTCTTTTGACATATCGATTTGTATTTCACTCTCTCCAGCACGCCAAACAGGCAAAATAACAAGTCTATCACAATGCGTAAAACATTCCTTAAAACTCTCTAAATTGCTTAAAAGTCGCGAATATTTGTGTGGTTGCCAAATAGCGATAATTTCTTTGGGAGTGCTTGATAACAATTTGGCATAAATTTGCACACTTTGCAAAGTCGCAAGGATTTCTGTGGGGTGATGGGCATAATCATCAATAATGATATTATCCTCACGCGCAATAATATCAAATCGTTTTTTAATGCCCTTAAAGTTTTTAAGATTCATAGCAATTTCTTGCACACTTTTACCCTCTTGTAGCGCACACAAAATTGCTAATGAAGCATTAAGTGCGATATGATTCCCAAATCCATACACTTCAAAAGTGCCTAAGTCTTTAAGATTAAAGCGTGTGTATGGTTGGTTGTTTTGTAAAAAATATTCAATGTGGCTAATATCCTTGCTTGGATAAAGTTTCACGCAAGGGAGACGACACTTCGAGAGAAACGAATCTTCAGCGTTAATGACACGCACCTTTGCCATTTGCAAAAAATCATTATATGCACCATAAAATTCATCTAAATTATAGTGATAAGTTTCCATATGTTCGGGTTCGGCATTTGGAATGATTGCATAATAGGGATTTGAGTTTAAAAAACTTCTATCAGATTCATCAGCTTCAAAGATGAGATTCTCACTTGCCACTGCGCGCACATTTGAGCCAAACTCTTTAGAATCTGCGCCAATAATCGCCCCACTTTGCGCAAAAATACTCGCAAGCATAGCACTTGTAGTGCTTTTACCGTGCGCTCCACACACGCTAAAGACCTTTTTGTCTTTTAAGATAAACTCTAAGGCTTGAGCGCGAGAGAGCACTTTAATGCCAAGCTCCTTAGCACGCAAGATTTCGATATTATCAGGTTTGATAATGGCTGAATGAATGACAATGTCTTGATTGGTTATGCACTCCTTGTTATGAGGGATTGTAATGGATACTCCAAGTGCCTTTAATCCCTTTATTGCGCTTCCTTCTGCAATATCTGAGCCACTTACTTCTATGCCTTGCGCAAGACAAAAGCGAGCCAATCCAGAAATCCCAATCCCACCAATACCAATAAAGTGAATCTTCATTTATGATTCTCCATTGTATTAAACTCCTCTAAGGCAATTTTCACGCGCTCTAACGCCTCTTTGATAACTGCACTTTCATACACCAAAGCCAAACGCACAAATCCAGCTCCAGCACCTTGCCTACCTAAAAAACTTCCCGGCAATACTTTGAGATTTTGTGTTTGATAGACAAATTGCGCAAACGACACATCATCGCCCAAAATTTGAGAATCCTCGCTCACACGAAGCCACACATAAAAGGTATAAGGACTCACATCGATATGGGGAAACATCGCTTTGGCAATCTCTAAATTCTTTGCATAAATTGCCCGACTATGCGCAGGATTGTTAAAATCTCTCCAAGCTAACGCGCTTGCCTTTTGTAATGGCAATGGAATAGCACAACCCACATAAGTGCGATACAGCCCATAACCTTGCAAAATTTCACTATCCCCAGCAATAAATCCACTTCTAAGTCCGGGTGCGCTGGAACGCTTTGAGATTGAGTTAATGGCTAAAATATTTTTAAAATTTTTGTTACCACATTGATAACTTGCCTCTAAAATACTTGCGGGTTTGCAATCTACATAAATCTCACTATAACACTCATCACTGATAATCACAAAGTTATACTCTATGGCTTTTTGCACCCAATCTTGCAATTCTTGTAGGCTTAAAATAGCTCCTGTTGGATTGTTTGGTGAATTTAAAATCACCAAATCCACCTCTTTTAACTGCTCTTTAGTAAGTGTTGGCTTAAACCCATTGACACTATTTAATTCCATTAGCACGGTCTTTGCCCTTGAGGCAATGGCTGCGCCCTCATAAATTTGATAAAATGGATTTGGATAAGCGATTGTTGGATTCGACACACCATAAAGATAAAACTGCGGAAAATTAAAAAGCACTTCTCTTGTGCCAAAAGTAGGGATTATTTGTGTTTTATCGAGTGTGAGGTTATAGCGATTAGCGATAAAAAAAAGTTGAGAATCTTTTAAAAAATCCTCCCCCCCAGATTTGGGATATTTATTGAGTAATGCAACATTGCAAGTGAGCTCATCAAGGATATTTTTAGGCGTATCAAATTGTGGCTCGCCTATCGTAAGGGTGATATGGCTCTTTTCTTGTGAGGGAGTAATAGAATTTAAAAGAGTGGAGAGCTTTTCAAATGGGTATTGTTCAAAACTATTTAACATCGAATTTCCTTGAATTGATAGGGCTAAATCGGCGCACTCAAAATAAAATAAACACTTTTATAATAGCATAAACATTCAAATTATCCAAAACACAATGCGTTAAATCCCTATAAGATTCTCGTGTGTATCGATATTTTTAGGCGTTTTGCAAAACAAATATTGATTTTTAACTAAAACATTGCTACAATTTTGCCTTTTATATTCACGCGGGAATAGCTCAGTGGTAGAGCACGACCTTGCCAAGGTCGGGGCCGCGGGTTCGATCCCCGTTTCCCGCTCCATAATGCGGTATTTCTTTCGCATTTATAGATTCTATAAGTTTTGCTAATTTTCTTAAACAAGCCGCCCGGGTGGTGAAATTGGTAGACACAAGGGACTTAAAATCCCTCGGACATTGCGTCTGTACCGGTTCAAGTCCGGTCTCGGGCACCACTGGGATAGGCAATAGAATCTGTTGTGTCAAACATTATGGCGACATAGCCAAGTGGTAAGGCAAGGGCCTGCAAAGCCTTGATTCCCCGGTTCAAATCCGGGTGTCGCCTCCATATTTACGCACACATTCGGGAGATGGCTGAGTGGTCGAAAGCGGCGGTCTTGAAAACCGTTGAGGGTAACACCTCCGGGGGTTCGAATCCCTCTCTCCCGGCCACTCCCTAAATACAACATAAAATCAATAAACTCTATTGCTTAAGGAATTATTTTTGAGAGATATAAAAATATTGAGACTTTTTTGGCTTATATGCAGTGTTGGCATTATTGCCATTGGTGTAGCGTGCATTTGTTTCCCACTTAAGACAATGCTTGCTATAAGCTACCTTGCAGCCATAGTCATACTTTCATTTGGTATTGGAAGTATATATTATTTTTTTGTAAGCTACAATCGCTCTAATTTCGTGCTCTTTGATGGTATCGTTTCGATTGCATTAGCCATTGTTTTAATGTTTGGAAATGAATACATTGGGGAGCATTTTATCCCTTATATTGTCGCATTTTGGGTGATTTTTAAAGGTGGGGTATGGGCGGTGTTGGCAGTGAGGATTAAGACAATAAGCCCAAATACATTTTTATATATGCTTGCTTTTGGTGTATTTTGTGTAATTTTAGGCATTATATTTATCATCAAACCTGAAATATTAGCATTTTTGTTAAGTTTCGTGCTAGGGATTGGGCTTATAATCTTTGGCATAGGCGCGCTGGTATTTTGGAAAATATCAAACATAACATAAGAACAATTTTTGCATACACAAAGATTTAGTGTCAAAACGGCTCTTTAATTAAGGAGGAAAAATTGAGAGAAATTGTATTAGTGGGAACAAAACCTCATAGTGAGCTAAAAAGCATTGTTGTGAGTGAAATTACGATAAATGAGATTCCAAAAGATATTTTGCAAGATAGAGATTGCCTTATTTTTACCTCGCGTTATGCTATCAGTGCGCTTGCTAAAAGCGCGCAACATTGCCAAGAATTAAGCAAATGGGTTAGTATGCCAAGCTATGTCATCGGCGGTAGTAGTGCGAAACGACTAGAAGAATGCAATGCAAATGTTGCATTTATCGGCAGTGATGCACACGGAGCAAATTTCGCCCAAGAGTTAGTTGAAAAACTCCAAGACAAACACCCTCTTTATTTACGCGCAGAGCGCATTGTGTCTCATCTTAATGAAAAACTCCTTGAAGCAAAAATTGACTTAAAAGAGTGTATAGCATATAGCAACCAACCAAAAAATCTCGATTCTTCTCTAAAGCCAGCGAGCAATTCTGTGCTAATTTTCACTGCGCCAAGCGCATATCAAAGTTTTAAGCAAAATTTTGGTTGGGATGGAAATTATGTGGCAGTGGCGATTGGTATGACGACTTTTAGTGCGTTTGATAGCGATGTGATGGGGTTTGTAAGCCAAATCCAAAGTATCGAGGGTTGCATCACATTAGCAAAAGACTTAGCCCAAAGCCTACCATAAAAACAGAATCTCATTTATTCTACAATCTGCACTTCGCATTCTAAGGCGATACCAAACTCCTCAAATACACGCTTTTTTGCCAAATTGATTAGCTCTATTGCTTGAGAGAATGTGCCTCCGCCAAGATTGACTAAGAAATTTGCGTGATTCTCGCTCAATCCTACCCCACCGATACAAAATCCCTTTAATCCAACAGATTCCAAAAGTCTGCCTGCAAAATCCCCTTGTGGATTCTTAAAGCAACTTCCACAACTTGGCTTTTTGGGGTGTTTAGCGCGAATACTCTCAAATCCACCTACCAAGTCCATATTGAAGCCTTTATTTTTTTTCACTTTTGCCGAGATGATACACCCACAAATCCCGCTATATCGATAGCCAAACGCAATGTCTTCACAATCCACCCATTCTCCATTGATATTCACAGATTCCAACACATTAGCAATTTCATATATTTTTCCATCAGTTCCTTTTAATCCCGCATTCATCTTAATAATCCCACCAAGAGAGCCCGGTAACCCACATAAAAACTCTAATCCACCGAGATTTTGCTGTTTGCAAAAGCTATATATCTTTGATGCGCTTGTGAATGCACCAATCTCTAAATAATCTTCATACAAATCAATAGACGCAAATTCTTTGTTTAAAAGTGCTAAGTTTTTTGCGTTTGGCGAAACAAGCAAGTTATTTGCCTTTCCTATGAGATTTGAGGCTTGTGTGTGAGTATTATCACTAATGAAGCCAAGTGAAACAAGGTCTTGCCTTAAAGTGTGCTTCTCTATCACACTCACTTGCAAGGGTGCGCCAATGCGAAGGCTTGAATAGGTAGAAAAATCAATACAAACTTCGCGCATTAAAACTTAATGTCTTTAATCATATTAAGTAACATAGTCGCATAATCTGTAACCATACCAATCATCCACGGCATTGTAAAGATGATAACCGCCACAACTGCGAGAATCTTAGGCACGAAGCTCAATGTCATTTCGTTAATTTGTGTGGTCGCCTGAAATATACTTACCAAAAGCCCCACAATAAGCCCAGCTAAAAGCATAGGGAGTGAAAGAATAAGTGTGAGTTTATAAGTTTGAATTGCCAAAGACATTAGTTGTGATTCCATTCATCGTCCTTTATCCATAAATTTAGCATTCATTTGGCGAGAAGGCGAGAGAATCGAACTCCCCAAAAGCTAGACACCTAGCCTTTCATTAGGTTTGAAGCCTAAGGCGCACACCAGCACACTTGCCTCCCAATCTCTAAGCCATTCAATACACCTCTTAAAGATTCCAAAAAAGGAATCCTAAGTGCTATAATACCATAAATTATTTTAAATCAAGGCATAGGTGATGCACACACAACAAAACCAAATGAGACTTTTACCAAAGGTGGATTGCTTACTTCATTTAGAGATTTTTCACGCGTGCAATAAAGACACCCTAAAGCCCATTATCCATAAACATTTAGACGCATTAAGAGTAGGCATAAAGTCCAATAACATAGATTGCCTAGAAGAAGTCCTCCAATCTTTGCCAAATGCCATTAAGCGCGAATATGATTCTATCCTTGCTCCAAGTCTTGTGCCCGTAGTGAATGCCACAGGCGTAGTTTTACAGACAAATTTAGGACGCAGTGTGTTTGATACTGCCATCATAGAGCGTGTAATACCACTGCTTGCGCGTTATAGCACGCTAGAATACGACCTTGCAAAAGGCGAGCGTGCGAGTCGCTATATGCACGCAAACGCGCTATTAAAGGCTCTTTTTGGCGAGGAATATGAATTTTTGCTTGTGAATAACAATGCAGCAGCGGTATTGCTTGTTTTGCAAACTTTTGCTCAAGGCAAAGAAGTTATTATTTCGCGGGGCGAGCTTGTAGAAATTGGCGGGGCGTTTAGAATCCCAGAGGTGATGAAATGTGCAGGGTGCATTTTGCGTGAAGTGGGCGCGACCAACAAAACACATTTGCAAGACTACCAAAACGCCATAAATGAGCAAAGTGCAATTATTATGAAAGCACACCAAAGTAATTTCGCGCAAGTTGGCTTTTGCGCGCAAGTCTCAATGCAAGAAATAACCACGCTGGCACAAGAAAATGGGTTGATTGATTATTATGATGTTGGCAGTGGATTTGTGGGAGTGGAGTTTGATGATAGAGATTCTAAATTTGTAAAAAATTTGCACACCAAAGAGCCAAGTTTAAAAGAGATTTTCGCACTCAAGCCTTCGCTTGTGAGCTTTAGCGGAGATAAGCTCTTTGGAAGTGCGCAAGTGGGAATCATCGCTGGCAGAAAAGATTTGATTGAGAATCTTAAGAGCAATCATCTTTTGCGTGCCTTGCGTGTAGATAAACTCTGCATAAGCACCTTGCAAGCGACCTTAGAGCTTTATATCAAACGAGAGTTAGATAAAATTCCTACTCTTGCGATGCTTCATTGCTCGCTAGATTCCTTGCAAAATCGTGCAAATGCCTTTATAACAATGCTCAACCAAGCTGATTTAAGCAGTTTTAGCTTTGAGCTACTTGAGCTAGATTCTGTGGCTGGTGGTGGGAGTTTGCCTGATAATACTTTTAAAAGCTATGGCATTGGGATTAAGACTAAAGCTATGAGCGCGGCACATTTAGAATCAATATTACGAAAAGAATTTTTTATCATCACAAGGGTTTTTAAACAGCTTGTAGCTATCGATATGCGCACATTGCTTCAAGGCGATGAGAATCAAATCGTGCAATCGCTAAAAAGCATTCAAAAGCAATTAGATAAATCCGCCACGCCAAAGCACACAAAGATTGTTAAATGAATACCCAAATGCCAAATACCTCTAATAATGACATTATCGTGGGGTTAGCGGGGCATATCGACCACGGCAAGACTTCTCTTATCCGCGCACTTAATGGCTTTGATGGTGATAGTTTGGAAGAGGAAAAAAAACGAGGCATTACCCTTGATTTAAGTTTTTCACATCTTAATCTTTCATCGCGCAATGTCGCCTTTATCGATGTGCCCGGACACGAAAAGCTAGTAAAAAATATGATTGCTGGGGCATTTGGTTTTGATATATTGCTTCTTGTGGTGGCGAGCGATGATGGACTTATGCCACAGAGCTTTGAACATCTACAAATCGCAGATATGCTTGGAATCAAGCATTGCATTTGTGTGCTTAGCAAAGTAGATAAGGCTTCTAGCGAGTTGGTGCAAAGGCGCAAAAAAGAAATTACACAAGCCTTTAAAGATTTACATATCCGCTTGGAGGGCATTTTTGAGTTTAGTATATTTGATAGCAATAACAAACCATATCCACAGCCTACGCCAAATACACACAATCCCAACCCTTACACAAACGATATTATAGAATTTTTGCGTTCTTATCAAAAGCCACAAAGATACGACTTTGGTATGGTTGTATATTACATTGATAGAGTGTTTAGCATTAGCGGAGCTGGGTGTGTATGCACGGGCACGCTTGCAAGTGGAAGTATCAAAAAGGGCGATAGCGTCTTTGTATGCGAATTGCAAAAAGAGCTTATCGTGCGCTCATTGCAAATCCACGACACACCTCAAGAAATCGCTTCTCCATCACATCGTGTAGCACTTAATCTTGCTAACATTCAAGCCGATGAGCTAAAACGCGGCTTTTTAATCTCACAAAAAGGCTTTATTCGCGGTTCTTGTTATATTGATGTCAAGTTACGCCCATTTAATGCAAACAATCTCGCTTCAAATACCACTTATCAGCTCTACATTGGCGCAAAACGCATTAGCGTGAAACTAAATATTTTAGAATCTAAACAGAGCGAAACCTTTGCCCAACTAAGCTCCAAAACACCAATTTTTAGCCTTTTTCAACAACATATCATCATTCGCGATGGCAATGAAAGCATCGCTGGAGGAATCGTGCTTAATCCCATTAGCGACCCTATCAAAAGAAAACAAAAAATCTCGCTCCTTCACGCGCTCGATTCTCACAACTTTATCCAAGCCTTTGAAATCCTCGCAAAAATCCATAAAAAAGGCTTTGGCGTAGTGAGCTCTACACAGCGATTTGGACTAAGCCATACACAAGCTATTGGCATTATGGAGGAGTTACAAAGCACCAAAGAGAGTATATTTTTTGACAAAAGAGATTTAGTCGCCTACCCCATTAGCCAGCTTGAATATCTAAAAAATGAAATCTTAAATGTTTTTAGCAAAAATAAAAACGCCCTCCTTTCAGCAAAAAGCCTGCAAATCAAACATAAATGGGCGAGTATAGAATTTTTACAAAAAGCACTTGATGAGCTTGTAGCTGAAAAATTTATCAAAAAACAAGAATCTCTCTACTTAGTAAAAAACAATGAAATACACAACATCAAAGATTTTTTGCAAAAAGAAATTTTACACATTTTACAACACCAAAAATTCACTCCCCCTGCGCCATACAATATATATGACAGCCTAGACATTGATAGAGCCACAGGCGATAGCGCACTCAAAGCATTAAGTAAATCACAAAAGGTCGTAAGAATAGCGCACAATCTTTTTATTGAATCGAACGCACTTAATGAAGTGATAAATACAATGCGCCAAATTCTTAACACCAATGGTTATATTGACATTACGCTATTAAAAGAAAAGCTCCCGCTAAGTCGCAAATATTTAATCAATTATTTAGAATACTTGGATAATTTTAATGATATTGTGCGAGAGGGTGATAAACGCATTTCACGCTTTAATGCTAAAAATTAGGAGGCGATAATGACACACTTAGATTACTTTGCTAACTACCCACTGCATAGACAAGCCTATGACATATTGAGTGCTACTAAACTTCCTAACACAAATCCCTTTAGCCTTGCAGATTCTAAGCATACTAAAGCCCAACTTGAGATTTTGCAAGCATTTTTTGGAGTGGAATTCGTGCAGTTTTTTGGTTGCACGACAGAAGATTTTGTTGCGCTTTTTTTAAAATTACACAACAATGACATCTTTTTAATGCCAAGTTTCTCTCAACAAGCCTATAAAAGTTTTGACCTCATCGCAGATATTCATAAAATTAACGCTAATGATTTGGCGCATTTCACGCGCAAAAACACACAAAAACCTTGCTATATATTTCTGCCCTATATCAATGAAGATATTTTGAGTTATAACGATTTTGGTGGCATTACGCAAAAATTAGATTCTCTTAATGCGGTGTTGTTCGTAGAGATTTCTCGTTTGTTACAAAATGCTAATTTGCATTCACTTCAAGCACTCCAAAAACTCCACCACAAACGCATAGCTTTGGTGCTTAACGCAGAAAACATTGGATTGCCTAGACGATATGGCATTATCGCGCATTCGCTCCCAGAGCTTAGCCAATCTTTAGATTCTCTTGTGCCAAATGGCTTTTTTGAAGCACTCAATCTCTGCTTGCAAGACATTGCTAAAAATAATGCCTTGCGTGATTATCTTGCCACTTTCCCAAATGCGCCATTTTATGAAACCCTGCAAAATGAACTCAAGCAAAGCGTGAGTCTTTTTGCCCCTCTTGCATCTTGTCCGTCAAATGCGCTAGCTTTGAGGCTTTTTGGAGCAAAGGCACGCGTGCTAGCACAAAACTTACTTATTGAAAATGTAAGTGTTATCAACGGACAAGAATGTCTGCTTGGGAACTTTAAACCATCATTTGTGCTTGGCGAAATGGGCTATAGCGAAAATGAATGTCGCGAGCTTTTAAGCATTTCCTTTGTGCATTTGGATAAAGACACATTGCAAGAATGTGCTAGAAAAATTGCTCGTGCCTATAATAGCTTTAAAGCATTGGGAATCTAAGCTAAAAATCCGATGCTTTGGGCGAATTTGACTTCCTCCGCGCTCTTAATGCTTGGTGTAAAATCCTCGATAAAAAGCACTATGGTTGAGCCCATTTGAAACATTCCTAGCTCCTCACCCTTGCGCACTTTTTTTGGGCTTGCATACGCATAGGTTTCATTATATCGTCTTGCGTTTGTTTGGATTTTTGGCTCACAATGAAAGATGATAGAGCCCACATTAAGCGCACCCACCGCGACAAAGTAAAGAATCTTTTGGTTTGGCATTTTTGCTTTTAACACCACGCGTTCATTGCGGATAAAGAGATGGGCATTTTTATGCAAAGATGGCATATTCACAGGCATCAAATCCCCGCCAAAATAACGCATCTCCATAATCTCCAAATCACAAGGAGCGTGATAGCGATGATAATCTTTTGGAGAAAGATAGAGGTTGATATAAAACATTTCTTTTGATAATGTCTCGCCCAAAAGCTCCTCGACACTATATTGCATTCCTTTAATTTGTAACGCCTTTTTCTCCTTGCTTACACCTAATTCCGTAATAAGAGAATCTGATGGGGAAATAAGCACATTGGCACTTCCATCAAAGATTCTATTGTGTTTAAGTTTCCTTGTAAAAAGTGCGTTAAGCGTTGGATAAGATGTGCTTTCAAACTCGCTCAAATCAATACTAAAAATGGCGACATATACGCTATTGATAAAATTTTGGATAGGGGTAGGAAATCGTGTATGTGCAAAGCAACCGAACAAACGCGAAAAAAAATTATTCATCACACACTCTCTTTTGCGCCTTTAGAATCTAAATGCAACACTCTTTTACCACGAATGGCAAACGCATAAAACAACGGCGTGTTGCAAAGATTGGACATAACTTTAATAGCATAATCACTAAAGACCATAGCAACAATCTCTCCCTCTGGTTTAATAAACAAATATGCGATATGGAAAAATATCAGCGTATCAATAAATTGGGAAAATAAACTCGCGCCATTATTACGCAAATACCATATTTTTGGAAATTTGCGCTTAAGATAATAAAACACAAAAACATCAAGCACTTGGGCACAACAAAATCCACACACGCTCGCACACGCAATGCGAAATTCTGCAAGTAAAATACTTGGCACAAAGGCAAGAGCAAGCCCTAACCAAAGTGTTTTAAGCACATTTGAGCGCGGATATTTTTCGCTTAAAATATTCATTAGCAAAAAGCTCAATGGATAAGTGAGCGCGCCGAAAGTAAGAGGCGTGTTAAAAATATTATACTGCACGCTGAAATTTGCTAGCACGATAATGCAAGCAAAGCCAAAAGAAGCAAGTATAAATTGTGCTGTATTCATTGTCTTTTGAGAATACAAAGAATCTGCAAACATTTCCCCACCTTATATTGCCTGCAGGGATTGCCCTGCAATGTTGTGATTATTCTTGAGCGTTAAGTTTTTTATACAAAAGCACACCGATTCTATTTGCCAAACGCGTGGTATCAGCATTCTTAGAAGATTCTCTAAATTCCTCCACAAAAGTAGCATTGCCATTACAATCTACAATCTTAATCTCCGCGCTCATTTCGTTATAAGAAAGAGTGAATGAAACAAAAGCCTTTTGGCTTGCCTTAGAATCTAAGCGGTAAAATTTCACCAACTCCTTTTGCAAGGCATTTTTAAGCTCTCTGCCGCCTTGTTTGCTCTCTTCGTTGATGAGAAGAGCAATCTTTGGCTTTGGTGAATTACGCTCAAATATATCGCTGTATTCCAAAAATGACAACCCGCTACTACCAAGCGCACTAAGATAGCCCTGTGTTTGTGCTTGCCTTGCGAGCTCCATTTTTAGTGCGTTGTGCTGAGTGAGCGAAATATCATCGCATTGGATATTAAGTGCTTGGAGTTTTTGAATGGACTTTTTGTTCTCTTCTTTAAGCTGATTGATAAAATCGCTCTTGGCAATATGCGCACGCACAAAATATGTATTGTCATGGGTTTGCACTTTATAGTTGATATTTCGCAGTGTAGTGCGGGCAGTTTCTTTGCTAATATTTTCTTTAATGCTATTAGATTCTCTGCCATCGCTAAAGCTACTTGATACATTTGTTTTTGATTGAATCCCAACCATAAGGGTGGAAAGCATATCGCTTAATGCCATATCTTTGGCTCTTTGCAAATCCTTATTGCTCCCCACACCGTAGAGATTTTTTTCATCACTAGCGGAGTTATAAAACCAGCTTGGCACACCAGAACTCCCAGCACACGCCACAAACAACAAACCCACAAATAATGAACAAACAATGTTATTTCGCATATTGCCTACCAGCTCACTGATTTATTTGACCCAAGTTTAATGATATTGACTTCTTCGTCCCAAATCACCTCTCCTGTGGCTAAATCAAGCAATGTAAGTAAGAAAAAGTAATCCGTGCGTTGCTTGCTTCCCTTTACGCGGACATTTTTTTGATAAATTTTGCCAGAAAGTGAAAGTTGCGCACCTTTGAGTTGCCCTTTTTCAATGACTGAGTATTGGTCGTATTCGTCATTGTCTCTTGTGGTTTTTCGCACTCTATTTACCATTTTATCTTGTTGTGCGCCTGAGCCAGCGAGGGCTAATGAAAGTTTGAACTTCCCGCTATTTCGCATATCACGCGCTACTTTACGACTTAATTGCTCCACATCAATAGTCTGCATTGTATCATTTATAATGTCTGAAATCACAAGCACTTTTGGGCTTTTAATCTTTTGGACATAATCACTCTCCAAAAGCGAGGCTACGCTTTTTTGCGCTACACTTTCAATATCGTGGTAATCAAGCCCCATACTTGTATAAGACTTAGAATCAGCCGTATCTATATATGTAGGCTCACCACACGCGCTAAAAGCAAGCACCATCATACTTGCACAAAAAATCTTTACACCACTTATTAGCTCTTTAATTGTTAATGTTTTCATTTGTGTTCCTTTGTTTTGATTGAATTAGCACCACGCAGAATCTGATAACTCAAATCCTTTTGTCGTAACCGAATGTATAGAATATTATCACTTTTTTGACACAAAACCAAATTATTTGGTGTATTACATTCTTCATTGATAGCAAAACGCAACAATGTGTGAAAAGCAAATAACTCATAATTTCCCACTTCATTAGGGATACGAAGCGCATACACTTTGTTTGGGAGCACACTTGAGATTCTCACATCTGCTGAAGTGCTCACCGCTGAATATATCACTCCAGCAAGCAACCCATACGCTCCAGCTTGCTCTTGGAGGACAGACTGCGTAATAGCCTTAAGTATAGCCGAACTCATCGCACGCGTAAGCACAAATGGTAATTGCTCGTGAAATTCATTAGTGATAATGCCCTCTACATTGGCGATAAGCGAGGCTTTTTTGTTTAGAGATTCTCCCCTCACGCCAAGCCCTATATGAAAATCCTCTCCATCTAGCAATGCTGGCACAGAAACTCCTACATGCAAGACATTGCTACTTACCAAATACGCTGGGAAATCGAGCGAAACATCTTCTTTTTGCGGGCTTTTGCCATCTTCGATGATAAGCCAAGTATAAGTAGTCTTATCGCCCTTTTGTCTAGCCCTTAGCGCGCTAATATCCTCATCAATAACTTCTGCTTGTGTCATTCCATAGGCTTGCTTGTATAAATCAAGCGATTTCGCATAATCTGATTCCAAAAAGAAAAATAACCCAGAAACATAACTTACCGCAGGATTGATGAAATTATTATACGCCTTAAAATCTCGTAATTTTGCGTATTGATTGCCAAGCTGTGATTGAAGAGCACCCTGTGTGGCAGATTGATTCACTTTAGCCATAGTATCAGAATCTTCTTCTTGTTGTTTTTGCAGGGCTCGCTGAATGTCCTTTCGATAATAATCTTTTGCACGCCGTTGTCTATCATTGGCGCGGTTAAACTCTACGCGAGCAAGTGCATTGTTGCCACTTTGCATCGCTAGCAGTGCTTTATAATAATTCATTAGCACGCCCTCATAGATGTTTCCGCGATAAGTTTTGACATTTTCATTTACCACCACTGCGCCTACATTACTAAATATCCCAGAGAGCAAGCCCTGCGCTTCATATTGATTAAAGACTTGTTCGGTAGATTCTAGCACATTAAAGCTCTCTTTATTGCCAAGCTGAATTCCCGTAACGCCCGCTTGAAACCCCCATAACACAGAATCATCGTTTTTTACCGCTCTTTTATGAGCGAAGTCATAGGCACTCTGCAAATGTCCGCCATAATACTTTTTGTTAAATTCCTCCATTGTGCCTTTGTGCGAGCATCCATTAAAAACCCAAATAACAAGGACAATGCTACTAAGCAAAAGTGTGTTTTTCATTATGTAATAATCCTTAGATTCTAGGAATGTTAAAATATTTTGCTGTGATAAAAATACGCGAATTGTAACATTTTGTTTGTAAAATTTCAATCAAAAATTATTTGAATATTTTAGGCTATAATTGCCAAAACTTTCAACAAAGGCTTAACCTAATGTATATACAACGCGTGAATGAAGCTATACAAGCCATAAGGCAAGGCGAGATAATTATCATAATGGACGATGAAGATAGAGAAAATGAGGGCGATTTGGTTATGGCAGGGATTTTTAGCACTGCTGAGAAAATCAACTTTATGGCGACAGAAGCAAGAGGGCTTATTTGCGTCTCACTTACCAATGACATCGCCAAAAAGCTAGATTTAGAGCCAATGGTAGAATCCAATAGCTCTAACCACGAAACCGCCTTTACCATTTCTATTGATGCGGCAAGCGCAAAAACGGGAATCTCCGCCCAAGAGAGAGATTTAACCATTCAACTTATGTGCCAAGAGCACACAACTCCAAAAGACTTCGTGCGACCCGGACATATATTTCCTCTCATCGCCAAAAATGGTGGCGTGCTCGTGCGCACAGGACACACAGAGGCAAGTGTGGATATTTGCACTTTAGCAGGGTTGAAACCTATTAGTGTCATTTGCGAAATTATGAAAGCCGATGGACAAATGGCACGCAACAACGACCTTATAGCATTTGCCAAGAAACACAATCTAAAGATTCTCTATGTCTCTGATGTGATTCAATATCGCTTGCAATATGAAAAACTTATTTGCTTAGAATCAAAACAAGAATCTCATTTGCTTGATAACCCTTGTCAAAAACTTGTCTTTTTAGACCACCAAAAAAACCGCCACATCGTGTATGCCTTTTCCCATAATCTTAATAATCCGCTCATTTATTTTCATAAAATTAAGCAAGATTGTGAGTATTTTGAGAATCCTCTTAACGCACACCAGAGCTTTATGCAAAGCTTACAAATGCTAAAAGATGAGGGTGGATATTTGATTTGTCTTAGCACGCAACCCCACCAAGATTTAAAAACACTTGGCATTGGTGCGCAAATTTTGCGTGAAATGGGGATTGAGCAATTTCGTTTATTGCATAATGAAGATTCCCAAAGTGCGTTACATAACTTTAGCGGGATTAGTGGATTTAATCTTAACTTAACCCAAAGAGTGCTTCCTAAACAGAAGTAAGAAATTATACTCTATCCAAAAAGCCATCTTTTGGCAAAAAAAGTGAGATATTTTTAGGCAAAAAGTTTAATAAACGAGTAAAAAATATCTTATGTGCAAACATATCACCACAAAGCAACACACCAAAATCCTCCCCAAAAGCATAATTTACCTGCATATCACGCACCATAGTGGCTAAAAACTCACAAAAACTATCAATAAACCCATAAGCTAAAATGGCATTCTCCATTCCAGCGCATTTAAAGCTCATAGAAGAGCGAAAGATTCTAGGATAATCAAGGCGCAGTGCATTGCCCTCTCGCAAAAGATGATAATCAATGCGTGGTCCCTTTTGATGGACAAATTCATTGGCATTGGCAATGAGATTCTTGCTTGTGCGCGAGAGAACTTGCAAAAGATTGTTTTCCTTTGGCACTTCATCACTCATCTCAAGCAAAAGTGCTGCAATGCCAAAAATATGGATAAAGTTTTCACTCATCACACTTTGCTTGGAATCTAAGTGTTTTATACACTGCAAAGATACTTTTTGTTTAAAGTTTTGCACGAGCATTTCCCCGCTTTCATAATTGCTCGCAATATCGTGCAAAATTTTTGCAATATTGCACTCAAAGCGTGGAATCATAATCTCTTTAAGCGAGCCTTTCTCCCCCAAAGCAATATGTGGCTCTCTTAGTAAAATCGCGCTTTTGTGCTTTGAGCTAAGATAAAAAATAAGCGTCTTGCAATCTGTTGGAACATTGTGCGAAAAAAGCTCCAAAAGACTTCTATCTCTAGCAATCGCCGTATCGATAAAAAGTCCATTTTCACTTGCGGTAATAATTTTTTGGTGTTGTTTTGAGTGATGAAAGTTTGGGATAGCTTGCTTGCTTGCCTTTGTGTGTTTATGCTCGCGGATAAAAAAATGTGTTATTTCCTTTTGCACCATTAACGCACTAAGAAGCTGCAACACACAATCATAAGGCAAAGTGCAAAGCACCAATCCAAACTCATTAAGCACAAATTGCTTGGCAAAAACTGCCTTTGGCGGAAGTCTCATTGATGGCTTCTCAAAGCTCGCCATAAGCTCACATTCGACCTTTTGGATTCTAAAAAGCGTTTGCAAGGAGCTTATATCACACACGATACATTCACTTGGCTCATCAAATGGCTCTAAACTAAGCTCTTTTAGCCCTCTTGCGCTTTGGAGTAAAATTGGCTGGCTTGCTTTATCATCTTGGAGTTGTTTAAAAATTTCTTTGACAAACGCACCTAAGTTTTTTGTGTGTTGAAGTTTCTTAGCGTAGGCAAAGACACTCACATCACCAAAGTGTTGCTCGCTTAAAAATGCTCTAATCTCATTTGGCGTGCAGTAATGCGTTTTTTTGCTCAATGCCTTAATTCGCAGGGGCTTTAGTGATTCTAACTCAAGCAAGACTTTAATCTCGCTAAAGGCAAAGTTTAATGATAATGGGAGATGCGCACTCAAAGCATCGGCAAAGCGCAACACTGCATCTTGCTGGTCGCTTTGTATGACAAAATGAAGTGAGTTTTTATCAGCATTAGAGGCTTCCTCATACACGCCATACCTATACTTTGTCTGCTTAGAATCTTTTGGTGCGAACGCTTTTGCTTGGTCTTTTAGAATCTTCACAAAAAAAGGCAAGAAAGAATGCGCTCCACAAGGAGTATATGAAAAAATAAAATCATAATACTTCATTATGCCTCTTTATGTATTGCATTAAAATCCGCGAAATGAAGTGTTTGCCACTTCTTGCAAATCTAAATCTGCAACTTTTTGTGCCTTTAAGCCGTTTTGCTCTAAAAACTCTATGGCTTTAGATTCCATAATTTTCGCGCCATTTTTGACTTGCTGACTTAAAGTAAATGCTGTGTCCTCCCCGATGACTTCAGGGATAATCCCAATAATGAACACAGGAGGCAAATCACCGCTTAGCTCAATCATTCTAAGCGTTTGGAGCATTTCCACTTCGTGTGCGCTACCAGCCCAAGTAATAATATTTGGAATCGTATCAAAACTAAAAGCATAGACATCGCCGATGTTGCCATTATTCACATCTACACAATCAAAAATAAGCACTTTGTCATACGAAGTAATAAGCGGGATTAGCATTTGAGCCATTGTCCCGCCATCAGTGAAATCCAGCGTAATATCACTAGATGTATCTATGGGAGTAAATTCGTAGCTTCTTTTCATAAAATGCGCCAAATGCACGCCAATACCCTCATCACCAAAGAGGATATTGCCAATGCCAAGAACCAAAATTTTCAATGTTAAACTTTGACCTCATCAGTATAGCGCATTCCACTTACAATCGCATCAACTCCGCCATTTGGATATTTCACAGAGTTCCACACGGCAAGATAAATATGCACAGGTATAAAGATAATAAACGCCCAAGTAACGATATGGTGAATGTTTCTCACATTTGCCAATCCACCACAAAGCACTTCAAACCACTTAAAAAATACCTTTAAAACTGCTCCAAGCCCATCATCATAGACATTGTAATATAAAACAACGCCTGTAAGTGAAATGACAAGCACCAAAACCCCAAGTCCAAAGTAAGTCGCAAACTGCAATGGATTGTATGTCCCATAAATGTGTGGGTGCTTGCCAATTAACATATACACCTTAATTTGCTCAATCCATACTTTTGGGTTAAGCACTTGATGAAACGATACGCGTTCTGGCTTAGATTCCTTATCAAAGAAAAACAAATACACGCGGAAAAATGAAACAGCAATCAACGCAAAACCCAACACGATATGAAAACTACGAATATATGCTTGCAAATACCCCGTAAAAGCATTTACATTATAACTAGCACTCTCGCTCACAAGTGTTACGCTTTTGTATTCACCTACAGCGTGCAAAAACGGATACGCAATGTAAAAGCCCGTAGCGATAAGCAAAAAAATGCAAAACGCCCTAATCCAGTGAAAGATTCTCGTTAGAGCAGAGAACTCTTTATGGATATGAAATTCTTTTTTTTCCATAGGAATTGTATGTGGCATTTTACCCTCCTTATAACTTAGAATCTAGCGCAATGGCGAGACAGATGGCTCGACTTTGTATTGACTAAGTTCATTTCCCTTCGTATCCATCACATGCACCGCACACGCAATGCAAGGGTCAAAAGAGTGAATATGGCGGATAATCTCTAAAGGTTGAGTGATGTCTTTCATCTTTGTGCCAATGAGACTCATCTCATAAGGCCCTTTTTTACCATTTCTATCTATCGGTCCCGCATTCCAAGTGCTAGGCACAACTGCTTGATAATTCTTAATCACGCCATTTTCGATGCTAGTCCAATGGCTTAGCATTCCTCGAGGCACATTGCCGATATAGTGCCCTTTGTAACTTTTACTTTTATCAATCACATAAGGCGCGCAAGTAGCTGTATCTTTTTTCAAATTAGCCACGAGACTATCAAATGCTTTAATACCATTATCAGCAATCACCTTACACTCAATCGCCCTGCCAGCAGTGCGCCCAAGCGTGCTAAAAAGATGTGCAGGAGTTAATCCTGTCTTAGAGAGCAATGTCTCAACCACAGGTGTAATGTAAGGATTCTTACTTGCAAATCCCACTACCACGCTTGCAAGCGGTCCTACTTCCATAGGCTCATCATCATAACGCGGAGACTTAATCCACGAATATTTGCCCTTTTCATCAACGATTGGATTATTAACTTGCTTGCCATCAGGTCCGATAGATGGACCTTCAACAAACCCTGTATAATTTGGATTTGTCTTACCCTCATAAGGGTGGAATGGTCCATTATCAGCATACCAGCTATGTGTGGCATCTTCAGCGATTTTATCTGTATCCACTTCATACACCTTGCTTAAATCCCCGTCTTTAACGATACCACTACTTAGCAACCATTCATCTGCGCCGACTTGCATTTCTTTATAGCTTAAGAAATTTTTAAGTCCGCAACCTTTGAGCACAGAATCTTCTTCTTTGTATGCTTCAGCTGCCATTACAATGTCTGCCCAATACGCGCGATTGACAAAGTCGCCTACATCTTTAAACTTACTAAGCCACTCACCCAATCTACTTGGGTCTAAAATATCCATTACCGAAGTTACGCCACCAACGGTTAGGCTTTGTGGGTGTGGTTGTTTTGCACCAAAAATCGCCATCATTTGTGCCACTACGCGTTGAACTTCAAGCAAGTGCAAATAATGTGAAACAACAATAAGGTTTTGCTCTGGGCTAAAGCGGTAAGTCTTGTGTCCCCAATACGCATTAGCAAATGGTCCAAGCCCTGAAGTATCTTTAGCAAATTTCGTTACGCGCTCTTTAATGGCTTTAAGCTCATCTTGTCCTGTAAATATAGGATTGTTGGTATATTTAAAAGCAAGTTCGCTTGCCTTTTTCTCATCTGCGCTAAGCGCGCTTACTATATCGCACCAATCAAGCCCGTGCAATGTATAAAAATGCACCAAGTGGTCGTGTAAGAAAAGTGAAATATTCATTAGCGTGCGCACCAAAATCGCATTAAGCGGAGGAGTGATTCCAAGTGCTTTTTCTACCGCGACAATGCCTGCCTTGTAATGCGAGTAAGTGCAAACACCACAGATTCTTTGCACTAAGAATCCAGCATCGCGTGGGTCTCTACCTTTTACGATATTTTCTAAACCTCTCCAAAGCGTAGAGCTAGAAAACGCATCTTGAATGACATTATTCTCATCTACAACAACTTCAATCCGTAAATGCCCCTCAATCCGTGTAATTGGATCCACTATAATTCGTTTTGTCATCTATGCCTCCTTATTCGTCTTCTTTTTTCTTAGTTGCTGAGCTAAGCACCGCGTGCGCGGCGATACCCACCGCAGTTGCACCTAAAATCACGCCACCGATTATATCCGCTGTCTTATCCGCACCCATACCTGAAAAAGTGGTATCAAACAAACGATTGCCTATTGGCTCTTCAAAAGGTTTCATTGTGTCCCAGAAGTTTGGCTCTGAGCAGCCGATACAGCCGTGTCCAGCTTGGATAGGCCAGCTTGTGTGTGAGTTAAAGCGCAATTTTGAGCAGTTGTTAAATGTGTATGGTCCCTTACAACCAACTTTGTAGAGGCAATAACCATTTTTTGCACCCTCATCACCAAAAGATTCTACAAATTGTCCAGCATCAAATCGCCCTCTGCGCTCGCATAAATCGTGGATTCTCAATCCATACGCCCAAGTGGGGCGATTATACGCATCAAGTGTTGGTAAATCATCAAACAAAATAAAGTGTAGCACATTGCCCACAATGTTTTTCTCGCTTGGCGGGCAACCGGGCACATTGATGATAGGCTTTTCATTTGTGATGTTTGAGAGTGGTTGTGCGTTAGTAGGATTTGGATATGCCGCTTGCACGCCACCAAAGCTTGAGCAAGTGCCGACAGCAAAAACTGCTAGAGCATTTTTAACCGCTTGTCTCGCTTCTTGTGCGCCTGTCGTGCCTTGTGCGCCAATAGTGAGATAAAATTCGCTCTTGCCAGCTGGGATTCCACCCTCTACCATAAGGATATAGCCACCTTTATGGATTGCATCGTGTAATGACTTGCTTGCTTGATACCCCGCTGCTGCCATTACCGTCTCGTGGTAGTCAAGGCTAATGTAATCAAAGATAAGAGAATCTATGCTAGGAGATTCTGTGCGCAATAAACTCTCCGAGCACCCTGTGCATTCTGCCATATGGAGCCATACCACAGGTGTCCTATTTGCTACCTCTGCGCTTTTAGCCACAAGTGGCGTAAATGTAGCTGGCAAACCTAAACTTGCTGTCATAGCACCAGCCCATTTCATAAAATCTCTTCGGCTAAACCCTTTTGCTTCTAATTCTGCAACGAGATTCCTCTCTGCGTTATGAGCTGGGAGAGATTCTAATTCTTTAAGCCTTTGTTCTGCCTTCGCAAGCAAACTATCGCTCACAATTTGTGCTTTCATTGCTTCCTCCTTTTTCCTTCATTGTTATTACTTGTTGTATTTGACAATGCCACCTTAGCACCTTAGCAATGTAGCATTGAGACCTCCACCATCACCCCAAATCTACTCATTTTAAAGATTTTAAGCAAATAGACACCTACATAAAATCCTTAATAGCGATTCTACTACAAAAAACATATTTTTAGAATTTAAAGTTCTCAAAAACACTAACTTTTTACGAAAAGTAACCTGTAATTTTTGTCTAATTCTGCTTCATATATCAAGGTTATTTAACAAAATACAAGTCAAATGTCCCATTTTGTGATATTTATACACAAATTATTAGAAAATTATTGACAAACCACGAGTGTTTTTGGGTATCATAAGGCATAAAACGAAACTTTGGAGGGGGTTATGGATACAAAAATTCTCAAAAACATCGGCAAGGCAAATCGTGAGAATATCAATGATATTATCAAAATCGCGATAGTGCTTATATTCTTCTTTATTGCTTCGCTTATCGCTATATTCTTTGGCGCGAAACACAGCATATTGCTACTCGTGTTTGCTACGCTTGTGGGAGCATATATGGCGATGAATATCGGTGCAAACGATGTCGCAAACAATGTAGGACCAGCAGTGGGCTCAAATGCTATCTCACTTTTTGGAGCGATTTTTATCGCCGCCGTTTTTGAATCACTTGGCGCGATTGTCGCAGGAAGCGAAGTGGCAGACACAATTAAATCAGGGATTATCTCGCCTGATGCTATTGCAGATTCTAAGATATTTATTATGCTAATGCTTGGGACATTGTTAAGCTCGGCGGTTTGGTTGCACTTAGCCACTTTTATTGGTGCGCCTGTATCTACCACGCATTCACTTGTGGGTGGGATTTTAGGAGCTGGGATTCTCGCTGGTGGCTTTGGCGTGGTGAATTGGGGTGAGCTTGCGCGAATTGTCTCAAGCTGGATTATCTCGCCCGTTATGGGAGGTGCGATTGCGATGATATTTTTATTTGTCATTAAGCGCACCATAACTTACAAGGACGATAAGAATCAGGCTGCTAAAGTCGCTGTGCCTATCCTTGTATTTATTATGTCGTGGTCATTTATCGTGTATCTTGTGATTAAGGGATTAAAGAAATTTTTTCCTATAAGTTTTGGATTAGCGGCTCTTATAGCGTTTGGGCTAGCGTTGATTATATTTTTTGCCACGCGTCCATTCATTGTGAAAAAGGCTCAAAGTCTCTCAAACTCTAAAGAAAGCATTGGTGAGCTTTTCACCATACCGCTTATTTTTGCCGCAGCGATGCTAAGCTTCGCACACGGCGCAAACGATGTCTCAAATGCCGTAGGACCACTCGCTGCTATCAATGAAGCCCTCAATGACATCGCTACGCAAGCGAGTGAAGCCACAGAAGAAGTCATACGAAGTAAGGCGAGTGTGCCATTTTGGATTCTCCTTATAGGAGGGCTTGGAATCTCCATTGGTCTAGCATTATATGGACCTAGACTTATCCGCACGGTGGGAAGCGAAATCACTGAATTAGATAAAATTCGTGCCTTTTGCGTGGCGATGAGTGCAGCCATAACCGTCATTATCGCTTCGCAGTTAGGATTGCCCGTAAGCTCTACCCATGTAACCATTGGGGGAATCTTTGGCGTGGGATTCTTGCGCGAATATCTCAAAAAGCAATATTATCAAATGCAACAAACCATTATCCAAGCTCATAGGGGGAAAGATTCTCAAGAAGTGGAGCGATTTTTGGACGCCTTTAACAAAGCAAATATTAAGCGCAAGGGAGAAATTTTAGAATCTATAAAGCAACAAAAGATTAAAGTTACACTTAATTTCTCTAAAAAAGACAAAAAGGGACTGAAAAAAGCGTATAAAAATGAGCTTGTCAAACGCAGTGCGATTAACAAAATCGTAGCTTCTTGGCTCATTACTGTGCCTGTATCAGCACTTCTTGGAGCACTTAGCTTCTTTATGCTTACATTTATTGAGTTTGATATTTAATGCACCAAAAGATTCCCAATGTGGGAATCTAGCTCAAAAATTAGATATGAGAAATCGCTAAAACTTTTATTCGCTTAAGCAGTTTTTAAGGGGGGGGGGCAGTATCATTCCTTATTACATTTTAAAGGAATGCAAATGGAGCAAGAAATCAAAACCGCACTCAAACCACTCATCGAAAAGATAAAACAAAGTGACAAAGACAAGATTCACACCGAAGAGGAAGTCAAGCAATCTTTCGTCCTGCCATTTTTACACGCTTTGGGTTATAATGTCTTTGATACGAATGTCATAAAGCCCGAATACACCGCAGACATTGGCACAAAGAAAGGCGAAAAAGTCGATTATGCGATTTTAAGTAACGGCGCACCACTCGTGCTTATCGAAGTCAAGCACCACAAAGAAAATTTAGACAATCACAACAACCAGCTTGTGCGATATTTTCAAGTTTGCGCGGGGAAATATGGCTGTCGTTTTGGGATTTTGACAAATGGTATAGAGTATCGCTTTTTCTCTGACATTGAAAAAGACAATGTGATGGACAAAACACCGTTTTTAACAATCAACTTTGAAAAGCCAAAGGATAGAGATATAGCCGAATTGCAACGATTTGCCAAAGATTCGCTCAATGTCGATGAGATTAAAAAAGTGGCAAAGACAAATCTCTATCGTCAGCAGATTCAAGAGATTTTCAAAAAAGAGATAGAAAATCCTAGCGATGATTTTGTAGAGTTTTTTGCAAGGCAAATCATTGGCGAATCGCGCAGAGTTACGCAAAGTGTAAAAGATGAGTTTAAAGAACCCATTAAGAAAACCTTGCGAAACTTAATCAATGATTTAGCAAATGACAAAATCACAGAAATTAAAAACGAAATAGCCCAAGCGCAAAGTCAAGATTCAAGCGAAGTAGTTGAAAACGAGGAAAGTGGCATAGTTACTACAGAAGAAGAGCTACAGGCATTCTACATAGTCAAGGGTATTTTCGCCGAGCGTGGCGACATCGCACTTGAACAGATAAGCTACAAAGATACACGAAGTTATTTTGGTGTGCTCTTTGATAATAAAGTAACGAAATGGATTTGTAGATTTTACCTTGATGGTGGCAAAAAATACCTTGTAGTAAGCCTAGAGAGTGAAAAGCGAATCGATATAAATCACATTGATGAAATCTATAAATATAAAAAAGAGCTTAATGAAGCACTAGATAGGCGAATGAAAAATCTTTAGATTCACATAAATTCGCACTTCATTAGCTCGGGATTTGTTTAGGACAGAATTTTGTAAGTGCGTTTATGATTCGCGCCTTTTTACGATATTTGATTGCGATAAATCGCCTTTCAAATTCTTTGTATAACTACAATACGGATAGCCATTGCAAGAAATAAATTTGCCATACTTACCAAATCTTACGCGCAGATAATCCCCACAATCATGGCAAGACAAATCCCACAAGACAGAATCAATATCAAAAATCACATAATCGCAATATGGATAATGCTCACAACCATAAAATGGCTTTGTCGTGTCGCTGTTTCTTGTGCTTCGTAGTTTCAGTTTGCCACTGCAATGCGGACAAGTTTGCAACGCAGAATCTGCTTTGGCGTCCTTTATCGTGCTATCAATTTCTTTGACAAAGATTGATGGATTGTTTTGATTTGATAGCACATAGACAATACTTCTTGTGCGCGTCAAAGCCACATAAAATAACCGCCGTTCTTCTGCATACGGGTATGTATCCTTTTTGCCTAAGACTAATTCCAAAAGTTTATCGTCCTCTATGGTATTAGGAAATCCACCTCGCCCACCATCGCCGTTGAGTAAAATCACAAATTCAGCCTCTAATCCCTTTGATTTATGCACGGTTTTAAAATCTAGATTCAAGTTGGTATTGCGTTTTAAATGAAATAATGCTCGAGAGATTTTGTCCTCATCTTTATTATTTCTGCCTAGCACTAGCACTTGCGCATTTTTGTTTAGATTTAAAATCTCATCACAAGCCTTTTTAAAAGCGGATTCTATGTCATTATTATGATAGAGGATTCTTATGGGATTTTCTTGGCTTTTTTTAGAGCGGATATGTTTGCTGATTTGTTGCGTATTTGCTGTGATAAAAGGCTCGATAATATCTTGGAGTTCTTGTGAGTTTCTATGCGTAGAAGTGATATAGCAAATACTTACATCGCTAAAATACGCGCTAAAATCTAAAAAGATATTTATATCACAGCCTGCGAAGCGATAAATCGCCTGCCAATCATCACCCACAGCAAATAATTTAGAATCCCCATTTTTGATTAAGGTTTGCAAAAAGCGTGTCCTACTTTGTGAAATATCTTGAAATTCATCTACGATAATGTATTTGTAGCGATAATTTTGCAGATTTGGGATTATCTCAATAGCGCGCATTATCATATCATCAAAATCGATTTTCCCCTCACTTCGCAGATTTTCATAATAGCCCTCATAAAAATACTTGCAAATATCCAAAAACAACCGCGCTCGTTTGTTGTCATAATCTAAGCCTTGATTTTGGTTTTTGAGCGTTTGGAAATTTTGGGCGTTAGGATAACGAGCTTTATAAAGATTTAAAAAACTTGCAATGAGTGTAAAAAATGATTTTACATCATAGCTTTCATAAATGTCATTGAGTGCGTTTGAAATCTGCTCTTTATTAAGCGGTTTAAGCGTTACGCCATTATCTTGCAATTTTTGCTTTAATGATTCAAAGATTTTGCCTTCGCTAAACTCATACGAATAAGTCTCTATGCAAATCGTGCCATTTTCTTTATGCGTTTGTCGCTTCCACGCCATTGCTTCTTTATACTTTAAAGCATCTTTTGGTGGATATTGTGGCGTTTCGCCATTTTTGTCAATGCCATAATGCTCCAAATATATATCATAATCTTTAAGGTAAAAATCAGGCGTATATTGCCGTTTGTGCGGGGTGGCAGTGTCGATTTTATAGGGTTTTTCGTAGTCATATTCCACGCCATTTATAAAAAGAAAATTTGCGATGATTAGCTCCTCATAGCTTTTTACGCGCTCTTTTTGCAGAGTTTGGAGTCGCTTACTTGAATGTGTGGGCGTTGAGAGTATATCTTTTAGCGTAGTGAAATTTGCTTGTTTCAAAAAGGCAAATTTTTCGCCTAGCGTTTGATAAGTCATCTCGCTATTGCCAAGCGGATACAGCGTGCAAAATCGAAAAATATCCCATAATATATGCCAATTTTTAGATTCTGCAAAAATCTTGCGAATATATACAGATATATCTTGCTCCTCTATAAGTGGCTTTGTGGATAGATTTTGACTAAGGATTTCTAATCCTAGCGAATGAAAGGTTTTGACTTTTAGATTAGGATTTATCAAATGCGCTTTTTCTTGCAAATCTTTAGCTGAAGCGCGAGAATATGACAAAAGCAAGATTTCGTTCTCGCTTGCTTTTCCACGCGAAAGTAGCCATTTTAGCTTGCCACAAATGGTGAGTGTCTTGCCTGCCCCTGCCCCAGCGATTGTAAGAATTGAGCTACTATCAGTTAGCACAGCCCTCCTTTGGTCTAAATCTAAACTCCTGCCGTTAATGTTTTCAAAAATGCTATCTTTTATGTGCCTTTCTATAAAATCCTCATTATGTCGCTTGATTAGTGCTTCGGTGCATTTGGGCGTGGCGTAAAATTTTGTCCCAAAATCTTGTATATTTTTGATTAAATCAAGCATTTTTTTCGCATTTTTGCCATCGATAAATTCATCTTTTAAGCACAAATCAAGGTTTTGAAAATCTTTGATAAGACTATGTTGTTTTAATATCGTGTTGTAGTTATCAAAAATCTCGCCAATATCGCGCATATAACGCAAGTAACTATCTTTTTGTGTGAGTGAATTTGGCAATTTATATGTGGCGACTTGCAATGCGATTTCATTTATAGCGCGGATTCTCTCCAAAGGGTAGCTATCGATATTTTTTAAAATCTTCTTTGTGCTGTGCTTTGTGAGTGCCTCATTTAGATTTTGTGTTAATCGCGCGAATGCGTCATTATGGCTTTTGACAAGCAAAGTAGTGTGATTAAAGGCATTGAGCGTTTGCGTGGTTTTGGCATTATGTGGCAAATGCGTGGCTAAATCTTGCGCTAGAGTGTAAATCTTTTCATCAATTTCAATTCGTGCAAAGATTTTAAGATTGCTTTCTAATCGCGCTATATTTTTACGCAAAATCGCTCTTTTTCGCATAATCCCAAAGCCAAAGAATGCAAGTAGCGTGTCGATAAAATTTGTATTTATCATTAGCTTAACTTAATTTTCTCTAAAAAATCTTAAATCTACAAAAATTACCTATCCACTTCCCAAATGATTTTTACGATTTCATATAAAAGTTTTGTGCGCTCGTGTAGTGCGACTTTATCAAACTTTTGATATGGTTTAAATTTTATATCTTTGCTTCCAAAGACTTTATTGTTAAAATCTATAAAACCCTTGTGTGTCGAATGATAGAAATCATCGCAAAGTGAATGTCCCCAAACAAGTGAATTACTATAAGTTTTTAGTTTATCGGTATATTCCTCATTGCCCGATGATATATTTTCTTTTCCTTTTAGCAATAAAAGCCCACCAAGTAAATTTCTTTGCGCTTCAAATTCCTCATCACTTTCAAAGTAACCCCTATTTGTTTCATTGCGTGATAAAATATGCTCTATGTGGTAGCCCGTTTTGTCCCCTGTCTTTGTTGCAATATCAAAAACACTACTTTGTGGTGTTTGATTTATATTATCGCAAATGTATTTTTCAACCCTTGCAAACAAATATCGCAAGGAACGCGTTTTAAGGTTTGTATAGTTTCTGTTTTCAAAACTTTTATAATCCAGCAACGAATTAACTTCTATAACACCCTTTGTCTCTTTGATGGCTTCTTTTATCAAATCATCAAAGATATTTTTGTAATTTTCAATATCCACACCTTTTAGAAGTTCATTTAACTTATAAGAAATTTCTTGGAATTCATTGCTATCATAGATTCCATTAAGGTTTAGCAAAACCCACAATCTATCATATTCTTTGGCTATCAACTCAATTTTTTCTTGTTCTTGCTTGTCATTTATAACACAAGCAGAGAGTATATTTTGATATTGACCAGATAGCTCATTTATGTCAGTGTATTCTAAAAATTCATTGTCAATTTGAATAATTTTTGCATAAAGCTTTGCATAGTAGCAAATATCCTTGTCAATAAAATTTTTAATATTTTTTATGTAATTTTCATTTTGTTTGTGAAAACCTAATTTTTGAGCTATTTCATTATTATCAAAAATATATCTGTGATATTCGTTATTTATGGATTTTTCCATAGCAGAATTTCGCTTGAATACAAACTTTGACTTGATTAAATCGCTGAAAAAGTCATCTTCAGATTCAGATTGTGCCAATGGCGATAGTGCATTATCCCATTTTGCACAAAAACTCTCTACATCACTTTTTGGTAATGCGCCTATAAGTTTGCCTTTTAAAATTTCGAATGGTTTTAATGCTTCGCCTCTATCGTTAATAACTTCAAAAACCATAGGCGTGTCATTTTGACTAATGTCTAACTCAACCAAAACTAGCCTTTCTAAAAAATACAAAACAAACAAACGCAATTTCTTAGAATCTGCTTCATTTTTAAATTTATCATCAATATATTTTGATATATCTTTGTAGCGTTCAACAAGCGTTTCCTCTGTTTTGTTTTTAAATTCAGTTGGTAATTTTTTGTCTTTAGAGTTGTCAAATATACAATCCATAACCCTATGTCTTTTTTCATTATCCAAGTTAAAAATATCCTCAAAGCCGTCATTGCTAAATATGCAATCTTTTAGTAACGACTTGAAATTATCATTATCTTGCAATTTATGATAAAGTTTTGTAGCGATAAGCGTTAGCGTAGATAGTCGTTGCTGTCCATCGACAATATAAACCTTTCCTTCTACTTTATTTGTGATATATACATTAAGATAATACCAGCTGTATTTTTCCATAATATTTTTGCTTATTTCGCTGTCTTTGTGTTGATTGTAGCTTAACTCAAAAATATAGAAAATATCATTAAGTAAAGTTTGCGCTGTTTCCTTGCTCCAAACATACTCCCTTTGGTAAAAATCTATATAGTAAGATTTTCGACTCAAACAAACTTTTACACTTTGTTTTTCAGGCTCTATGGTTTTGCTCATTTTTTATCCTTTCAATTTTAAAATTTGCAAATGTTATCTAAAAAATAATAAATGCGTCATTTATTAAAATACTCACTATCCAAAACCGCTCCATTACTTGCATTACTTACGAGCTTTTGATATTGTGAGAGCCAGCGAGAATGCAGAGGCTTTTGTAAGGGCGTAAATTTCGCTTTGCGCTCCGCGATTTGCGCCTCGCTTAATCTCGCATTGATTTCATAGCTATCCACATCAATGTCGATTATATCGCCGTCCTCTAGTAGCCCGATAAGCCCTCCCTCTGCGGCTTCTGGGCTTATATGCCCTATGCTTAGTCCCCGTGTCGCCCCGCTAAACCGCCCGTCCGTGATGAGCGCGACATCAGCACCCAAGCCCATTCCCATAATCAAACTCGTTGGGCTTAGCATTTCTTGCATTCCAGGACCCCCCTTTGGTCCCTCATAACGAATCACGCACACATCGCCTTTTTGCACTCTGCCTTTGATTATGCCCTTTATGGCGTCTTCTTGGCTATCAAAGCACACGGCTTTTCCGCTAAATTTTCGCGCTCCTGTGATTCCCGCAGTTTTTATCACGCAGCCCTGCTCTGCGAGATTGCCAAATAAAATCGCTAGTCCGCCCACTTGTGAGTAGGCGTTCTCTACCTTGTGAATGACTTTTTCATCTTTGATATGTGCGTCTTTTACGCGCTCGCCCAAGCTCTCACCCGTGATTGTGAGCGCGTTTAAATCTAGCAGTCCGTTATCACGCCGTGAGATTTCTTTGATTACCGCGCTTATGCCTCCTGCGCTCCCAATGTCTTCCATCGCCACTTCGGGCAGACTCGGCGCGACTTTGGCGATATGGGCGATTTTTTTGCTTATGTCGTTGAGTTCTTTTATATCAAGCGGTGCGCCAGCCTCGCGCGAAATCGCAAGCATATGCAAAATAGTATTTGAGCTTCCACCCATAGCCATATCCACCACCATTGTATTGCGAATGGAGGCGCGATTGATGATATTGCGGATTTTAAATCGCTCCGCTTTGTCAGAATCTGACGCCGATTCTAGCGCGATTTCACAGATTCGCCTTGCCGCTTGTCGCAATAAATTTTCTCTCTCTTCACTAAGTGCTAACGCCGTGCCATTGCCACTTAACGCTATGCCTAATGCTTCACAGAGCGAGTTCATAGAGTTTGCCGTAAAAAGCCCCGAGCAAGAGCCGCCGCTAGGACAGGCTTTGCACTCTATGTCTTTGAGCTCAGATTCTGTGATTTTTTTGACTTCATACGCGCCCACCGCTTCAAAGACGCTATTTAGCGTGAGTTTCTCGCCTTTTGCGCTAAATCCAGCTCTCATAGGTCCCCCGCTCACAAAGATAGTCGGCACATTCACGCGAAGCGCACCCATAAGCATACCCGGCGTGATTTTATCGCAGTTTGGGATACAAATCAGCGCGTCAAGGGCGTGGGCGTTCATCACGGATTCTACTGAATTTGCGATGATTTCACGGCTTGGCAGGGAGTAGAGCATACCGCTATGCCCCATCGCTATGCCATCATCGACACCGATTGTGTTAAATTCAAAGGGCACACAGCCATTTTTGCGGATTTCATCTTTGATAATCCGCGCATATTCATTCAAATAAAAATGCCCGGGGATTATGTCAATGTAGCTATTTGCCACGCCGATAAAGGGCTTATCAAAGTCCTCTTCGCTTAGCCCACACGCGCGTAATAAAGAGCGATTTGGGGCTTTTAAGTAGCCTTTTTTAATCACATCACTTCGCATTTTCTCTCCTTTTGTTTTTGGTGTTTGGAAAGCAAAAGTATAGTGAAAATTTTATTAAAAAGCCTATATGATTTATCAAAGCGCGATTTGCGAATAAATTTTGACTATTTATCAAATTTAAGTGCTAAAATGCACAAAACTCCACGCCCATAGCACACAAATCGCTACGAAAATAAGCGCACAGATAAGTTTTTTGCGTTTAAAAAGTGTGTAAAGTCCTGCCAAACTTAATGCCACAAAAAGCCCTGATAGTGTGCGCCAGAGATAGATTTCATTATCGCCTACGAAAGTGCCTTTGTCGCGCGGTGCTTCATTAAAAAACGAAAAAATATTAGACGCTGCAATGCCGATAAAAAAGCACACATAAGGATAAAAAAGCCAAAAATTTGGGAATTTTTTATGCAAAATAAGACTTGCCAAACCCACGATACAAAGCATTATCGCAAATGTAAGGGCAAAAAAGTCCCTTAAATCTAGCCCTTTAAGCGGAATGACTAAAAATGTCTCAAACAACGCGTAGTCAAAAATGCAAAGCCAAAAGACCCAAAAAATGCCAAGTAAGATTTTTGCGCTTCGCCCTTGCGTGTAAAGCGTCCAAGCCCCAGCGACAACGAAAAATAGCAAAAAAATTAAAGCTAATAAAAAATCCATAGATTCGCCTTTATCTTAGCACTCGCATTTGTTATTTTTCATTGTTAAAATTTTGAAAGACAAATTTTATCAAAAATTAAACTAAAATCTTGCTTGATGATGTGCAAACATATTTTAGAGAATCTTAAGATTCTCTAATCTTTTTGCTATTGACATCTTCTAGGATTTCATCAGCTATATCATTTACGCGTTTAGCGATTTCGTTTGTGCTATGGACTACCTCGACATTTTCTTGTGTGGCACTCTCTAGTTGTGCGATTGCATCATTGATTTGGCTTAACCCGCTAGTTTGCTCTTGGATAGATTCACTCATTTCATTGACAGATTGCACGAGGACATTGATGTTTGCTTCGATTTCACCGAGTGAATGTCCTGTGCGCTCCGCGAGCTTACGCACTTCATCAGCCACTACGGCAAATCCTCGCCCGTGCTCGCCCGCCCGTGCTGCCTCAATGGCTGCATTAAGTGCAAGCAAATTCGTCTGGTCGGATATTTCTCGTATCACGCTTACGATGTTTCTTATATCTTGGGCTTGTTGTGTGCATTCATCAGTTTTCTCACCCACTACTTGCATAGAGGAGCTTATCTGTCCCACAGCAGCGGCAGATTCCTCAAGTGCGGTGGCTTGTTTTTGTGAATGCTCGGTAAGAGTTTGCATAGAAGATTCTAACTCATTGCTTTGTGTTTCTAACTCTTTAGCAAAGCTCGCAGAGTGCTTGAGCATATCTGTGATAGAATCTCCAAGCTCATTTATATCATTTTGGATTCCTTGAGGATTGTCTATGCGTGTGCTAAAGTCATTTTTGCGATAGGAGGCAAATGCTTGTGTGGCGATTGAAAGTCTTTCTCCCACGAGATTACAAAGTGTTTGACTCATTTCATTTAGCCTCTCTTTAAGGGAGTTTGTTTGTGGATTTGGACTGCTTAGCGCGATAGTCTTGCCAAATCGCCCTTGCTTTGCTTCATTTACCACTTGGGTTACTTCACTCACAAGCGCGGAATCTTGCTTAATGATTTCTTGTGTGCGTATGATATTTTTATCAATCTCCCCGCCCATTATGCCAAATTCATCTTTGCTTGTGAGTTTGAGTGGCTTTGGTGCTTGGTTTATCTCATAGTTTAAAAATGCAAAGAATTTATGCAAACTATGCTGTATCGCGCCAAGTGGCTTAAAGAAATATTTAATGGCAAAAAACAACCCCGCCCCGCCAAATCCTAACAAAAGGAGTGATAAAATGCTAGAAGCAATGAAATTTTCATTGATTGCCTTTGTGAGGTCAGATTCGTTTGCTTCTGCAGCGATTACCCAACCAAAAGGCATTTGCCTATAAAATATGATTTTATTCTCTCCCATAAAGTTTGTATAAAACTTGCCATCAGGGCTTTGCTTAACTTTAGATACGATAGCATCGCCAAGTGGCTTTAACTTATCCTTGCCAAGTTTCTCTAAATCCTCGTGGGAAAACACCTCACCATTAGAATCTATAAGCAAAACTTGCAAACTTGGCAACTCCTCACGGCGGAAGTTTTTAAACCTATCTTGGAATCCATCTACCGCAATATCCACCGCAATCACACCCTCAAACTTGCCATTACGGAAAAATGGCATAGCCGCAGTGGCAGAAATGGTCGCTTCCATTCCTGCGACTTTTGACTCATAGGGCGCAGTTACGAAAAATTCCTGTGTGTTTTTAGCTGCTTGATACCACCCCCGCGTGCGGAAATCAAATGTGCCATCATCAGGGGAGCTTGATAGGCGATTTATATCGCTTGTGGGCATACCTGAAATCATTCTGCCATCGCCATTTTCATACACGATAAACGCCGCGTCATATTGCACAAATTTAGCAAGACTTGCAAGAATCTTTCGTTGTGCGATAAGGTCGTTTCTATCTATACTCGCAAGCAAGCTGGCAAGCTCGCTTAGATGTTGTTTGGATTCCACGCCCATTGTGATGTTTATAGTTGTATAAGAGGAGTTGAGCGCAAGCTGCTGTAAGCCTCCATACACATCAGTTATCTCTTGGGAAGTTCGCTGATAATTTACCACACTCACAATCCCAATCATAATGACAAATATGCCAATAGCCAGCGTGAGAATCTTTGAAGCAACGGTTTTAAACATTGTTGTGTCTCCTTAGTTTTATTTTTTCTTAAGATTGAATTATAGCACAAAAATCGTTTTTTTTTTTTTTGTATTGTGCGAAAATCCTAAAAATTACATATTTTTTGCGTAGCAAAAGAGATTTTTTGATGAAAATCTCGCTTTTTCTATCCTTAATGATTCCCCATAATGGCAAGATTAGAGGGGATTTGATATGTGAGTTTGCGTATGCAATAACAATGTGATACTTTTTTACAATTTCACTTGCCAAACTTACTCAATTCTTTAAAGCCTGCTATAATTGCCAAAATAAAATCACGCAAAATTTGCAAAACGGAGTAAGCGTATGTGTGGAATCGTTGGCTACATTGGCAATAATGAAAAAAGGGAGTTTCTCTTAAGTGGGCTAAAAGAATTGGAATATCGAGGCTATGATAGCGCGGGAATCGCTGTGCTAGCAAATGATGAACTCAAAAACTTCAAAGCCGTTGGCAAACTCATAAACTTAGAGCAAAAGTGCAAAGATTTTAGCTCAAGTGGGTTTGGGCTTGCTATTGGGCACACGCGCTGGGCGACACACGGCAAGCCAACTGAAGTCAATGCTCACCCACATTTTGCCGAGTTTAGCTCAATCGTGCATAATGGCATTATCGAAAATTATGCCACCATTAAAAAAGAATTAGAATCTAAAGGACATCAATTCATCAGCCAAACGGACACCGAAGTCGTTGTCCGTCTTTTTGAGGAGAATCTCAAAAATCTCACACCCATAGAAGCCTTTAGTAAAACGATTCAATCACTAAATGGAGCGTATGCGATTTTGCTTATCACAAAAGCTGATAAAAACGCTATTTATTATGCTAAAAAGGGCTCGCCACTTATCATTGCTAAAGGCGATAATGGCGTGTATTTTGCGAGCTCTGATGCACCGCTCATTGGACTTGCAAACAAAGTGCATTACCTTGAGGATGGCGACTTTGGGCGAATGGATTTGCAATCTTTTGAGAATCTACCAAGCACACAACCCTTAAGCACGACAAAATCCTATGCTCAAAAAGACGGATTTAGATTCTTTATGGAAAAAGAAATTTATGAGCAACACAAAGTCCTACTTGAGACGATGATGGGTAGAGTAAGTGATGAATTTATCGGCTTTGAGGAAGTAGATAAGGGCTTCTTTAATGGTGTTGATGAGATTATTATTTGTGCGTGTGGGACGAGTTATCACGCAGGACTTAGCGCGAAATATTTACTTGAACGGGTAGCAAAAGTGCGCACAAATGTGGTTTTTGCTAGTGAATTTCGCTACGCTAATCCTGTGCTACGAAAAAATGAGCTTTTTATTTGCATTTCTCAAAGTGGCGAAACGGCTGACACACTCGAAGCTCTCAAACTTGCTAAAAAAAATGGCTTAAAAACGCTAGCGATTTGTAATGTCGATAACAGCTCGATTGTGCGTGAAAGTGATAGAGTGATTCTCACGCGAGCAGGGATAGAAAAGGGAGTTGCAAGCACCAAAGCCTTTGCCACACAAGTTATGGTGCTGTGGATTTTAAGCGTGCAAATTGGGAATCTTAATGGTGAAGTTACGCAAACCCAAATCAAACAATACGCCAAAATTATGCTAAATGCAAGCAAACTTACCAAAGTAGATTCCACTCTGCACGATAGAATCAAGCGATTATCCAAGCGATATTTACACGGGCACGGATTTTTCTTCATCGGGCGGGATATTTTTTACCCCCTTGCATTAGAGGGCGCACTCAAACTTAAAGAGATTAGTTACTTGCACGCAGAGGGCTATCCAAGCGGAGAGATGAAGCACGGACCAATCGCGCTTGCAGATTCTTTGCTTTTTTGCGTGGCATTGATGCCCAAACACTTGCTTTTTGATAAAATTAAAAGCAATGTCGAAGAATTAGGGGCGCGTGATAGCACGATTTGTGCGATTTGTAGTGAGAATGTCGAGGGGGCTGATGATATGATTTATCTCCCAGAGACTTCGCATTATATGGAGGAATTTTACTCTATGATGATAGTGTTACAACTTTTAGCCCTAGAGATTGCTATAAAAATTGGCAATGATGTTGATATGCCAAGAAACCTCGCAAAATCCGTAACGGTAGAATAAATCATAAAGGACACACAATGAATAACACAAATGATATAGAAGTTACACTGCTCCACTACACGCCACTTGAAGTCTGTGTGAATGCCATAAGAACCTGCTGGCAGAGCTTTGATAAAAGTGATAATTGCGGGGAAAAAGACCTCGCTCTCATTGATAGAGTGGGAAACAAAAATAAGCACAGCTCGACTTTAGAGCATTTGTATTACAACTTTTACATCAAAGGCATTTCTCGGGCCTGCCTCCAAGAGCTCGCGCGTCATCGTATCGCTTCATACAGCGTGAAATCATCGCGCTACACGATTAAAGAACTTAAAGATGAGGCGAGCTTTTTACCGCTAGATTCCCACAATATAGAGCGTGCGCGTAAGTTTATAGTGCTATGCAAAAACGAGCGCGTAAATGAAGCAAGCATAAAGGCCTTAGAAAATTTGAGAATCTTGACCGCTGAGGGAATAAGCAATGATTTGGTAAAATTTTGTATGCCAGAATCCTATAAGACTGAGCTTTCTTGGAGTATTAACGCGCGAAGTTTGCAAAATTTCCTTTCACTAAGAAGTCCAAAAACCGCGCTTTGGGAGATTAGAAACTTAGCAAAAGCCATATTTGAAGCCCTACCACAAGAACATAAATATATATTCACACCGCATTTATGGCAGGAATCAAACGACTAAACTTCTATGAAAGAGGATTCTCTACATAGAAGTTGTGTGGTTTTGACTCTCTCCAAATTTTGCTTTGATGATTTCGCCAAGCTGGGCGATGAAGCTCCAAAATAGCGGGATAAAAAAGATAGCGATAAATGTCGCAGCGAGCATTCCGCCGATGATACCCGTGCCGATAGCGTGGCGTGCTGCCGCCCCTGCCCCGCTTGATAGCGCAAGGGGAAGCACGCCTATACTAAATGCCAAAGAAGTCATCACAATGGGGCGAAATCGTAGTTTGGCTGCTTGTATGGCGGCTTGCAGTATGCTAAGTCCGCCCTCTTCGCGCAAATGCTGGGCAAACTCCACAATCAAAATCGCATTTTTCGCACTAAGCGCGATAAGCGTAACTAAGCCCACTTGGAAATAAATGTCATTTTCTAGCCCCCGCACAAACACCGCCGCACTCGCACCAAACACCGCAAAAGGCACAGCAGTAAGCACGGCTAATGGCATAAGCCACCGCTCATATTGCGCACATAAAATCAAAAACACAAACACGAGCCCTAGCCCAAATGCCACAAACGCACTACCGCTACTTGCCTTTTCTTGGTAGCTCATTCCAGAATGTGCAATGGTATATTCGCTTGGCAGGATTTCGCGGGCGACTTCCTCGATTGCCCTTAGCGCGTCTCCGCTAGAGTAGCCCTCATTTGGGCTTCCTGTGAGCTTGGCTGCGGGGAAAAGGTTAAACCGCTCGATAATATCTGTATTTACGATTCGCTCAAAATCCACAAGCGCGCTTATGGGGATAAGGTTGCCATCGTTTGATTTGACAAAGACGCGGTTAAAATCCTCTGGGCTTTCTCTAAATTCGCTTTGGGCTTGGAGTTTGACTTGATAAGTGCGCCCATAGAGGTTAAAATCATTGACATAATAGCTCCCAAAAGTGCTTTGCAAAGTGGTAAAAACATCGTTGATATTGACATTAAACGCTTTTGCTTTTTCTCTATCTAGCGTGATAAAGTATTGGGGAATCGTAGCGTCCAAATAGCTTCTTACCGTCATTGGATTTAGCTCTGGGCGTTTGCGTGCTTCAGCGACAAGCATATCCGCATTTTTTTGTAGCTCTTTTATATCGCCGTTGCCACGATTTTGCAGATAGACTTCAAAGCCCCCTGCTAGCCCCATACCCATTATCGCAGGGGGATTTAGCACAAAGCCACTTGCTTCTAGCTTGGCATTAAACTCCCCTGTAAGCATTCCAGCCACACTAAAAGAATCCTGCCCCGCACCTTTGCGCTCACTCCAAGGCTTTAGCTGTATAAACGAAGTAATCACATTGCTACGCACTGATGAAGAGAGCATATCATAGCCGATAATCATCATCACAGAATTGACATTTGGGTTGTTTTGTAAAATCTCTAGCTCTTTGTCTGCTACGATATTTGTCCGCCATAGCGCACTCGCAGGAGGCAAGCGCACAGAGGCTATCACATCGCCTTTGTCCTCATTTGGCACAAGTCCTGTGGATAGAGACTGAAATAGCCCAAAAGTCGCCACCAAAATCGCCACAAAGATAGCTATCATCATAACCGCCCTGCGCATCGTAAAAGCAATCGTTTCCCCAAATCTATGCGTGAGTCTATCAAAGACTTCGTTAAATTTGCGCACGGCTAGAAATGGCGTTGGCTCTTTTTTCTTTAGAATCGACACGCAAAGCGCGGGCGTGAGTGTGAGCGCGACAAAGCCAGAAATCACCACTGAAACGGCAATAGTAATGGCAAATTGTTTGTAGATTTCGCCACTAAAGCCCCCGATAAATGCCACAGGGATAAACACCGCGCACAGCACTAGCACGATAGCAATCACAGGGCTTTGCATTTCGCCCATAGCTTTTATCGTGGCTTCTTTTACGGTTAGATTTTCAGCTTTATCGTGCAAGATTCTCTCCACATTTTCTATTACGATGATGGCGTCATCTACCACGATTCCGATGGCTAAGATAAGCCCAAACAAAGTTAGCAAGTTGATTGAAAATCCTAGCGCGTATAGCCCGCCAAATGCCCCGATAATCGACACAGGGATAGCAATCACAGGGATAATCGTAGCGCGGAAATTTTGCAAGAAAAAATACATTATCACCACGACTAAGATTATCGCTTCGATGAAAGTTTTTGCCACTTCTTTAATTGAAATTGAGACAAATTTAGTCGTATCATAGCTTGTGGTGTAGTGCAATCCATCAGGGAAATTTTTAGATAACTCTTGGAGCTTTTCCTCTACGGCTTTTGCGGTGGCAAGCGCGTTTGCCCCGGGCTGTAAAAACACCCCAAAAGATTCCCCTGCTTTGCCATTGATTTTGGCATCGACATCATAATACTTCGCTCCTAGCTCGATAGTAGCGACATCTCGCACGCGCAACGCGCTCCCATCAGAATTTGAGCGGATAATGATATTGCCAAATTCATTTGGATTTAGAAACCGCCCCTGCGTGCTTATAGAGTAAGTGAAAGCGACTTTGTTTTTCATAGGCTCTTGCCCAAACTGCCCTACGGCAAATTGCGCGTTTTGCTCTTTGATGACTTGGGCGACTTCGGCGGGAGTGAGGTTGTTTTGGGAAAGCTTGTCTAAATCTAGCCAAATCCGCATCGAATACGCCGACTCCCCAAAGGTGCTCGCATCGCCCACGCCCTGCACGCGCTTAATCTCATCGACAATATTTATCGCGGAGTAATTATAAATAAAAAGCTGGTCGTGCGCGGGATTATCCGAATACATCGTATAAACTGCGAGTATGGTAGAGCTTCGCTTGCGGACATTTACGCCTAGTCGCTGGACTTCTTCTGGGAGCTGGCTAAGCACTGCTTGGACGCGGTTATTGACATTGATAGTCGCCATATCGGGGTCAGTGTCGTTAGAAAAAGACACATTGATAGAAAAACTCCCGCTAGAAGTCGAGGTGGAGCGCATATAGAGCATTCCCTCCACGCCGTTAATGGAATTTTCTAGCACGCTGGCCACTGTGTTTGCGATTACCTCCGCACTCGCCCCGCTATAAGTGGCTGAAACCACCACTTCCACAGGGGTAATCTGCGGATACTCCTCCACACCTAGCTTAAAAATGCTAATAAGCCCTGTAAGCGTGATAATGATAGAAATCACCATAGCAAGCACAGGGCGATTGATGAAAAATTTGGAGAACATTATTATGCCTTTATTTTTGTATTTTTACTCACTTTTTTCTTTAGAAACACTCACTTGCAATGCGTTCTGTGCCGAAGTAGCGACAGGGGTATCTTGGCTTAGCTTTGTAAGATTTGTAGTGATAAGTGTATCGCCTGTTTGTAGTCCGCTTGGGACAAGCACTAAGCCATTTTTAAGCGACTTACCAAGACTTACGCGCGCGATACTCGCTTTGCCGTCTCTTACTACATACACATAGCTCCCTACTGAATCTTGTAAGATTGCACTTTGTGGAATCGCTATGGCATTTTGTGCTTGAAATCCTTTGATATTCACCCGCATAAACTCATTTGGCACAAGCACAAAACTTTCATTATCAAAAATCGCGCGCGCCTTGACCGATGAAGTTTGAGAATCAAGCACAGAATCAATAAAATCAATTTTACCCTTTTTTTCATACACCACGCCATTACCCATAATCGCCTCGACTATCATATTTTCATCACGCAAATTTCGCATATAATAAAAGTCATTGCTAGGGATTGCAAACTCCGCATAAATGGGACTTAACTGTGTGAGTGTGGTAAGGATACTATCATTGCCCTTACCCACGAGATTCCCAACATCATAACGGCGCATTCCAACTCTCCCTGTAAAGCTTGCCACTACATTAGTGTAATCCAAATCGATAAGCGCGTCATCTAGGCTTGCTTTTGCGCTATCGACATTTGCCTGAGCGGATTGGTAGTTATACAGTGCGTTATCATAAGCATCAACGGTGAGCGCACCTTGCTTATATAATCGCTCCGTGCGCTCCCAATCTTTTTTTGACTTTGAAAAATTTGCCCGTGCAGTATCATATTGCGCTCTAGCCATAGTTACGCGTGCTTGATAGCGTTTAGGGTCGATTTGAAATAATGGCTGTCCCTCTTGGATAATATCACCTTCTTTAAAATTTTGACTAAGCAAGATTCCCTCTACGCGTGCATACACATTCGCACTTTGCACACTTTTAAGCCTTGCGGGGTATTCAAACTCTAGTGGCGTATTTTGCTCTTTAATTGTTATGACACTCACAGGGACTTGTGGCTTTTTGTTGCCATCTTCCTCCGAGCCACAAGCAAGAAACAATAATGCTAGCACGCCAAAAAATAGTATTTTACTTTTGTTATAATATGCTTCCATTCATTCTCCTTAAAAGCTAGACTAAGATTCTAAAATCATCATTGATAAGCGATTTTAATGCCATAATGCTTTGTATCAAACCTGACAAATCAAATTATGGGAGCGCATTATAGTATAAAAATATTACTATACCATTTACTTTACTATTTTTGCTCTATAACCTCTTTAATTTTTTCGATAAAGTCCATTGGGTCAATGATTGTGTTGTTAATCACTATACCAAAATGCAAATGCGCTCCACTCGAACGACCTGTATTTCCGCTTAATGCAATTATTTGCCCCTGCTTTACGACATCGCCCACTTTCACTTTAAAACTCTCTAAGTGAAAATACACACTATACACACCCTCTCCGTGGTCTATCATCACACTATTGCCAGATAAATATCGTTCTTTTGCGAGCACTACTACACCATCATTACTCGCTGGCACGGGTGTATTCATCGCCGCACGAAAGTCTGTGCCCGTATGGAAACTTTGCAATTTTCCGTTGAAGATTCTCGCATTGCCATACGCACTTGTAATCACAGAATCAAGTGGTGCGACAAATGGTTTGCTCCAATAGCGTGTGGGCGTAAAAGTATTATAAATTTTAGCAGATTCTTTGCGCTCAGATTCTATGCGATTAGCGATTTTTTGGTTATATTGGACCTTATTTGGTGGGACAGAGATTTTCTCTTGATTATAGGGTTTTTGTGTGATAGCGATTTGTCCGATGGGTTGCTTTTTGGCTTTTTTTTCATTTTCTTTTGTGTAAAGGATTATATTGCTCTTTTGACGATAGGGAATGGGAATCATAGCGATAAACTCGCCATCTTTACTCGGGTGAGAAAGCCACGCATAAGTTTTATGCTCGCTAAAAATTGGGATTTGGTGTTTGCTTTGTAAAATAAAGGTCGTGCCATTATGCACGACTTTATCCGTAATAAAAGGCAAATCCTTTTTTTCACTCTCCTTTGACGCGCCAAGACACACGCCAACACACAAAAAAAATGTGTAAAGAATCTTTAAATTGGGGGATTTTTTCATTTTATCGCTCCTTAGGAATGAAATTTTTTTAATCAAATTATACAATATAAAGCGTGATTTAAGATTTTTTAAGGTAGAATCGCATTTTACTTTAAACCAAATTTTGATTAGGAAGGATAGGCGCAATGTATGCGATATTTAAAAATGGTGGCAAGCAGTATAAAGTCGCGCAGGGCGATATTTTGCTACTTGACAAACTTGGCAAAGAGCCAAAAGACAAGTTAGAATTTGACGAAGTGCTAGCCTTGCATAATGGCAAGGAGCTAAGCATTGGCACGCCTTTGCTAAAGGGCGCGAAAGTGCAAGCAGAAGTCATAAACGAGGGTAGAGGCAAGAAAATCATCGCCTTTAAGAAGCGCAGACGCAAAGATAGCAAGACAAAGCGCGGATTTCGGCGAGATTTTACGCGAGTGAGAATCGTAGCAATCGCGGGATAAAATCCTTAGATTCTATGAAGTGGTGCATTTGTGGGATTTAAATTTTAAAAGCACAAATGCAAAAAGTGCAACCAAAGCACACAAAAAAGATAAATAAGACAAACGAGTTTTGTCAAAGCAAATGCAAGCGCGCGAAGGATTTGCGATGAGAAATCGTAGCTTTCAAGCGTAGAGCGAGGGCGCATACTAAAGCGTATGTAACCGAAGCCCTACGCGCAGAATCCACGATTTATCGCGCAAAGTCAAGCGCAAGCAACCAAAACTATAACATAAGGAGCAAAAATGGCACACAAAAAAGGACAAGGCAGCACCCAAAACAACCGCGACTCAGCAGGACGCCGACTAGGGATTAAGAAATTTGGCTCACAATTTGTGCGAGCGGGCAATATCATAGTCCGCCAACGAGGGACAAAAATCCACGCAGGCGATAATGTCGGCATTGGCAAAGACCATACGATTTTCGCGCTTATCGATGGCGTGGTGAAATTTAGCCAAAAATCAAAACTTCGCAAAAAAGTCTCTGTAATAGCCCAAAGCCAAGCAAAGCTAGCCCAAAGCACGCAGACTACCAAGACAGCACAAGGCACAAAAGCCACTCCAGCCAAAAAGCCAGCGACAAAGAGTGTGGCAAAATCAAGCGCAAAAGCGACAAAGGCGTAAAACTCGCGCCAACGCATAATGAAAAAGCGTAAAATCTTAAGTGTTATTTGTCTCTTTCGCGCATTTGTATGTGGTGTGTTGTTTGCGGGGCTTAGCGCAAACGCGCTTGTAGCCGATGAATACCAAGACGCGCTAATGCGATTTCTCAATGTCTCGCAGGCTAATGCCGCGCTAAACCAAATGCTTAGCGATAAACAAGCCCTAAACGCGCTCTATGCGGAGTATGGCAACAAACTTAGCAAGGCACAAAAAACCCAAATCGCCCAAGCCTACAACGAATATATGAGTGGCGCGTATAATGATATGCTAGCCGTCCTCCCAAACATTTACAAAAAATATCTCTCTCTTAGCGACTTAGAAGAGCTTATCAAATTTTACCAAACACCGCTTGGGCGTAAGCTCGCCAAAATGCAAGTCGCAATGGTAAATGAAGACTTAACCCCGCTAATGATACAAATCCTCCAAAAGCACCTCCCAATCTTCCAACAAAAATTTCAAGCGATTTTGCAACAATAGATTTTAGAATCTAGACGCGCAAGCAAGCGAAAACACGAGCAAAATCAAAAAGCACAATGCAAAATTTTATCACGGCACAGGATTTTAAATGTTTGTTGATAGCGTAGATATTTTTATTACTTCGGGCAATGGTGGGGCTGGGTGCGTGAGCTTTCGGCGCGAAAAATTTGTCATACAAGGCGGACCTGATGGTGGCGATGGTGGCAGGGGTGGTGATGTCATCTTTGAAGTGGATAATAACGCCCATACGCTGGCAAACTTTCGAGGCAAAAAGCACCATAAAGCACACAATGGTGAGGCTGGCAAGCCTAAGAGGTGCGCGGGCAAAAGTGGGGCGCATTGTATCATCAAAGTCCCGCTTGGCACGCAGATTAGCGATTTTGAGAGCGGGGAGGTTTTGTGTGATTTTGACAAGGATTTTAGCAATGCGACTAAAGGCGAAAACGCGCAATTTGTCGCGCTCAAAGGTGGCAAAGGAGGCTTAGGCAATGCACATTTTAAAACCGCGACAAACCAAGCCCCAACCTACGCTCAAAAAGGCATAGCAGGGCAATCACGCCACATAAAACTAGAACTAAAACTTATCGCTGATGTGGGGCTGGTGGGCTACCCAAATGTCGGTAAATCTACGCTCATATCGGTGCTTTCAAACGCTAAACCCGAAGTGGCAAATTATGAATTTACCACGATTACGCCACATTTGGGCGTAGTAGAGGTTGGTGAATTTTTTGAAAGTTCGCGTAGGAGCGTAGATTTTGTAGATACGGATTTCACACCACACGCAAACAGAGAATTTTTCAACGCAAGTCGCGGAAGTATTTGTGAGGAAAAATTGGGGTTTTGCGAGGGCGTGAGCGTGGATAAGACACTAAAGTCTATCGAGCGAAACACCCGAAGCAATCCACAATTTTTGCCACAAAGACAACGCGAGCAAAAAGACAACGCGATAGAGTTAGATTCTTTTGTGATAGCTGACATTCCGGGCATTATCGATGGGGCGAGCGAGGGCAAGGGGCTGGGCTTGCAGTTTTTGCGACACATTGAGCGCACGAAATTTTTGCTTTTTGTGCTTGATTGCACACGGGCGGAATTTGATGGGGGATTAAGCGTGGAGGCGCAGTTTGCAAACCTAAGGCGCGAGCTAGAATCCTACTCAAGCACGCTCGCCACGCGCCCCTATGGAATCGTGCTTAGCAAAATTGACGCCCTGCCAAACCCACAAAATCTAGCGCAAAATAAAACACAAAATCCGCAAAATAAGTCGCAAAAGCAAGCGCAAAACACAAAATCTAGCGCGAACAATTTTGGGCTAGCTTTTAGCAACGCGGATTTTACTAATGCAGATTTTGCCAAACCTGCGTTTATTTTGCCCATTTCTGCGGTTACAAGGCACAATCTCAATGCGCTTGTTAGTGCGCTTTGTAGCGCATTGCAACAAGCCAAAAAACTGCTAACCCTTAACTGCTAGAAAGCTTATATGTCAAAATAGGATTGGGTCTTGTTGCATATTCTAAGTCTGGTAGAATTGGATTTTTTGGGAAATGTTTGCTTACGATGTTGTTTTACAAAAACATTTTTTTAGCGACCCCAATTTTACACGAAGCTATGTTATGATAAGATATGGCACGGCATTAGGGTTACGCATTAGAATCTAAAGTCCTTGTGGAATGCGTAAAATCAACTCTCTATTATACAAATACGCGCTCACTCGCGTGGGTTTAATCTCTAATAATGCCGTGCTCCTTGCCCTGCCCTCGCGCCATAAACCATATTCTTTTATCTTTACTTCGCCTTTATAAAGGCATTCAAGCACTTGCTCTTGCTCTTTTTTGAGTAAATCAAGGATAAAAAAACTCATATCATCTAAAATATCATAATCGCCCACATCAATGCTACACGCGTAAGTCTTGGGTGTATTTTTGGGTGTATTCATCGCTACTGATACTCTGTAACGCTCTGCTTTAGCCACCTCATCTTGGAGTTCAAGTTTGTATGAGATGATTGCCTCTAGGCTCTGTCCATCGCGCCATTCATCATACGCAAGCTCATCTAGCCAACTCGCGCCAAACACGCTTATATACGCGCTAAAAAGCACAAAAACCACGCGCACTAATGCTTCACTCATCGCTACTCTCTTGACTCGTTTGAATTGTTTAACTGATGAGAATCGCTCTGCGCTTGGTTGAGCATTTTTTGTGTGTCTTTGAGCTCTTTTTCTAGCACCACTACGCGATTGTGTATGCCCTCAGTGGAGCGAATCTGCACGATAAGCACATAAATATTGATAAGCCCTAGCACGACCACCACAAACACACATAAAATAGCGATTTTAACCCCACGCTTTGAGATATTAAGCGCGTTATCATCTTGCAACTGCATAGCCAATCCTTACAATAAATCTTGCCAAAGGTATGCAATAAATGTGCCTTTAGACAATGTTATTGAAAGTCCAAGTAGAAATTCTTTTATAATAAAATTATTTCTCATTATTTAAGCTAGATTTAAGATTTTATGTGTTAGATTCTTGCCTTTTATTTTATATTTTGTAGGAATTGATAATGAACGCTAGAATCTTATGTGTTGCATTTGTGCTCTGTGGCTTTGCATTAAGCGATGAGTTAGAGCAATCATCAAAGAGTGCAATTACCCCCCCCCCCCGAAACACAAGATAACAATCAAGTAGAAAATAAAAAGGATTTGCAAAAAGTCCAATTAGACAAAGTAACTGCTACGGCGGAGAGAGAATTTGAAGCCTATCAAAGTGGAGCACAAATTGGACGAGAAATGTTAGATTCTAATCCAAGTGGGAATGGAGACATTGGCTCGATTCTTAGAATCCTCCCAAATGTGCAGTTTGATAATGCACAAAATCGCTCTACTACACCGGGCGAGATTGACCCTGCGAGAATCAGCATTAGCGGGGGATTGCATTATCAAAATCTCTTCACTCTTGATGGTGTGGGAATGAATAACACGCTAAATCCCGCAGCAACTGCCAATGATAATAGCTGGTTAGGAATGGGCAAGGGACAATCTCAAGGCTTAGCGGTGGATACCTCACTTTTAGAATCTATCACCGTGCTTGATTCTAATATAGGCGCAAGCTATGGAGGATTCACAGGTGGCGTAGTGGAGGCAAACACACGGCGTCCCACCAAAAAATACGGCGCAAATATTTCTTATCAATTCACGCAGGGTAATGCCGACCCAAAGGCATTTAGCCTTACAAATTATCATCTTTATGAGGGCACAGATATAACATCTTTTCTAGGGAGTGCAGATGCAAACAATCAACCAAACTTCCACAAGCACTTAATCCGTGCAAGTGTAGAATCAAAAGTCAATGATAAATTTGGCATAATCGCTAGCTTTAGCTCCACACTTAGCTTTATCCCCTTGCTTCCAAATGCAAAGAGCAACTACACGGGGAACTACGCCACGCCCATTACTCGCCCCGATATAGAGAGCTTTAAACAAACTCAAAAGCGTCAAATTTATAACTACTTTATCAAAGGCTACTATGATGTGAATGAAGCCACTCGCTTAGAGCTCAGCTACACTTACGCGCCACAATATGACTATCGCTTTATGTATGGCACGCAAGGAGATTGGTTTAATTATCAATCAGGCGGACATAACCTCGCCTTTAAGGCACATTTTTCAAATCCATTAGGAATGCTTACCTACACAGCGGGGTATCAATTTTTAGAAACTTCCTCTAGGACAAACTACAACGCAAGCAAGGCGTGGCAGATTTCAGAGGCTAAAAATTGGGGGAATTATCTCACTTGGGCGCGTGAGGGTGGGCAACCCCCTGTGGAATCCACCCTACACACTTTTAGCAATAAACTCGTGCAGGATTTTACACCATTTGAGTTAGCAAAAATGGAGCATAAATTCCAAATTGGACTAGAAACAAACTATCAATACGCGCAAAGTGCGTATTACAAAGAGCATTACTACTCACAACAACAAACCGCATATAAATCCTATATGACACAAGCCCAACAAGAGCTCTGTCGCCAAGCCGACCCAAACCAAGAATGGTGTGATGTTTCTAAAGTCTATGACCCTAGAGGGCTTATCAAAGACACAGGCACAAATGGTGCGGTGATAAAGCAGACTTGGAATGGTAGGGATTTATACATTTGGCAATATGGGCAGTTTTTTCAACAAACGAGGCATTTTGGCACAAAGCCAGCATTTGTAAGTAATGGAATCTTCGCGCTATTTGCCCAAGATGATATAGCTATCCCTCTATACAAAGTAGGCAAATTAAATGCACGAGTGGGCGCAAGAGGGGATTATGATACTTATATGAGTAAGGCGACTTTTGCGCCCAGATTCTCGCTTAACTACGAGGCTATGTGGAATGAATGGGATAAGGGGCATAACTTCGCTACACAAATCACATTTGGCGCAAACCGCTACTACGCACAAAATCTCTACGCCTATGCCTTGCAAAATATCCAATACAGCACGATGAATGCGCTATGGCGAGATAGCCCTGATAAAAGCTGGCAGAGTATTTTAGCAAGCGGGGTGAAATGTAGCACCACTATTAAGACAAACTGCATTGAGCCTTATGGAAACTCAACTAAATTTAACAAACTAAAAATACCCTATACTGATGAGCTAATGGCTGGAATCGCTCAACGCATATTTGATATAAGTTTGGGGCTTAAATACATTTATAGAGAGGGCAAAGATGATATTCGCTATGTCAGTAGCCAAACAGCAAAGCTCCCCACAGACCCAAATTATCGCCCCACTTATTATACTTACACCAATGCAGGCAAATCGTGGAGCAATATTTTTACGCTAAGCATTACGCACGATACACCTCTAGAATCTGGAGGTGTGAAGCATTATGCAAGTTTTAATGTGGATTGGACGCAAGTAAGGCGCAATTATATTGATTATGCTTCTGCAATTAGCGCATCACAGCTCGAAGATTCTGATATTTTATATGAGGGCAGAGTCGTGCCTTACTCTCAACGCCCTGCGAGTAACTTTGTCCGTCCTTTTACGCTACGACTAAATACCACGCACAGCTTTAACATTGGCAAATTTAAGTGGCTCTTAAATAACTTTTTGCGCTATCGCTCCGCATATCAAGCAATCACTAGAATCCACACCGCAGGCACACAATATACAGGAACTAGAGTGCCAAATGCTGCATATAATCCCGCACACAATGACAAAGACCAATATGTGGCTCAAACACTAAGAAATGCTTTTACTTGGGATTTTCGCACAGGATTTGAAGTAGATGTGCGCAATGGACATACGGTGTATGTAAATATGGATATTTTTAACTTGCTTGATGCCAAAAACCCTACGATTTTAAGCGCGAATTACGCAGGCACTAGCTCTGCGCCTACGATTGGCTATGAAGTAGGGCGACAATTTTGGCTACAAGTGGGGTATAAATTCTAGGGTTCGTCATTGCGAGACTTGCCTAAAAGGTAAGTCGTGGCAATCTATATGTTGTCATATTGAGCATTAGCGAAATATCTCTATTTTTTGATTGTCGTTTGAGATACTTCGGCTAACGCCTCAGTATGACAATATAACAAATATATTTGGATATTTCAGCTTTTGTAAAGCTTCAATAGACAACACGGATTGTTCGCTTGATTATGAAGCTATGCGCAAGGAAGTGCGGATTTTCTCATAGGCTTGCTGAATGCTTCTAAATCGTTCATTATAGCTCTCAATCACCTGAGAATCTTGCCCAAATACCTTATCGGGGTGGTATTCTCGCGCAAGTTTTAAATACCGCTTTTTCACCACCTTAAAGTCATCTTGGTAATGAGATTCTAAAAGCATATAACTTTGGCGCAATTCTATTTCATCTTGAGTGAGGAAGCTCTCAGTATGGCTTGGATTTTTAAAGCTATCATAATCAAAATCCAAAATTACATTATGCACAACCTTAAAACTCACAATGTTAATAATCATATCCCAAAAATAAGACTTCGTGCTATCTAGGTAAATCTCATCGCCATCGCTCCCCATATAATAATCACAAAAGAGTTGAGCGATATAACGGCGAGCAGTGGCGTTTTTATGACTCATTTTAAGCACAACGCGATTGGCGTTTAAGATTCTAAGAGAAATTTTCACGCGCTGGACAATGGGATTTTTCCCAACGATTTTGATACGAATAGGCAAATAAGTAAATTTTAGCAAATATTCAAGCTCTTGCTTTTTATTTAAGCTTGTTTTAGACATATCATCTTGCACGCAAATATGATACGCCCAATTTACTAAATAATCTTTTTTAAATCGCTCGCCATCATCGAGGATTAACACCGTGCTTGATAATCGATAACTTTTGGAAAAATATTTTTTGGCATAGTCCAATGCCTTATCCAAAAATGCGTTACTTTCTTCTACGGTGATTTGAATATACTTTTGACTAAGAGATATTTTCACTTGCCATCCTATACAAACATAAAAATTCTAAGCCAAAATCGACTATACAATAAAAAGGTTAAGTGTAATGTTATTTTGTTGTGCTAAACTCGCCTAATCTTGCGTAAAATAAAAGGGATACATTTATGGAAGAGTTGATTTTTGCTCTCATAGGCTTCGTAAGTGGCATTGCAGCGGGATTCTTTGGTATGGGTGGTGGGACTATCATCGTGCCTTGTTTGCTTTATATGGGCTATGGGATAGAATACGCCATTGGAATCTCCATTATGCAAATGGTGTTTTCATCTACTTTTGGAAGCATTATAAATTTTTGGCGTAAAAATCTTGATGTAAAAATAGGCGTGTATGTTGGCATTGGTGGGCTTTTTGGTGCGTCATTTAGCGGACTTATCGTGTCTAGTTTGCCCTCGCAAGTCTTGCTTTTGCTATTTATCCTCCTCACGCTTATAGGACTAAAAAAATATATCTTTAACACCAAGACTACCGCTAACCCCAATCCACCTATCACAAATCCCCTCCACCAAAAGTTTGTTTTAATCGGTGTTGGTGCGCTTACAGGAGTTTTTGCTATTTCACTTGGCATTGGTGGTGGGCTTATGATTGCCCCGATGCTTGCGTATTTTTTGGGATTAGATTCTAAAAAGGTCGTGCCTATCGCGCTATTTTTTGTGATTTTTTCTTCATTTTCTGGGAGCATTTCGCTTTACTCGCATAATTTGGTCGATTTACACAAAGGCCTTATTATTGGGCTTAGCGCAATGCTTGGAGTAGCCATTGGTATCAAAGCCATAGAAAATACCAGCCTCAAAAATCACCGCTATGCACTTATCATCGTATATGTGCTATCACTTTTGGTAAGCGTGTATAAACTTGTAGAGCCATATTTGAAAGGATTGGAGTAGTGTGGCATTTTTGAAACATTGCGCTAATACCCTATTTTAAGCAATTATAAAACTTAAAAAGTAAAGATAAAAAAATTTTAACCAAAATTTTGCCTTAAATGTAATCAAATTCTAAGAAATTGCGATTACAATATAAGGGATTTATATAAATTGCTAAGGATAAAAGATGAACGAAGAATCACAGGTAGTTCTTGTTGGCGGCGGGATTATGAGTCTTACACTAGCGACTTTGTTAAAGGAGATTAAACCAGATTTACACATTAACATTTATGAACAGCTTGATGATGTCGCATTGGAATCTAGCGATGCGTGGAACAATGCTGGCACAGGTCATCAAGCTCTTTGTGAATTGAATTACACTCCTCAGAGCAAAGACGGAAGTGTGGATATTAAAAAAGCACTTACTATTAACCAAGAATTTGAATTAAGCAAGGAATTTTGGGCATATTGCGTGAAACATAAAATTTTACAAAATGCTTCGAGCTTTATCCACCCTGTGCCACATATGAGCTTTGTAACTGATAACAATGTCGCGTTTTTAAAGGCGCGATATGAAGCATTGCATAAGATTCCGTTTTTTCATAATATGCGCTACACACAAGACAAAGACCAAATCTCACAATGGACGCCACTTCTCACAGATGGGCGAGAAAGCAACCAAGAAATAGCCACAACTTTTATGAATGGTGGAAGTGATGTGGATTTTGGTGCGATTGTGCGACAAATGGCACAAAGTTTAGCACAAAAAGAAGGGGTAAATGTATTTTATCATCACAAAGTTGTCGGTATTAAGAAAGAGGGGAGCGAGTGGCACTTAAAAATAAAAGATGATACTCGCGGACAGGCAAAAAATGTCCGCACAAGATTTGTATTTTTAGGAGCTGGCGGAGCGACTATACAGCTCCTGCAAAAATCTGGTGTGCAAGAGAGCAAGGGATATTCTGGGCTTGCTGTAAATGGATTGTGGCTCGTGTGTAAGAATAAAGATATTATCCAAAAACATCACGCAAAAGTCTATGGCAAAGCATCTGTCGGTGCGCCTCCTATGTCTGTGCCACACCTAGATACGAGATTTATGAATGGCAACAAAGAGCTTATGTTTGGTCCTTATGCTGGTTTTAATACGCGTTTTTTAAAAAATGGAAGCCTGCTTGATTTCCCATCTGTTATGCAAAGTGATAACTTTATCCCTATGATGCAAGCGGGGATTGATAATATCCCGCTCACCATTTACCTGCTTAAAGAGGTTATGCTAGGGAAAAGGGGTCGCATTCAAAGACTTCAAGGCTATATGCCAAGTGCTAACTCTGCTGATTGGGAAATTAAAATGGCTGGCGTGCGTGTGCAAATCATCAAAAAAGATGCTAATAATCGTGGATTCTTACAATTTGGCACAGAAGTCATAGTCTCTCAAGATGGCTCACTAGCCGCCTTGCTTGGAGCTTCGCCCGGTGCTTCTACTTCGGTCAATATTTTGCTTGAAGTGTTAGAGAAGTGCTTTAAAGATGAAGTGGCTAGTGCTAGAGAGAAGCTAAAAGAAATGATTCCCTCATATCAAAATACTTTAGAGCAAAACATTGCAAACTTTAATGAAATTCGCTCAAAGACTGCGGAGTTGCTTGGATTGCCATTTGAAGGCATTTAGATTCTAAGTGTTGGTGCAAATGGCATTAAGCAATGTCAAAAATTAAGGCTTTTATGTCTTTTATCGCCTTTTGCCAGCCATTTTGGCTTCGTATTCTCTTTTGAGCTTTTCTTCTTGTTCGCGTGCGCTTTGCTTGGCACGCTTTTTTTCCTCTAGTCGCTCTTTTTCAAGCATTACCTTGCGCTCACGCGTATCACGGATTTTTTGCATATATTGCTCCCTGCGTTTTGGGTCTTGATAGCGAATGGGCTTCATAAACATCACACAAAGCACAATAATAAACAACACCAAAGCCATTGCTGAATCATTATCACCAAAGTGAAACCACAGCGCACCAATAAGCGCAGCGGTAAAAAACTGCAAAAATAATTTCATCTCTTTTACCCTATTAACTCTTCAAACGCAACCTTATGGAATCTTTTTTCTAGCGGTTTATCAAGTGCTAGCAAACACAATTCCGCAAGGTTAAAAACAGGGATTTTGGGACAATCACGCGGTGGCGAAAAGCTCCCCTGCAATCTATCAAAAACAAAAAATTGCGAAATACTTAACGCACTAAAAAAATCAATCCCCAAATCAACGAGCGTAAAAAATTGCTTGTGCAAACTTTGCTTGGCTAAAGTTGCATTGCTCTCAAGCAAGTGGCAAAAATACGAATCAGTGCTTGGCACAATAGCGAGCTCAAGTGCGCGAAAAATAGTGGTTAAATCTAGTGGCACAAAGGCATAAGTGCGCAAAAGCGCGGATTTATATTGCTTAAAACTTTTAGCAAAGACACAATGTCCCTCTGCACTCTTTTTAGCAATAAGCCAATCAAGCGTAACAAAACTAGGTTTATTAGGGTCAAAGCTAAGATTATGGGAGTGCAAAAAATCAATAAGTAGTGCTTGAGTGTCAGGCTGTAAAAATGCCTCCAAAGTAAGTAATGCCTGCGTGCAGACATCTTCCTCAACAAAAAGAAGCACACAATCTTGGCTTTGAGCAATGGCAAAGTTATACGCCATATTTTTGAGCGCGTTCGTGGAATCTTTAATGCTAGCAAAATACCCACTATAAGGTTTAAGTGGGATTTTTGGTGCGACATTTTGCACACCAAAAGATTCTAAAAGTTCCTTGCTTGGGGCAATAAATCTTGCTATATCGTCTTTTTTAACTCCACTACACACAATCTCATCATACACATCAAAAAGCATTATTCCCTGTGATTGATAGGGGAAATTCAGTGTTTTAGAATCTAACATTTCTCCTCCTTAATTCGCACCAGAACACTCTTTAGCAAAATGTTCTTTAATGATAGTAAAAAATGGCTTGCTGTTGTGCCAACCAAAAGGATACATCGCCCTATCAAGGCTAACAAAATTCAAAATCCCACTAGAAGCATTACAAATAAAATCCAAAAGCTCTTTTTTATGGGTGGGATAAAGCTCGCTCAAATGCGCGACATAGAGGAAAAATCCATCGCCCAAATACTCATCAATAAAATCCTCACATTCACAAAGTGCGGAGAGAAAATTATATTTTAAAAAACCTCTTAATTCACTTTTGTGCTCCTTTGTGATAAATGGCATTTGGGCAAAAAATTCTGCATATCTTTCATCATACACGCTAAAATCAAGCACAAAATCCTTGAGTGCGAATTTCTCACAAAGCGGGCTAAGAATCCACGCATTCCCAAACTCGCCCACTAATTCACTAATGGGCAAATCCTCCAATACACTCACGCTATTGACGCGCAAACACACTTCATCTAAACCCAAATCGCGTAAATTATGCGTCAAAAACTCGCACAACTCGCTAAGCGTGCTGGATTGCTTATAGGGAAAATCTATCTTTTCATAATAAGGGAGATAATCCCTGCCCTGATGGAATCTAAACACTTTAAGTGCTATGGTATTTGGTGGAATATGTGGAATAAAACTACTCATTTTTATCTCCTTTTTTTTTGCTAAAAAGATAAGAGTTTTCAGGATTGCTTGAGAGCATTTGCATAGAGAAATCTAAATCTCTAAAATCTTCTTGTATGCTATCAAAATCACTATAAAGTTGCGCATTTGCGACATTGACAAAAAGTGAAATTTCTTTTAAAAGTTGCTCATCTTGGAGGAGAATCTGCACGATTCCCTCATATTCAATACTTACCAAACTCCCAAAGTTTTGCTCGCCAAAGCCCGCTTCAAAACTTATCCCGCTCACTCCAAAATCAATACTCTCAAATGTATAACCAGCCAAAATAAACAAAGTCAAATCATTTAGTCCTTTGGCTATATCCTCTGGCAATGGAGGATTAAAATCTGTCTTGCTAATGTCGCATAAGATAGAAAATGAGATTTTTTGCTCCACCAACAGGATTAAAAACTCCTTTGCGTGCTTTGTCAATAAATGTCGTAGTTTTGCGTTTTTTATAATCATAAAAGTTCCTCAAACTCACTAAACATTTTTTTAACTTCATTCATACCAATGTCCCAAAACGCACAATCATCAATATCAAAGCCAAACTCCTTAATAAGTTCTTTTGGGCTTAAACTTCCACCACGAGACAAAAAGCCAATGTATGTTTGGATAAATTTTTCCCTTTTGGCTTTATTGCCCTGTGTCATTTTATAGAGCCCAAAGAGTGCGAGCACAAGCAACTGCCCATAGCTATACGCATAGCAATAAAATGGCGAGTGAATAAAATGCGGTATATAGCACCACCAACCTGCATAATTTTTGGTGAGTCGCAAGGAATCACCAAACATTTTAGCGTTTTGCTCCTCCCAAATTGTATCAAAATCCTCTGGGCTTAACTCACCATCTTTGGCGTGGATGGCGCGTTCAAAATTTGTCATCACAATCTGGCGAAACAGCGTAGAAAAAATGTCCTCTAATTTACCCGCATAAAGCTCTAAAAGCTCCGTTTTATTAAGCTTTTGCTTCATTGAATCAAAAAGCAACATTTCAGCAAACACTGATGCTGTCTCTGCGGTAGTGAGTGGCGTGTCTGCGTTAAGATAGCCCACTTGCTTGCTTAACTCTTGGTGTATCATATGCCCAAACTCGTGCGCTATGGTAAAAGTATCCCTGCGATTACCCGTCCAATTTAATAGCACATAGGGATGCGCGCGCGGGATAGCACTATGGCTAAACGCTCCGCCTCGTTTATTTGGCGTTGGGTGAGAATCTACCCAGCCCTCTTTAATCGCCTTGTAAGCGATTGAAGCAAATGTGGGAGAAAAATTACTAAAAGATTCTAACACTTCACCAAGCGCACTTTGATAGGTAAGTGTGGCTTTTTGTTTTGGATACTTAAACTCTAAAGGAGCGTATCTATCGTAATCTTTAAGTGTTTTTATATTCATTAGTTTTGCTTTGATTGCATAATACTTATGCACGACTTTATAATTTGCATTCACACAATCCACAAGCGCATCGACACTTTTTTGCGTAATGCAATTTGCAATATGCCTAAAGCTCTCTGGCTTTTCATACCCGCGTAATTCCTTTGTGATTGCGACATCTTTTCGCACAATGTTTAAAATATAGCTTAATAAATGGCGAGATTTTTTTAACCCCGCGCTAAAAGATTTCTGTGCCTGTTTGCGTGTGATTCTATCAGGGTTATGCAGAAGTGCTAATATTTGCTCCTCGTTGAGTTTTTTACCCCTGCATTTAAAGCGTGCTTGAGCTAAATGCTCATCAAAGAGTCGCGAAAAAGCATTTGTGCTAATGGGAGAAGTTTTTAAAAGCACTTGTTCTTCTTTAAGGCTAAGGGTGTATTTCGCCTGCTCGCTGATTTTTTGCACATAAAAGGCATATCTTGGCGCGCAATTGGCGATTTGTTCTATAATTGTGCTATCGAGCTTGGCAAGCTCCAATTCAAAAAATAGCAATTCATTTTGCGCTTTATTTACGCGTTGCTCAAAATCCGCATAAAGCGCACCATTATTAGTGTCTTTAGCAAAAAGCAAAAACGCATAAGTCATCACTCCACCAAGATTCTCGCAAAGTTGCTCATATTGGGTTAAAACACGCTCAAAATCCTTTGGAGCAATGCTGCCTAGCTTGCCTTGATAGTGTTTATTGAAGTTCTTTGCTGCTTGTAGTGTATCTTCGCAAGCAGATTTTGCATTTTGGCGTGAGGTAAAAAGTGCATTGAGATTCCACTCATTTTGTTTTGGTAAATGTGTGTTTTTTAGCGGTTTTGGTGAGATTGTTGCATTCATTGTTTTTCCTTAGAAGTTTTTTATAATTTTAGTCTTGTTTTAGCAATTCTAATGCTTTTAAAAAGCTAATTTCTTCCATTTGCATTCCACTTGTCATATTTTTAAGTGTGATAGTCTTTGTGGCAAACTCACTCTCTCCAACCACCAACACAAACTCGTGTCCAAGTGCATTAGCATAGCTAAATGGCTTTTTTAATCGCGTAATATCTGGATATACTTCGACAGAGATTCCAGAGCGGCGCAACGACTCTGCTAATGCGTGCGTGTAAGCAAGATACGCATTATCCATACACACGAGCAACGCGCGTGCCGAAGTGGAATTGTTTTTCATCATTTCAAGCTCTTTCATCGCGCTTAATAATCTATCAATACCGATAGACGCGCCCACTCCACTCATCTTTTGCTTAGAAAAAGTCTTGGTTAAGTCATCATACCGCCCTCCAGAGCACACACTCCCTACACTTGGCAAGCGCGTCAAAACGCTCTCATACACAATTCCTGTGTAATATCCAAGCCCGCGTGCAATGGAAAAATTCACGCGATAGCAATCCTTATCCATTTGCAACAAACTAAGAATCTCATACAGCTGCTCAATATCCTCAATCCCGCTTTTTAACTCATCATTCCATTCTTTTAAAAATGCGATACTTTTAAAAAACTCTCCACTCTCGCCATTTTGCTTGATAGAAGTGTAGTGTAAAATATTCTTTGCTGTTTTTTGGGTTATCCCAACTTCAGATTCCAACTCGGCGACTACACTCTCTTTGCCAATTTTATCAAGTTTATCAATCACGCGCAGTGTAGCATTTATCGCCTTAGATTCTGTAATGCCAAAATGCTTGCAAATGCCATTTAAAATTTTTCTATGATTTATCCAAATACTAAACTCATCAATCCCAATCGCACACAACGAAGCATAAATCACTTGCACAATCTCAGCATCACACGAAAGAGATTCACTCCCAATAAAATCAAAATCACATTGTGTAAATTCCCTATATCTACCCTTTTGTGCCCTCTCGCCGCGAAACACATTGCCAATGGCATACCGCTTAAATGGTAGTTGCAACTCGTTTTGATATTGAGAAATAAAACGCGCTAAGGGAACGGTCAAATCAAAGCGCAATGCCACATCACGCCCGCCTTTATCGTTGAAACGATAAAGTTCTTTTTGAATCTCCTCGCTGCCTTGCTTCACCAAAATGTCTGCATACTCAATATGCGGTGTCTCAATGGGCACAAAACCAAACTTCAAAAACACTTCACTCACCTTCCCTAGAAGCATATTTTTTGTCATTGATTCTTTTGGTAATCTATCTTTAAAGCCACTTAAGACACGCGGAGTAACCAGCATATCAACTCCTAAATTTTTTTCTTAGCATTATAACAAACTTAGCGCGCATTTTGGTGTTAAAATTTCTCATACAAGCCATTTTGTCGCAATGCCTCATAAAGCACTGCTCCCACACAGGTAGCTAAATTGATGCTTCGCGCAATTTTACTCATAGGAAGTTTGTAAATTGCATTGATGTTTTGGGTTAAAATACGCTCATCAATCCCCGCATCCTCACGCCCAAAGTATAAATAACACTCTTTACCAAAACTTGCTTCATAATGGAGTTTTTGTGCCTTTGTGCTAAAGAAAAAGTGCTTTTGGGCTTGCTCTTTGGTATTTGCAATAGGGTGAGATTCCCAAAAATCCTCCAAATTCTCCCATTCTTTCACGCTTAAATGCTGCCAATAATCTAATCCTGCGCGTTTTAACTCTTTTTGCGAAGTTAAGAATCCAAGCGGTTTGATTAAATGAAGCATTGCGTTAGTTGCCACGCACAAACGCCCTATATTGCCCGTATTTTGTGGAATCTGTGGCTCAACGAGCACAATATGAATCATTATAGCACCCCCATCATACTTAACCCATTTACAACGCCATACACACCAAATCCCATCATCGCTCCCGCAGCCAAATAAGCAAACACTGCCTTATTAGCGTGAAAAAATCGCATAAACACACTTGAAAAAAAAGCAAAAGGATACATCACAACTATTGTAGCGAGCCCAAAAGCACCCATTACTAACGCTCCATTAAGTGCTCCACCACTTGCCAAAGCAGTGAGTAAAAAATAATACACAATGCCACAGGGCAAGATTCCATTTAATGCTCCAAGCAAAAAAAACGACACGCTCAAACGCGAATGTAAAAGCGCACTAAAAATGGGCGCAATGGTGCGAAACACAAGAGAATCTTTGTTGATATTGGGCTCAAATACTCGTATAATATGGGGCAAAAACGCCAAACAAAAGCCAAAAACTATAAGCAAAATATTCACGCCCAACAAGATAGGAATCTTCAAATCCAACACTGCATTAAAAATGATACCAATCCCCCCAGCAATAGCACCTAAAAGCATATACACGCTCACTCTGCCAACCACATACAGCAAGTGCGCAAATGCCACTTTTTTAGGAGAAGATTCTTTGATAAGTCTTGTGTTTGCAAGCGAAATCACAATCCCACCGCACATTCCAACGCAATGACTAAAAGAGGCTAAGAGTGCTATGCCAAATACACTGCTTAACTCAATATACCCCATATCTTTCCTTTCAAAATTTGCAATGAATGTGCAAAATTTTAACACTTTTTAATAGATTTTTTGTTACAATGCCACGCTTATCCCAATAAAGACATCTAATCATTTAAGGAATCACAATGAAAAAAGATATTCACCCACAATATGTGCCTTGCAAAGTTACTTGCGTAACAAGTGGCAAGGAAATCGAAGTGCTAAGCACAAAGCCAGAATTAAGGATTGATATTTCAAGTTTTTGCCACCCGTTTTATACAGGGAGTGATAAAATCGCTGATGCGACAGGGCGCGTAGAGAAATTTCGCCAAAAATACAACCTTAAATAGCTCGCATTTATACACTCCAACTCGCTATAAATGCTTATTTTACTCCCCACCCCCATCGGCAATCTCTTTGATATAAGCCTGCGGGGCTTGGAGATACTCTTAAACGCGCAAATTGTGCTTTGCGAAGACACAAGAGTAGCAAAAAAGCTCTACACGCTCTTAGAATCAAAAAATCTATTTGCTAAAATTACTTCCACACCACCCACGAATATCTTAGAAAATAAAAAATTTCTCCCATTTCATTCGCACAATCAACGGGATTTTATCGCCACACTTAAGCCCGCGTTTTTTGATAGTAATGTCATTTATATAAGCGATGCGGGAATGCCTTGTATTTGCGACCCAGGAGCAAAGTTGGTAGAGTTTTGCATACGAAATGCTATTCCTTATGAAGTATTGCCCGGCTCAAGTGCGCTTAATGTATGCTTTGCAAGTAGCGGGATAGAATCAAATGCGTTTTATTTTGGGGGGTTTTTGCCACACAAACAATCACAAAGACAAGAAATTTTCTACCAGTTGGCACATTATAATGTGCCTTGTGTCTTTTATGAAAGCCCACATAGACTTATCCAAAGCCTACAAGATATTCAAAAGTGCCTACCAAAAGCATATTTGTGTGTGTGTAAAGAGATAAGCAAAATGTATGAGGAGCGATTTTTTGGGGTTGCACGAGAGGTTTTAGCACAACTAGATTCTAAAAAAATCTGTGGGGAGTGGGTTTTTTGTATTTATAACGCAAAAAGCGATTCTCAACATTTGATTTTTCCAAACGCTGGGAATCTCAGTGTAAATGATATTTTAGAGCTTGACATTACCCCAAAAATTAAAGCAAAACTTCTCTCAAAGCTCACTAATAAGCCCATTAAACAATGCTATGAAGAACTCATAAATACCACACCCAAAGCAAAAGAAGATTCTCAACTCACACACAAGGCAATGCGATGATAATATTTGGCAAACAACCCGTGCTCTATGCAATCACACACCACAAAGACAAAATCCAAGAAATCTATGTCGCTAAACAACTACCAAAAGAGATATTTAGCATACTAAAGAGCGCAAACAAGCCAATCATAGTCCTTGATAACAAAAAAGCCCAAGCCCTCGCACACGGACGCAATCATCAAGGAATCTTTGCTAAAATCACCCCGCTTAATCCTACGCCACTTAGTATGATGAAAGGTTTTGAGAATCTCTTAATGCTCGTTGGGTTGAGTGATGTGGGTAACATTGGCTCGATTGTAAGAAGCGCGTATTGTTTAGGTGCTTGTGGCGTTATCTTAGCGCAGAGTAACCTCCACCAAAATGCCATTGAGGGCATCGTGCGCTCTAGCAGTGGGGCACTACTAGATATGCCTTTTTGCATTATCCCTAATGCGTTTGATTGTTTAAATGAACTTAAAATGGCAAACTTTACACTTCTTGGAGCGGATATGGCTGGAGAAAATGTGGTAAAAATTCGCCAAAGTTTAACTCAAGTGTGCAAAAAGAACGCACAAAAATTACCAAAAATAGATACAATAGGCATTTTACAAAGCACACCATTACAAACAGCACAAGATGAGCGATTGCAAAAGTGGGTTTTATGCGTGGGTAGCGAGGGAGATGGACTCTCAGAGAAATTTTTGCAAAGAATGGACTTGCGTGTATGTGTTCGCATTAAGCGGGATTTTGATTCGCTTAATGTCGCACACGCAACGATAATCTTGCTAGATAGACTACTTAATTAAAGGACGAACAATGGCGCAAAAAACATTAGATGAGGTTTTAGAGGAGTTAAAACAAATCGGAGCGAAAGACATTAGCAAGACCACAAGACTCACTATAAATCGTATTGAAGATATTTTAAACAAGCGATTTGAAAAGATTGACAGAGTGCGAGCGCAAGGGTTTATTCACATTTTAGAGCGTGAGTATAGTGTCGATTTGACTGAATGGCTAAGACTTTATGGGAAGTTTCATAATCAAGAACCTTTGGATACCCAAGATACCCCACAAACCGAACAACAAGTCCAAAAAGCAAAGCAAGCTGAAGTGATTGATGAGATTGATATAAAAAAGAAAGCTGCTAAGGCACAAAAAGATAAACCCATACAAAAGGTTAAAACAAATATCGAATCGCTTAAGCTCCCCAAATTGGAATCTTATAATACGCCTGATGAAGAAGATTCCCAAAAAGGTGGGAACTTCGCTTTTTTCATCATTCTTATAGTCATCATTATTGGCATTGTGGGCGTATTAGGATATAAAATGTTTTTCCAAGAGGGTGTGGGTTCAAACACGCCATCATATACTTTCACTAACACTCCCTCACAAGAATCACAATCTAACGAGCAACCACAAGAGCAAAACCCACAAGATTCCGAACAAACACAAGATATTACAGATGAGACAAACCAACCACAAGAAACACAAGAAACAGACCAACCAAATGAGCAAGAAACGCCAAATCTTAGCCTTAATGATAGACTAAGCGACTCAAACAACGAAGAAACACAAACAAACCACAATGAATCCAATACATTAGAGCAAGAATCTCAATCCGAGCAAAATACCCAAAATGCGCAAAATGAGCTCTCTCAAAATCAGCCACTAGATAACACTCCTATTCCAGCAAATGTCGCAAGAGTCGTGCCAAGTGTCGAGCTTTGGGTTGGCGTGGTAAATTTAGAAACAAAAACTTCAAGTCAAATGACACTTCGCAACGCACACGATTTCACACTTGATAAGCCTATGGTGTTTGTCTTTGGACATAATGATTTTACTTTGACATTTAAAGGACAAAGGATTACTTATAAGGCGCGACAATTTGTGCGCTTATACTTTGATGGAAACGAAATCAAAGAAATCAACTATACCACTTATAGACAGCTTAATCCTGTGGATAGATGGTAGAATCGTAATCGCTAGATTCTATGGAATTTTATAACTTTGGAGTGTTTGATTAAAGAAATGAAAAGAGTTGTGTTTGTGTTGTGTTTGTTGTCAAATGTGTGCTTTAGTGATGTCTTAAGCGACAAGGTAAGGGGGCTTATGGGCGAGCGTGAGTATTCGGCTAATAGTAATTTTATCAATAAAATTTTTGCCGATAAAAATTCCTTTTACACCAATGGTAGCCTCAATATTGCCAAAATTGTCCAATCGCTTAAAAATAATGGTTTGCTTCATTTGAAATTTTCTGCTCCAGCTGAGGTTAATCTCACATTTTCTGCGCGCACAAGTCCTATTTTGCTTAGTCGCACTACTAATGATATTTTAACCACAATGGGCTACACCTACTTTAATGTCCAAAAGGCTCAATACAATAACGGCTTGGCTTCTATCACCTTTACCTTTAGCACCGAGCACGCTCCAGACCCATTAGTCATCGTATCCGCAGCACAGAAGCGTGGGCTTAACTGCATTGACATTAAGCGTGTGAGTTTGCAAAAATGGGAGTATCTCCTCGAGCTTGAATCGCTCCAGATTCCAAACTCCACCACACTCACCCCAGCTCAAAGCACACCATTGCGTGATGTCAGCGGGCAATATTGGATAAATATCCAAACACAAGGCACGCTTCAAATCTCCAACCCACAAAAGTGGTATCCACGAATAGTGCTCTATGATAGAAATTTAGTCATTGTTGATACGATTTTAGAATCCAAAAGCCCACAAAATAACACAAGCGTTAAAATCCCTCAGGGCGTGAGCTTTGTATATATTACTGATGCAAACAACCCAAGCAATCTTAAAAAGGGTATAACCGCGCAATTTAACTAGGGGGAAGCGATGTTTGATGAAATTGAGTTTGAAAAAATTAAGCGACTGCCAAAATATGTCTTTGCCGCCATCAACGAAATTAAGCTAGCAATGCGCCAAAATGGCGAAGATGTCATTGACTTTAGTATGGGCAACCCAGATGGAGCGACCCCGCAACACATAATCGATAAACTCTGTGAAGCTGCAAATAAACCAAAAAATCACGGCTACTCAGTAAGCAAGGGGATCTACAAGCTCCGCCTTGCTGTGTGTGATTGGTATAAGCGCACTTACAATGTGGATTTAGACCCAAATTTAGAAGCCTGTGTAACAATGGGAAGCAAAGAGGGATATGCGCATTTGGTGCAGGCGATTACCAATCCGGGCGATACTGCTATAATCCCAGAGCCAGCCTATCCTATCCACTCTTATGCCTTTATCTTACAAGGTGCGAACGCACTTAGTTTCCCTATCTCGTGGAATGAGAATATGGAGATTAACGAAGAGGATTTTTTTAGCAAACTTAATGTATTGTTGCGTGAGAGCTTGCCAAAGCCAAAATTTGTCGTGGTAAATTTCCCTCACAACCCAACCACCGTGATTGCATATAAAAGTTTTTATGAGCGGCTAGTCGCACTTGCAAAACAAGAGCGATTTTACATTATTAGCGATATTGCGTATGCGGAGCTTTGCTTTGGAGAGTATAAAACGCCAAGTATTTTTGAAGTTGCAGGGGCAAAAGATGTCGCTGTGGAATGCTACACACTAAGCAAGACTTACAATATGGCTGGTTGGCGCGTGGGCTTTGTCGTAGGGAATAAAAAAATGGTAGAAGCCTTACAAAAGATTAAAAGCTGGCTAGATTATGGAATCTACACGCCTATGCAAATTGCTGCGACTATCGCACTCAATGAAGACCAGTCGTGCGTGCAAGAAATAAAGGCAAAATATGAAAAACGAATGGAAGTGCTTATCAAATCCTTTGGCGAAGCTGGCTGGAAAATGAACAAACCAAAAGCAAGTATGTTTATTTGGGCAAGGTTGCCAGAATGTATGGCGCATTTGGGCAGTATGGAGTTTAGCAAACAACTCTTAGAAAAAGCAAAAATCGCTGTTAGTCCGGGCGTTGGCTTTGGGCATAATGGTGAGGGATTTGTGCGCATTGCCCTCATTGAAAACGAAAACAGAATCCGCCAAGCAGCAAAAAATCTCAAAACATTTTTAAAAGCCAATGCAAACACTTAACATAGGGATTATTGGCGTTGGTGTAGTCGGCAGCGCAGTAATAAGAATCTTAGAGCAAAACAAGGAGCTTATTCGTGCTCGCTGTGGTGTAAATTTCATCATCAAAAAAGCCATAACGCGCAACATAGAAAAGTCAAAAAAAGCCCTCAATGGCATTCACATTCCTTTGGAAAACGACATAGATTGCGTGCTCAATGATGAGAGCATTGATGTGGTTATCGAGCTTATGGGCGGAGTGGAACTCGCATATCAAGTAGCACAAAGGGCACTCACGCAAAAAAAGGCATTTATCACAGCAAATAAAGCAATGCTCGCCTATCATCGCGCTTCTTTAAGGCAAATTGCCAAAAGCACACCCATTGGCTTTGAAGCAAGTGTAGGTGGCGGGATTCCCATTATTCGCGCACTCAAAGATGGGCTTTGTGCGAATGAAATCCTTGCAATTCGTGGCATATTAAATGGCACGAGCAATTATATCTTAACGCAAATGTTTGAAGAAAACAAAAATTTCCAAGATGCACTCAAAGAAGCACAAAATCTCGGCTATGCCGAAGCCGACCCAACGCTTGATATTAACGGAATGGACGCTGGGCACAAGCTCCTTATCCTTGCCTCACTTGCCTTTGGGATTGATGCTCTGCCACAAGATATTGTCATTGAGGGGATTGAGGGGATTACGAGTGATGATATGGACTTTGCAAAGGAGTTTGGCTATGTGATTAAACTTCTAGGCATTGCCAAACGCGACAAACAAACACTTGAATTGCGCGTGCATCCCACACTTATTCGCAAAGATTCTATGATTAGCAAAGTGGGTGGCGTGATGAATGGCATTAGTGTGGTTGGGGATTGCGTGGGAGAATCTATGTATTATGGAGCGGGAGCGGGAGGTGAAGCTACGGCAAGCTCCGTGATTGCTGATTTAATGGAGATTGCACGAAATTGGCGTGGCAAGCAGGAATCTTGCGCCGACATACTCCCTCAAAACAAAAATACCAAATCCACTATCACACTAAAAAAGCCAAATGCAATTCTCTCGCGCTACTATATTCGTCTCTACACGCAAGATAAGCCCGGTGTGCTTAGCAAAATCACACAAATACTCGGTCAAAATAACATTTCTATCAAAGTGTTTTTGCAAAAGCAAGGCGATGAAGTGGGCGTGGCAAAGCTCCTTTTCTCTACTCACACAAGCAAAGAATCTGACATTAACAATGCGCTTAAAGCATTAGAGGACTTAGATTCTATCCTGCAAAAACCCTACAAAATCCGTATGGAATAGCCAATGAGCAAACAAAAAGGACAAGAGGCAGAGCAAGAGGCTTGCGTATTTTTGCACTCTATGGGCTTTGAGATTATTGAGCGCAACTTTTTCGCACGATATGGAGAGATTGACATCGTGGCAAAAAGAGCTGGAATCTTGCACTTTATCGAAGTAAAAAGCGGGCAAAACTTCGAGCCAACCCAAAACCTCACACATACAAAAATCAAAAGACTTATTAAAGCTATCAATCTCTATGAGCTTAAAAATCCTAGCAAACTGCCCTATTGCCTCGATGCACTCATCATTAGGTATGACAAGCAACCGCGCTATGAGTTATTAGAAAATATCACACAAATATGAGAATCTAACGCGCAAGTGGCTTGGGACTTTGCAAAATTTTCTCTCGTATATGGCGTAGATTGCTCATCGCACCAATGCGAAGCAAAAGTGAATTTTCTTTCCCGCCAATGTGTAAATCTGTGATAACTATCCCACCAAGCACTTTTTTGCTTTTGCCCTCATTGATTGCCCACGAACTATGCGCAACCATCGCCTTGCCCTTATATGTGCCAATATAAATCGCAATGTGCCCTTGCAACCACAAAATCGTATAAAAAGGTTCGCCATTAGTGATGATATACTCCTCTTTTTCCTCTAAGCTAAGTGCGCTTATATCTTGGTGCATTTTGCCAAAAAACCCTTGCGCCTTAGAATTGCGTGGCAAAAAAATGCCATTTAGCGCGTATATATCACGCACCAATGCCGAGCAATCACGCTCCTCATAAAGCCCACCCCAGCCATATTGCTTCCCCATTACTTGACTAAGAAGTGTGGCGATTTTTTCTTTGTTAAAATCCTGTGGAAAAGGCGTAAAATTACTCTTTTTGCTTTTTGTAGTGATAATTTTTACATAGCCATTATCTTGGCGGATATAGGTGTAGAGCTCATATTCTTTTGTGTTGCTCCCTTTTTGGTTGAAGGCAAAGACTTGCCCAAGCCTCGCAGTGGTGATATAGCCATTTGTAGAATCTAATAAATGCGTAGATTCCACATTCGTAGCGACATAATCGCTAAAGTCGCGTATCTTTTTTTCATCTTTTTCACTGACAAAGGCGACATCACTTGACTCCACCCAACCATACACAAAGCCAGATTGGATATGCAAAAATCGCCTTGAGCTATCAAAATGCGTTACAAGCACGGGCGTGCCCGCAAAGATAAGCGAATTTTGCCACCTATCAATGGGATAGCCATATTGCGTGCTAAATCGTGGCAGAATACTAGGCACGACACGCACGCTCGTGGTTTTTGTGATGATTGCTTTTTTATTTACGCTTGGATAGGCGTTTAAACGCATAGAATCAAGCAAATCTTGGGCTTGCTTTTGTGTGTAGGGCTTAAGATTCTCGCCATAGCTACTCATAAGGAGTTTGACAAAATTAGGCGTTATCCAAAATACCTCTTTTTTGTTTTTGTTTGGTTTTTCACTCCAAGGCAAAAAAAGGCTCTCCAAATATTGCTTTTTAAGCCTTGTGATTTCCTCCTTGCTTAATTTTTCATCTGTTAGGAAGTCTTGTTGGCTTTGAAGTTTGTAATAAAAAAGCGGGTCTTGAGAAAATTCACGCAACTCTTTTGGCTCTATAATGACAGCCAATCCATCGGAATCTACCCTCACACAAGCACTAAAAAGCAAGGCTAGTAGTGCAAAAATAATGATTCGCAAAATTTATCCCTCGTTAAATAAGGTGGTTTTTATAGAGTTTGGCGAACTCTTTTGCCACTCTGGCATTACGACTGCCCTTTTGAGTGGCGTAGTTCAGTGCTTTTTGACGCAGAGCTTCATCGCTAATGCCCGCATTAAAGGAAAGCTCGCTATTAACAATACGCATAAAATCCTCACTACCAAGCGAATACAACCCCATAGAAATCCCAAATCTATCGCTTAGTGCGATAATCTCATCTTTTTTATCATCTAAATGGAGCGTATCTTGGGCATATTCCTCCAAAAGCAAATGACGCATATTAGAAGTCGCATAAAAAAGCACATTGCTTGCGCGTGCCTCAAATCCTCCATCTAAAATACTTTTTAACGCCTTATAGCTCTCATCTCCCGCACCAAAAGACAAATCATCACAAAAAATAATAAATTTATACGGCAGGGAACGGACGAGGTCCAGCGTCATTGGCAAAATCTCAATCCCGATTTTAGGAATCTCAATCACGCGTAAAAGGCATTGAGGATTTTGCTCTTGACTTGCACTTTTGGGATTATCAGCAAGCAAACAATGCGTTAAAACAGCGCGGATACTTGAGCTTTTCCCACAGCCTCTAGCTCCCCAAAGTAAGACATTTGAGGCGTCATTACCAGCCAAAAAATTATCTGTGTTGTTTTGGAGTGTTTGGAGGATTTCATCAATGCCTAAAAATGATTTAAGGCAAAGATTCTCAAACTCTACTATCGGGTGGAAATACCCACCATAGCCATCATATTCGCTTCTATATACGCAGGCTTTTACGCGCTCAAAGTCAATCTCAAAGCACTTCATCAAGTAACTTATGAGCGTTTTTTGGAGAATCTTTTGCCACTACTTTAAGACTTAGGGCGTTATTTTTGACGCTAATTTGCACATCGCCACCTCTTTTAAGCGCGCCAAACAAAATCTCATCACTCAGTGGCATTTTAATTTGTGCATCAATAAGCCGTTTAATTTCGCGTGCGCCCAGCGCATTATCCACACTACGCGTTGCTAAAAACTCCAATGCCTTATTATCAGGGATAAGGGTAATGCGCTTTTGAGCGAGTTGCGCACTCAAATCTGCTAAAAACTTCTTCGCGATAAGTTTGTATTGTGCGATTCCAAGTGGAGCGAAATGCACCACGCCATCAAGGCGTGAGCGAAACTCTGGTGAGAAAAGCTCTTTAATCGCGCCCTCACTCTTGCCCTTATTATCCATATTAAAGCCAAGTGTATTGCCCTCTTTGCTCCCTGCATTGCTCGTCATAATGACAATGACATTTTTAAAATCCGCCTTATTGCCCGCATTATCAGTCAAACTTGCAGAATCAAGCACTTGCAAAAGCACATTATAAATATCACTATGCGCTTTTTCAATCTCATCAAGCAACAACACACAATAAGGCTTCTTGCGAATGCTATCTACCAGCAATCCCCCCTGCTCAAAGCCCACATATCCAGCGGGTGCACCGATTAAGCGCGAAATCGAATGCGCCTCCATATACTCACTCATATCAAACTTCACAAACTCAATACCCAACGCCTTAGCAAGCTCTATGCTAAGCTCCGTTTTCCCCACGCCACTTGGTCCTGCAAACACAAAACTTCCAATGGGTTTATTGACTTCGCCAAGCCCCGCTTTGTTTTTCTTAATCACACGCACCACTTCGCTAATGGCTTTATCTTGGGCGAAAATACGCTCTTTTAGTTTCTTATCAAGATTTTTGAGAATCTTGCCCTCATCATTGTTAATGCGAGATTTTGGAATATGCACGGTTTTTGAAATGATAGATTCTATATCTTTGGGCGAAATGAGTTTCTTGCCACTCTCTTTAATCTTAAAAAACGCCCCACTCTCATCAAGCAAATCAATCGCCTTATCAGGCAAAAACTTATCACTAATGTAGCGATGAGATAAATCCACACACGCTCTCACAGCACCTTGTGTGTATTTCACGCCGTGATATTCCTCATAAATAGGCGCAAGCCCGTCTAAAATTTTATAACAATCCTCTAAGCTGGGCTCTTTTACCTCGATTTTAGAAAATCTACGAAGCAATGCCTTATCCTTATCAAAAGTCTGCTTAAACTCATTAAAAGTAGTCGCACCAATGCAACGAAGCGTGCCATTTGCTAATGCTGGTTTCAGCAAGTTTGACGCATCAAGGCTTGAGCTATTTGCCGCGCCCGCGCCCACGATTGTGTGAATCTCATCGATAAACACAATGCTATCTTTAATGCCCTCTAACTCCTTTAACACGCCTTTTAGTCGCTTTTCAAAGTCGCCTCGATACTTGCTCCCTGAGACCATTGACGCTAAATCAAGCATAAACACTTGCGCGTTGTGCAGGGTCTTTGGCACGCGCCTTTGGCTAATCTCTAATGCCAAGCCCTCTGCAATCGCGCTTTTACCCACGCCAGATTCCCCGATTAAGATTGGATTATTTTTCTTGCGCCGACACAAAATCTCACTAATGCGTAAAATCTCCTCATCGCGCCCGATAATGGGGTCAATCTTGCCGTCTTTTGCCGCTTTTGTGAGGTTTTTGGCAAATTGTGCGAGATAGCTCTCTTTCTTTTGAGAATCTGGGCTGTTTTTGACTTCAAACTCCACGCCCTCAGTCTCTTCGCTCTCGCCTTGCATTTGGTTTAAGCAAGCGCGAATGCTATAATGGTCAATCCCTTGTGCGTGCAAGATTCTCGCGCTAAAGCAATCCTCCTCTAAAACCGCCACGACAAAATCACTCACTTCATTTTGGCGATTATTGGTGCGTTGGGATTTTAAATGATACATTAGTGAAAACACGCGCTTGAGAGCTGGCGTATGGATAGGATTGGCATTTAAGCGCACAGAAGTTGGGATATATTTTTTGAGGTAATTTGAGATATTCTCGCCCATCCACACAGGATTCCCACCGCAACGCGATAAAAAATCGCTCCCGCTTTGCTCGCATAAAATCGCTAAAAAAATATGCTCGGTGGTGAGAATATTATGTTTCATTTCCCTTGCGATGTCTTGGGCTCTTTTGATGATGTGATTAAGGCTATCAGTCATAGGCTTCCTTAGATGATTTCTTCGATTTCTACGCGGAGCGGGTAACCCTTTTGGCGTGCGATTTCTACCACTTGATTGGCTTTAAGCTCAGCCACATCATAAGTATAAATCCCGCACACTCCAGAGCCCTCTTTATGGATTTGAAGCATTACTTTGATAGCCTCATCGCTAGTTTTATCAAAGATTTCTACCAGCACAAATACCACAAATTCCATTGTTGTCTTATCGTCATTGAGTAAAAGCACGCGAAAGAGGCTTGGCTCTTCTAAAAAAATCTCGGTTAAACTCTCTTGGCTTATTTGTGGCATTTGCCTAATCCTTTGCGTAGGTATTTTTGCTAAGCATTTTACCACAAGCAACGCAAAATTATGCTATCAAAAAACGATTTTATACAAACTTAAGGCAATATGCCACCTTAAATCAAAAGCACGCTCTATGTCGTGGATATTTTGAGCAAAAATCCTCACTGCTTTGAGGTCTTAGAGGGTTTTCATTGCTTAGTGATGAGAGTATCGTATTTCCTAGTATAAAATACTCCGCCACAAACAACACCCCAATAAAAAGTCCTAAAAAAATGATAAACTTTTTTGTCATTACATTCCTTTGTTTATTGTATATATTCTTTAAGTCTTATATTTCATAAGAGAGTGAAATATCGGTAATGATAAAATAACTTTATAAATAAATATTATTTATAAGCTTTATACTCTCCACTTTTGCCACCACTTTTTTCCAAAAGCCTTATATCGCTTATCACCATTGCTTTATCAATGGCTTTAAGCATATCATACATCGTAAGAAGTCCAATGCTCACCGCGTGCAACGCCTCGATTTCCACGCCTGTCTTACCCTCGCATTTCACCACCGCTTCCACGCTAAATCCACACGCGCGTTCCAATGGTGTAATCTCTACATTAACCTTGCTAATAAAAAGCGGGTGTGCCATTGGTATCACGGTTGGTGTGTTTTTTGCCGCGCTGATTGCCGCGATAATGGCAGTTTGAATCACAGGACCTTTTTTAGCCGTGTTTTGCACCACCGCGTTATAGGCGTCCTCGCTCATTGTGATTGTGCCACTTGCGCGTGCAAGCCTGCTTGTTATGTTTTTTTCACTCACATCGACCATTGTGGGATTGTTGTTTTGGTTTAAATGCGTAAGCTCTGCCATTTCACTTCTCCTTAAAACTTCATAATTCTAGCCCTTGCGCGCGATGAGCGTGCCGAAATTCACCCATTTAAAGAGCACTTCCACGCTCTTAAACCCCGCGTCTTTAAGCAACGCGACATTTTCCTCCAAGCTATAAGGCACAAGCACATTTTCTAACGCCTCGCGCTTTTTGGCGATTTGAGTTTGCGAGTAGCCATTGCGCGCTTTATAATTATGATAGAGTGTAATCATTTGGGAATCAAAAAGCCTATCAACGCTTGCCATTTTTTCACTCATTATAAAGATTCCCCCGCTATGAAGCGCGTTATAAATCTTTGTGATAAGCCCTGCACGCAAAGGCGGGCGGATAAATTGCAAAGTGTAATTACTCACTATCGCGCTACATTCTAAAAGTTTGCTTTGCAAGCAATCCACACATTCAAAAGTAATTTTTGCGTTATAGGCTTTGGCTTTGAGTTTGGCAGATTGTATCATCGCCTTTGAGTTATCAATGCCGATACACTCGCTTTTAACTCCTATCTCGCACAATTTTTGGGCTAAGCCAATAAGCAGATTCCCATTTGAACACCCAATGTCATACACGCGCGGGGTTTTCACGCCATTAAGCCCGCTCAGGTGCAGTGCTAAGAACTCCACGCACAGCTCCAAAGTCTGCTTATAAAAGGGCACAGAACGCGTAATCATATCATCAAACACGGTTGCGACTTGCTCATTAAAGCTAAATTTTTCGCTCACGCTTTGTGTGAAAAGTGTATCTTTGTGAGCGTTGTATCGTTTATTTGGCATCAAAGGAGCTTAGCACTTTATTAAGGGCTTCATCGCTTTGTGCCAATCTATCTCTACGCTTGGTTACATAGGTGATGACTTCAAAAATCTCTTGGAGGAGTTTATTGATTTCATTAAGCTCGTTGATAATGTCTCGCGTTTGCGTGCCTAAGCCTATGGAACTTTCGCTTTGTGCCTTGATAGATTCGATGACTTCTGCCATAAAGCTTTGGATAGATTCAATGTTGCTCTTAGAGACTTCGGCTTCGTGGTTGAGCTCGTTGAAGTTTTTCGTGCTTGCTTTGATAGATTCTCCGATTTCGCTTAGGTTTTGCACCACTGTGTTAATGCGTGCTTCGATTTCTTGGAGTGAAGTTTGAGTTTTCTCTGCGAGCTTTCTCACTTCATCAGCCACCACGGCGAATCCTCTCCCGTGCTCGCCCGCTCGCGCAGCTTCAATGGCGGCATTGAGCGCGAGGAGGTTTGTCTGGTCTGCGACATCATAGACTAAAGAGCTTACATCTTTAATTTGCGTGATAGATTCTGAAAGTCCCTCTAATCGCTCGTTGAGCTCATCTTGGTTTTGCACGGCTTGCTCTAGCTCGCCTAGTAGCGTATGGAGGTGCTCGGCAGCTTGCTCGAGTGAGTCGCGACTTTGCATTACCTTACTTTGGGAATCATTTGCCAAAGAGACATTGTTATCAAGTCCCGTGTTAATCGCACCGCCCACTTCCACATTGGCATTAGTCTTTTGGATTATCTTTGTGATATTTGTTTGGAGAGCTGAGACAGAGCTATTGAGTTTGCCGATTTCTCGTGTGGCACTCCCAGAAATGTCGATAGTTTGTTGCATTTTAGCGATAAAGACATTGATAAAGTCGCTTATCGTTTGCACCTCATCGCCATCTTCACGCTTGATTTCTAATCGCTTGGCGTTTTTGATAGAATCTGCATCTTTGCTCGTGCGTTTTAAATAATCCACGATAACCTTAGAATCCGCACTAAACTTGCGTAATATCCGCAAGAAGAAAAAGATATTTACCGCGGTTAAGAAAAATATCGCTATAAACAAATACAGATACACGGTAAGCTGTGTAGCCGTGCTAGAGCCGATACTCTCAATCTCTTCCACCGCTACGCTCATCTTTTGGTTAATGGTATCGACATCTGTAGAAGTGTATTCTATAAGTCTATTATAAATCTCAGCAAAGATATTCTCCACATCGATGAAGCCCTGTCGTATGTTGTTTGTCTGTAATGCGCTTTGAATGCGCGGATAAAACTCTTGCAAATTTTCATTATTTTTGATAAAGCTCTCATTCCAGCTTTGTGTCATTTGCATAATGATTGCTTTGTTTTCCTCATCGGGGTTAAGTAGGAATTTGATAACGCGCTCGTTAATCGTGCCGATAAACTCAAACTGCTCCATAAAGTCTGCGTAGGATTGCGTCCCTCCTTTGGCTTCTATGACAGATTCATTGAGTGAATCTATCTTATCTAAGAGTATCTCTGAAGTGATTTTAATACCCAGAAATGCCCCGCCAAGTAGCACGATATGCGCACCGAGCACTACAAGTCCAATGCTTAGTCGTGCGGCTAAGCTACTAATTCTCTTTGCCTTTTTGGGCGTGAGCGAAGTTTGTGGCAGAGCTTGTGGCTCTGCTTGATTTGAGGATTGTTCCATTTCACACCCCTAGTGATGATTATTTATTTACCAGCGACTTGCTCTCTATTTGGATTATCCGCAGCGCGAGCCTGCATACAAGACTCCAGCTCTTTAGCGTCTTTTGCATCAGTTACCTTTTGCTTTACCCAGCGAGCCACTTGACTCATCGTCTTTTGGGCGGGGTCTGGTGCATTATACTTCTGCATCAAATCCGCGCACGCACCAAGAGAGAGACTTGGCAAACTTACCACTACTAACATCGTCAAAATTGTCGTTTTTAGCATTACTTTTTTCATTCTATTCTCCTCATTTAATATATATATATATATCGCTTTTAGAAGCGTAAAGTATAGCTTAGCGCGATATTTTGCCTACTTTTTAGCCCATCAGAGCGCACAGATACGGTTGGAAACTTTGGCGTATCATACTCGGTGTATTGATAAGTATAGCTTAGTCTAAAGAATTGGTATATATCGATTGGGAAAAGCATATACACATCGTGCACATCACCGCGAGTGTTGCGGATATTAAACGGGTCGTTGATAGAGACGCGTGAGAACGCATACCAGTTTTTGTTTCCGTGGAAGTATTCATAGCCTAGCTTAAAGTGGCTAGAGAAGTCGTATCTCACACCGATATGTGCTGCCCAGCCTTGATTAGTGTTAAGTTGAACCTGAGGAACCATTGCTATCATTTGTGTATATGCACCAAGCTCACCAGCTGCGCCACCATTATTCATAGAATAAGACACAAACCAATGGAAATTCGAGCCAAAGGCGTTGTTATGCTCTAAATGGAGGTTAATATATTGCAAATCTCCAAGTCTGCTCGCCCTCCCTGGAGTATTATTGTTTGTAGCGACTGTGCCTAGCGCAGCATTTAAGGTTGTATCGCCTGTTACTATGTTTGCTAGCGCAGCATCTGGTATAGAATAGTTACTTAAATAAATATAGCCAAGCATTAGCAAACTTTTCCCTGCACTACTTGGGAGGAATGGAGTCTCAATCCCTGCATACCATAAATCCATATCAGCACTCTTATTGATACCAACACCACCAAGGATAGACCCACCAGATTCTGTAGCCGCTCCATACACAGCTTGATAGGCTTTAGCCACGCCCACTCGCACATACACATCACTTGCACTATGTGGCAATGGCTTATAAGTAAGCACCGCACCATCGCCCAGCGCATTTACCATAAGCGCGGGATAAGTCGATAGACGCGCAGAGCCATTACGAAGTAATGAGCCCGGTCCATCAGTGCTCGGCAATCGCCCAAAAGTAAGCGCGAAATAATCACCTAAGAATAAATCCACATACGCTCGCTCTACATACACTGCCGAGCTCCCGCCTACACCGCGCCCAGCAGAGAATGGGTCTGCATAAATATTTGGATTCCACGCTAAGTCGCCAAAGGCTTTAGTCATTGAGAGGCGTCCTGTGAATTTGGTGTATTTATTTACATTGGCATTCATATTAAGATAAAGCGAAGCCGCCCATTTGAGTGGCTCGGCACGAGATTGCCCCACACGAGAACTATCTGTTTGGAAGTTATTAAGAGCTGTGTTAAACTCTAGGCTAAACTTTACCTTTGAACTCTCTGCCTCTACCTCTACGGCGTCCATTCGCTCCTCTAAATCTGCTACTCTACTCTCTACATTCCCAAACACAAAGCCAAAGGCTAGAGGGAATATCAGTGCTAATTTTTTCATTGTGACTCCTTGAAATTTAAGATTAAAGCCACCGATTGTAGCAAAAAATTTCTTAGATTCTGCTAAAAATTATCAATTTGGCATTATTTTTGATTGCTTAAGTTTTTAAAGATTGCTCTTTGTAAATAAAGTAGTTTGCGTTTGTTATTTGTCGCAAAGCTACTTTGTCATACTGAGGCTTTTAAGCCGAAGTATCTCAAAACTTAAAGAGATATTTCGCTATCGCTCAATATGACAAT
>NZ_JBSIUT010000002.1:0-305519 GCF_053654545.1 Helicobacter sp. 23-1048 | reverse complement strand
TATAAAAAACTTTACAAGCCCTCATAACACGCAAGATTATGTAAAAAATTTTAAAGGACAATGAAACGACTAAGGACTACAATTCCCAGCACGAAGCCTGCTCGTAATCTTTTAGCTCTGTGATTCCATTTGTTCCACACACGCGACATTGAGGATTTTTGCTTATTTTTACCTTGCGAAACTCCATACTAAGCGCGTCAATGCTTAAGATTCTATCAAAGAGTGGCTCGCCCACGCCAATGATGATTTTTAGCACTTCTAAGGCTTGAATGCTCCCTATCGTGCCAGCTATCGCACCAAGCACACCAGCAGAAGAGCAACTCGGCACGGAATCTGGAGGTGGTGGAGAGTCAAACACGCACGCATAACAGGCGCTTTCCTTAGGCTTTATACTCATCACTTGTCCGCTAAAGCGTAAGATTCCCCCGTAGCAAAGTGGCTTTTGCGCGAGCACACACGCATCATTGACAAGGAACTTTGTCCCAAAATTATCCGTCCCATCGACAACCACATCATAATGCTCCACAATCTCTAAGGCATTACTCGCGTCTAATCGGCAATGATAGGGAGTGATTTTGGTATGAGGATTGAGCGCATTGAGCTTTTTTAGTGCACTTTGGACCTTTGGTGTGCCCACTTCGGCAGTAGTGTGGATAATTTGGCGTTGCAAGTTGCTTAAATCAATGCTATCATCATCAATGATTCCAATCTCCCCTACCCCAGCGGCAGTGAGATAGAGCGATACAGGTGAGCCAAGCCCACCCGCACCAACAACCAAAACCTTTGCTTGTGAAATCTTTTTTTGACCCTCTATGCCGACATTTTGTAGCACCAAATGACGCGAATATCGCTTAAGCTCCTCATCATTAAACGCCAACATACGCTACTACCGCTTGTAATTATTTGCAACGCAACGAGACTTGCGCGCTAAGGCTAAATTCCTCGCTAGATTCTATGGGTAATGCGCTTGAATCTATGCTTTGTGTCTCTACACTTCGCATTAGCGCGACCTTAGGATATGCGTGCGAGTCATTTATATCAATACGCTCAATCTTACATATTTTACTAAGGCTTTTTTGATATACTTCCGCACTTTGCTTCGCTTGCTCAATCAACGCGCCTTTAAGCTCGGAATCTATCTCGTTTTGCTGTTCGTTTTTGACTATTGGGCGCACTTTGGGGATTTGCAAAGTAAAGTATCCCATTTCATTTGCTAGTGCGCCTGCTTCGTTTAAAAGTTTCTCATACTCTTCAAATTGTGCTTTATCAAACTCGCAAGAAAACTCAGCGTGAAAATTTTGCCCATACACTTGGTTTGATTGACTCTCTTGGTCGTATTTGGTGAGCGGTGTTATTGAGTAGCTCCCACCCTTGCAAAGTTTGCTTTGCTCAAATCGCTGTGAAATAATTTTAAAACCAGAGGCGATAATAGTCTTATCTTGGAGAGTTAGCATTGGCATTTTTAGAAGCGAAGCACTTGAAAATACGGGATTAGCAGAATAATGTGTCGGTGTCTTAGAGTCATTTACCGAGATTGTATAATTTATTTGCAACGGTGGATTACCAAAATACTTATTATCCAGCACAAATACATAAAACAGCATTCCACACGCAAACAACACCAATCCAAAAATCACAGAAGCACAAGTTTTAAGAAACGACATTTTCAATCCTTTTATTTAATATCAATTTTATCGCCTGCTCCAATCTTTCGCACAGGGGTAAAAAAGCTCATAAGTGCGCCAAAAATCACTTGTATCACCATACACCCGACAATGCCAAGCACCGCAGGCAATATTATAGAATCGACATTTTTACTATAATTCATCATATAAATAATCCACAAAATACACAATGCGACTACAAATACGCTACCAAGCCCAATCGTGTCGTATAAAAACGAAGTGCGAAATTTTGATTTATAGCGCGCTTTGCATTCTTTACATTCTATGATTCCACCATTAGTGATATGTTGCGACATTGAGAGTTTATAGGGTGTTTTATTAACCAACTTTTTACACACCTCGCATTCAAAGTCAAAACTCATAAATCCTAACAAGAGATTCTCCTTATGAAAATTAAAAAGTCGCTATTATACTATATGTTTATGAAGTAGCCTTGTAAAATCTCACAAACGCGTTAAATCGCTCACGCACATATCGCCATAAGATTTTAGCCTTTTTGCTTGCATTGGTTATTTTACGCATTGGCTTTTTGCTTGCATTGGCTTTTTTGTGCGTAGATTTTCACGCCTAGCATTTTTCATCTAGTGTTTTTTTATCTAGCTTTTCTTGTCTAGTGTTTTTTTGTATCGCAAGGTTTTAGCAAAATGAGATTTTGACTAGCATTTGCGACATTTTTTTGTGTTGTCCCGCGCTTATGTATTGTGTATAAACACCTCAAATTTTTCTCTAAATTCCGCATTTTTAGCTACAAAAAACGGCATTCCGTGCATTTTCACGCTAATATCCTTATAATCAATGGGCTTTTTATCAATCAGCGTTGCCAAAAATTCCTCTTTCCATTTATCATTTAATACTAAATGCTCGCCTTTTGGCTCGATGATACATTGCATTATCACACGATTATCCCCCGCCCTTTTGCCTAAAAAGTAAAAATCTGGCTCAAATCTCTCCGCATAATTTGCATTTTCCTCCCCATTTTCTAGCAATTCTCTATCATCATAAATTGCAAGTTCGCTAAATCGCTCATTTCGCACGATTAGCCATTCTTTAAAATGTGCATTTATTAGCTCTTTTTTAGATTCGATAAAGTCCAAAAATGCTCTCTCTAATGAAGTCCCGCTAAATTTATCAAAGTAAAACCACTCATATTTGCTAAAATTTTCCACTTCCGCGTCCAAAGAGCGCGTTATTTCTTTATCGCCGATGATTTTTAGCGGTTTTACACTCCATTCCCCCACACGATACGAATCCAAATATTTATTCACACCCTCGCCAAATTTTTCCAACACAAAAAGCGCGATTTGTAGCTCTGTGCGCGGATTATCCAAAATTTGTCGCGGGTGAAGTTTGAGCGTGAGATTAAGATATTTAGCGATAAATTCGCGTTTAGATTCTATCTCAAAGTTTCGCGCCAAAAAGGCAAAATTATAATCCAATATATTCATAGCCTTTAATATCACGCGTTGCGATAAATCGCTAAATTGTATCTCTTTATATGCCTCTCCAAAATCTAGGCTAAAATCATCGTTGCTTATATTTTCGCCCGTTAGATTCTCTTTCATTAGATTTTCCTCTTGAACGCCTTTTGCGTTACATAATGGCACTTCTAAAAAGTCGCTTTTAGCCACGATTTTACGCACGATTTCACCACTAAAAAGGCTATTTTTACTTGAAACTTTATAGCGCGAATTAGTAGCAAAATACGCTTGCTTATAAAATTCACTTTGCATTATGTCCTTTTTCACGCGTAGCACGATATTTTTTTGCTTACTCTGTCGCAGTCCCATATTGACTAGTTCGCTATTTAGTCGGCTTATAAATTCATTTTCACTTGCCGCGTGGTAAGCCAAAATCTCTAATGCTTTAAGTGGCACTCTCTCATTATCAAATTTTCGCCGAAACTCATAATCACTAATCGCGCCAGATTGCGTTACTTGCGATTGTAACACAAAGGGATAGTATCGCGCCCCGCGCCCGATTAGTTGCGCTTCTTTTGTCGTCTCTTTTATCGCGCCTTTATTTAGGCGGACAATGTCAAAAAGATTTAGCACATCCCAGCCCTCATTGAGCTTATCCACCGCAAAGATTACGCGAATCTCATTATTTTTTGATTCCAAACTATTTAGCAACATTTGCTGATTTTCTATATCTTTGTCATTGTTTGCGTTGATAATGTGCGCGGGACTAAAAAGCTCTTTTATCATAAAGCAAAGATTTTGACTTGTGATTTTTTGCGCTTCAAAAAACTCTCTTACTTGCCTAAAAAGCACGATTTCATCATCTTCATTTTTTGAGAGATTCGCATAATTTTCGATAAATTCCGCCACTTGCGTAGAATCAAGATTGGCGATAAACTCCAAAAACGCCTTTTCATTTGCCAAAGATTCGTTAATCGTCTTGCTTTTATATAAAATCACAGGCTTTAAAAAAATGCCATTTTGTTTTGCTAAAAGCATTCGATAAATATTTAAAATCACGCTCCCCAAAAACCGCTCACTAATCTCTAATCCATTGTATTTAAGCAAATAAATTTTCTTGCTAAATCCGTCATTATGAAATTGTTTTAAAGCGTATTCATATACGATTTTATCGCTATATTTTTCTAGCACGGATTCAAATTTTGGGATTGTCGCGCTAAATTCTAAAAGCAAATTTTCCGCATTTGCGCTAAATGCCTTTTGCACGATATTTTCCCAGCCTCTCTCATTTTCATCGCTTTTTGTGTTTGCGTTTAGATGGTGCGCTTCATCGGCTAAAAGCACGATTTTTTGATGACGCAAATCTTGCAGAGTTAGCGCGTTTTCTCTCTCTTGCGTAAAAAGATTATACAGCCCTTGAATCGTGTTAAAATACACATTTATCGCATTTTCTTTACATTCGCCCAAACTCTCAACCGCATTTATTTCAACCTTTTGATTTTCTATGACAATCTCACGCGCAAAGAGATATTTCTCACTTCTCTCATCGCAAAAGTTGCTCTTTGTTTTTTCTAAAATATTCGTGCTATTGACAAAAAACACAAAGTTTCTAAAGCCTTGCTTGTAGCATTCTAGCATTAGTGCCGCCATTATGAGCGTTTTGCCACTACCTGTCGCCATATTAAACATTAAATGATTTGTGCGCGGATTTTGCCTTTGCAAGAGATAGTGCTTTAAGGCTTGGATTTGATATTGTCGCAATGTTTTAGAGAGATTGCCCGTGATATATGCGGGGATTTCTATATTTTGTGCGTATTTTAGCGCGGATTGTAGCTCGGTGCTTAGATTTTGGCTATTCATTTTTGCCACCTTTATAAAACGCCCTATTTAGCTCTATCGTCTCGCTATCCACGCCATAGATTGCATCCTCTATATCGCTATAAACTACATAATCCATATTTGAGTCCAAAATCTCGCATAAAATCCGCTTTTTATCATTGAGATTCAACGCTTCAAAGTCGCTATCTTTTGGCAATGTTTTATCCACGCGATAATCCACAAATGCCTTTTCTTGCAATTCTTTGTAGATTTTACTTAATTCGTCATTGCGAGAATCCGCATTATTTTCCACTCCGTCATTGCGAGAATCCGCGTTAGCGGATTCGTGGCAATCTAAAATCCTTTGCTTATACAGCGCATTAAGTGGCATTAACTCAAAGTAGATAAATTCATTTTTTACATTGTCATTATGCGAATCCGCGTTATTTTCTACCCTGTCATTGCGAGAATCCGCGTTAGCGGATTCGTGGCAATCCATTTTTAGATTCGTGGATTGCTTCGTTGTGTTCGCTTCGCTCACACTGCCTCGCAATGACGATTCGTTGCGCGAATCTTGCAATGACGATTTTTCGCCCTGTGGATTCCAACCCACAGCTTTTGAGATTCCGCCTTGTTCGCCGTTTATGACTTTGATTAACCGCGCTTTGGTGATTGACTCTACATAATCCATTTGCTCTATGCCAACCCATCGCCGTTTCATTTTATGCGCCACTGCGCAAGTCGTCCCACTTCCCGCAAAAAAATCCATTACCAAATCGCCCTGCTTTGTTGTCATATCTATAATTCTATAAAGTAGTTGTTCGGGCTTTTTGGCATTTGTAAAACTTATGCCACCTTGATTTTGTGTGTTTTGAAAATCTATATCACTCCAAAAATCGCAAAGTAAATTTGAAATATCTTTTTCCAAAGAAGCACCGATAAAAACTTCCTTTAATGTTTGTTTTAAAAAAGAAAATCTATTACCATTTAAGGCATATTGCAAATTGCCATCGGAATCTTGGTATGAAATAATTTGATTTGGATTTTTTTGTGATAATTCTTTCGGTTCTTTTGGCATTTCTGGGGCTGTTCTAAAAATACAATCTGCAAATTTTAAATAAAATTTTCTATGTTCTTTATTGTTTATATTTATATCATTGATTGTATTTCCTTTTTGCAAAAGTCCTTTTTCAATCATTGCTTCGACTAAATTTTTAGTTGTCATTTTGTCTTTATCAAAAATAAAATTGTAGTGAGTATCCCATTTTTCTTTTTTGACATATTGTGGTTTTAAAGTTATATTATTTGCATTTTTTGCATAAAACAAAATATAATCTTTTGTTTTAATGATTGTCTTTTCTCTGTGTGCCGTTTTTAATCCACTCGGAGTTGATGAGCGACAAGCAATGCAATTTACAAAATTCTCTCTCCCAAAAATCTCATCGCAAAGCACCTTTAAATACGCCTGTTCATTATCATCGCATTGAATGAAAATCACGCCATCCTCGCGCAAAAACTCCCGCGCAATTTCAAGGCGATTTTTCATAAACACAAGCCACGCGCTGTGGTTAAATCTATCGTTGTAGTTAAAGCTATCATTGCCCGTATTATAGGGCGGGTCGATATAGATGAGCTTTACTTGCCCATAAATATCTTTGCGCCGTTTTAGCGTGTGGAGCGCGAGTAAGTTATTGCCTTTAATCAAAAAATTTGGTTTATTTTGCAATATGGATTTTAAGCTTTTGTCATTGCGAGAATCCGCGTTAGCGGATTCGTGGCAATCTATTTTATTTTTTTGGATTGCTTCGGTCGCTTCGCTCCCTCGCAATGACGAAGTGATAAGCTCAAAATTTTGCAATGCCTTTGGTTTTAGCAAAAAATCAATTTCATCGCTTCCCAAAATCTCATTGAAAAATATTTCGTTGCTTTTGTCCTCATCTTTGCTTTGCGCGCCTTTTAAAATGCAATCTTTATAGGGGAAATTTAGCACGATATGGCTATCGCTTTTTAGCAACTTCGCGCCCGTGTGAGAGTGAATCGTAAGCCCGATTTTGTTTGCAAATCTTGTGTAGCTTGTATCTAAAATGCGAAGTTTGAGAAAATCTAAAAACGCTTCTTTGTCAAAGATAAGCGATTCGTTTATGGGCGTGAAAAACCGCGCTTTAAGCGTAGGATTTTCAAGCAAAAATGTAAGTAATTGCGAATCATTATCAAGCGCGCGGAGTTTTGCTTCTTGCAAAGAGCCAAATTCGCGCTCTATGGATTGTAAGGAATTGTCAGAATCTAGATTTTGGTTTTTAGTGTGTGTGTGTGTGTGTGTGTGTCGAGTCTTTGAGAATGGCTAGCGTTTTCGTGTCTCGTGTGGTGTTTTGACTAGCTTCGTTGTCTTGGTGGCTTTGTGGATTTTGTGCGCTTCCTGCGTTGTCTTGCTCGTGGCTGCGGTGGTTTCGTGGATTTTGTGGCATTGGTATTCCTTTTTGTGATTTTATGATTTTGCGTTAAAGTCGCAGATTCTAGCAAGTTTTATAAAACAATAATTTTTAAAAAGCAAAATTTCGTAGCATTGTAGCGTAATTTGTGTGATTTTGCACACTACTAGGTTTGCCAAAATCGCACAAAAATCTTTCAAAGTATCCTAAAATCTCGCACATTTTTAGCACAAAAGCCACCAAATCACCGCAAATTGCATTGATTTGGATTCAAAGCCCATAAGTGATGAAGCAAAAGCGGGGCTATATTATGGGATTGATTATCTTAGCCTTGCTTTGATAAGTAGCGGGGAGCTAAAAGATAGGTATTTTGAAAAGGCGTTAAGTGTTCTAGGGGAGCTTGGCTTCCCTATGTGGCTAGATGATGATACGCCCACAAGTAGTATAGCCTTGTATTTTTATGGTTTGCAAATTTTAAGCTATGTCGATGATAAAAGCCCTGTGTATAAGGCAATCTACAACGAATCCAAAAAAGACTTTGCCAAATTTAAAAAAGTGCTTGAAAGCAAGGATTATGAGAATTTAAAGGACTTTTTGGAGTGAAAATTGCGCACAAAATCTTTTAGATTCGCGTGGTTTGGATACTTCGCTACAAACTAGGCTTTTCGCTCAGTATGACAATAAAAGCGTGGATTGCTTCGGCGAATCTGCGATTCGCCTTGCAATGACAAAAATTTTGATTTTTGATTCGCAACGCAAATCAAAATCGAAGTAGTTGCAGTGTGCAAAGCACACAAAGAAAACAAAAAAGCGTCCCGCGCGGAAGTATCTTTAGGCGATTTACTAAAGAAACTTCGTTTTCGTGGGTTTTTTAAGCGTGAAAGCACGAAATAAGACTAAAGCGTCTATTGAGTGCTTGAGCGCGAAGAATCCCGCGAAATCGTCAAAGAGACAAATGCGCTACTTTAATGTCCCCATATCAATCACATACCTAAACTTCGCCTTCCCTGTGGTGAGCTTATGATATGCCTCATCGATTGCGCTTTCACTCGCGTTAATGATTTCAGTCTCGGGGTAAATGCCGTGCTTTAGGCTAAAATCTAGCATTTCTTGCGTTTCTTTCATTCCGCCGATTACCGAGCCATACACACGCTTATGCCCCGCAAAGACAAGCGAAGAGAGGCTAATGTTTGGCATTACTTCACTTGGCGGTAGCCCCACCACGCAAAATTCCCCGCCATACGCCAAAAGATTCACATACTCCATAGGCTCGTATTTTGTGGGAATCGTAGAGATGATGACATCAAATCGCTCTTTGACTTGCGCGAGATTGTCAGTCGTGTAGAGTGCCTTTGCACCCATTTTTAGCGCGTCTTGCTCTTTATTTTTGTTTCGTGCAAACACGCTCACTTCCGCGCCCATTTCAATCGCGTATTTTAACGCCATTACGCCAAGTCCGCCAAATCCCGCTACGCCGACTTTTTTGCCCTTGCTTACTTTGCTAAATTTCAGTGGCGAATAAGTCGTAATCCCCGCGCAAAGCAATGGCGCGACTTTATCTAGCGGCGCGTCCTTTGGCACGATAACGGCAAAATCCTCGCTTACTACGATATTATTGCTATATCCGCCAAAAGTAGGCGCATTATCGTGGAATCTATCGATACAATCATAAGTAAAAACCGCGCCGCTCATACAAAACTGCTCTTGGGATTGTCTGCACGCTTCGCATTCTCCGCACGCATTTACCATACAGCCTACCCCTGCGTAATCGCCGACTTTGAATTTTTGCACCCCGCTCCCCACAGCCACTACGCGCCCTGCGATTTCGTGCCCGGGCACCATTGGATAAATCCCCTCTCGCCACTCGCTTCGTGCGGAGTGAATGTCGCTGTGGCAGATTCCCGCATAGAGTATCTCTATCAAAATATCGCCCTGCCCTAGCGCGTGGCGCGAAAAATCAAAGGGCTTGAAACTATCGCTTTTATGCGCTACGGCGAAACCTTTTGCGCTTATGCGCTTGCCTTCTTTTGCTTCGGTGAGATTAGATTCTAATAACATTGTTGCTCCTTTAAAATTTAAAATGTATTTTTAGATTTTAAGTTGTGTAGAAATCTAAAAACGCAATTATAAAACCTGATAGCAACTCTAAGTCAAGGGATTTTGTGAAATTTTTGCAAAAATTAGAATCTATATCCTATTTTCATATCGCCTTTAATCCCATAGCCAAGTCCCATATCCACAAGCCCAAGCACGCCGTATTGTATATAAAGGGATTGTGTGAGAGCGTGCGAGCCTATAAAGTTAAATTCAAGCGAACTTTTGCGATGCTCCAAAGTGTATCCAATGAAACTTTGTGCGTTTGCTAAACTCACAAATACCCTATCGTTTGAATGATATACATTGTGGCGCATAAGAATCTCCACGCTATAAAAGTTTGTATCTTTGCGCAGTGTGTATTGCACGCCCGCACCGATTTCCGCACTTATATTATTATAGCTCTCTTGCTTATAGGTAGTCATAATGTGATTGCCTATATTATTTACTCCCACGCCTAGAAGTGCCACAGGCTTTATATTTTGCTTAAACTCTCCTAATGGAGCAAGCGCAAAAACGCGCTTATAATACACGCTAAGTAAGCCATTAAACGAAAGATTATCGCCTTGCTGTGCGCTTGATTGGATTGCTTTATTGTTTTGCAATATATTTACATTAAGATTGCTTTGCACTTCATTGCTCCCAAATATGCCGTGCGCATACAATCCCACATTATAGAATCTCGCGTTATTATGAAATGATTGGAATTTTGATTGATTGCTCCCAAATCCAGCCATAACGCCAAAGAGCATATCAGTAGAACCAAACTTACTCAATCTATCATACCCCACATTTGTGCTAGCAAACACAGAGTTTGAATCTCCACCGCTAAAGTATCCACCGCCAACATTAAGCCATACATTATTATGCAAATCATCATCTTGTGAGAAATCATAGCTTATATCACTTGCCACACTCCTTGAAATTTGCTTATACAACACATCTTCATCATTGTTTGCAAAACGAAGATTGTGTATTTTATCTGCTTGCGTGAGTCGCACTTGAGCTATGCGTGTGTTTATGACAAAATTATTACTAAAGAGAATCTGCTCGCCTAAAGATGCGCTATTCGCCAAATCGTGCATTGTAGAATCTATTTGCTCTAAGCGAGATTGCAAAGGCGCGTAATCATCAGTTTTAGCAGCCGTATCAATGGCAATATCATTGGGATTGTGCTCTATTAGCACCTTTAAAATCTCGCTATACTTGCTAGAAATATGCTTATTTAGCTCGCTAAAACTGCGCGGATTAGATTCTAAAAACTTTACCAAAAGAGCGTTATTCTCAAACTTACTTACCACAAAAAGTTTATTATCATCACCCACAGAGGGAGCGAAACTAAATTCTACGCGCTTATCAATGCGATTGTCTTTTATTTCTTGCGCACTTAAGATGGTGTAATACTTCCCAAGAGTAAGCGTTGTATCTATCTTGCTTACACTAGAATCTAGAGCAATGACAATGTTACTTTGCGCATCAAAAGTAAGATTTTTGTTAAAATTTAGCATTTCAAAACGATTGGCGTTTTGAGTCATTTGCCCGACATTATGCAACGAAAAAGTCCCACTTATAGTGGCACTCGATTCTATATTTTTTGGTGTGTTATTTTGGGCATAACTTAGATTGGTAAAATTTATGCTCGAATTACTATCGCTTATAAACTTTGTCGCATTTGCCAAATCCCAAGAATTGATAAAAATGTTACTATGAGTCAAATTGATTTTGCCTAAACCTCGCGCATTTGCTTGAGAATCTGCAAGGTGCAGTGTGAGAGTTGTGTTATTTACATCTAAGTTATCAATATTAAGCATAGAAGTTGCATCAAGTGTGAGGTTTACATTTTTAAGAGAATTAAACGCAAGATTATTTGCGCTAATACTACTTGATTGAAGTGAAATATTTTGGCTAATGAGACTTACTTGGTTTAGGTTAGTGATATTACTCTTTTCAAAAATAAACTTATCCACATTTGCTGTCGCATTTTGAGCGACATTTAGGTTTAGCTGTGTGAGATTCTTTGCGTGAATGCTTATAGCAGTGAGCATAGAATTGCCTTGCAAGTTGATAGCGTTATGCGTAGAATCGAGCGTGATATTTCGCGCTGTGAGATTTGCGCTCCCGCTTAGCTCCACGGTTGTGGTGATAGATTCTAGCGCGGTGGTATCAACCACGCTAAAATCACTCGCGCTGATTTTGCCACTAAAATTCACACTTGGCATATTTTCGCTAGGTTTATTACTAGGTGCGGGGGTAAAATCGCTAGGAATCGTATTTAGCGTGATTTGAGAGTTTGCACCGCTTGCATTTAAGTCAAAGTTTTTATCCCCGCTTAGAAAAATATTTAGCACAGAATCATTGCTTTTTATTTCGGTATTTGTATTTTGATTATTTGCATTGGTGAGTTTTGCCTCGCTATCAAGCAATAAAATGCCCTCTTTTATGTTGCTAAACTCGATTTTTGGCGTGCTAATCTCACTTTTGCCCCACAAAATCACGCTAGCTTTTTGCAAATCTTGTGCTTTTAGATTCTCGCTTAATGTGAGTTTTGTAGGACTTTGTGAGGCATTATTTTGACTAGAATCCAAATATACAAGATTTTTTATCGCGTTTGGATTTGTGCTAGGATTTATCACATTGGCGTTTGTGTCTTTTAGCGTGAGATTTTGCGCACTCAAAGTCGCGCTATCAAATAACGAAATATTTGCAATTAGATTTTTATTTGTGCCTGTGATGCTAGATTTTGTCGCTTCAATGTCATAATATTGCGCTATGTCAATATGGCTAGAATCTAGCGTGGCTAAATCCAAACTCCCCACGCTATCAAAGATAAACTTTTGGGCTACTTTTAGTTTTGTATTGTTTGTTACATTGTTATCAAAAATCTTGTTTAAATCATTTTCATTTAGATTTTGTAGTTTTAGATTTTGCACGATTGCGCTCGCTCCGCTTTGCAATCTCACAGAATCACTGCTTTTCAAAGTCAAATATTCCGCTTCTAACTTTGCATTATTTTTCAAATCCAAACTTGCGTTAAAATCCCAAATGTTTGATTGAATGTTCCCGCCATTTGCGGTGATTTTGCCTTTGTAATGTATGGTTTGATTTGCGATTTTTTCTTGTTCTAAATTTAAATTCCCGCCCTCCACTTTTTGATAATACCCAAAGCCACCGCCATTGATATTTGCGCCGTCTTTGTTGTCGATAAAATGCTTCACGCCACCGCCAAAAGTAATGCTAGAGGTAGAATCCGCGCTAATATTGCTTTGCAAACTCGCATTGCGCCCAAGTGTGAGATTTGTGTTTATAAGCGTAATGCCCTGCGCGAATTTAAAAAATCTATCGTCCCAATCAGGCTGGCTAACCGTGGAGGGCTTGCTTAAATCCATATACTCAGGCATTGCCTTATGCGTGCCTGCTTCGGCGTTTTTGATTTGCTCGCGGATTTTTGCATCGCTTATTGTCGCGTGCGTGGTGGCGTGCCCTTGCAGTGCGATATTTGCGTTTTCCGCGCTTAATGTGCCACTTGAATTGATATGCCCATCAAAAATTAGAAAAGCCCCCTCCACTGCGGAAGGGGTTTGTGGGTGGGTATTTTGCGTGTTTTTATCGCCTTTGTGGATAATATCAATATTTGCGACTTGATTTGCGCTAGATTCCCCAATGCTTGCGTGGATAATCGTATCGGCTTTTGTGCTTTGTTTTGTGCCATTTGAATCATAGCCAAAGCCCTCAATTTCAAGCGTGGATTTTGTGCTCGTGGTAGAATTTGTGATAATCGCGCCACTATCATTTGCTGCAATGGTGTTGAGTTTTAAGCTATTGCCACCCAAATCAAGCACCCCTCCGCCACTGCCAAAGTAGATTCCCATTTCGCTAGATTTGTTTTGCGATAATGTGTAGGAATTTGCACCGCTTGCCGTGCCTGCCACGCTAGAATCTTTGCTCGCACCGATTGCTTCTGCCTTGCCATTTTTTAATTCTAACGCGCCTCGCCCGCTTGTGATATACACGCCATCATAAGCCTTTTTATCCGTGTCAAAGATGACTTTGCCCTCGCCGATTTTGAGGTAGCCTAGATTTTCGCCCTTACTTGTATCAGGCGTGTAAGTTGTTTTGATGATGAGCGTGCCTTGCCCGATTTTGTGGAGCGCGTCATTTTTGTCATTTCGCAGATTCCACTCCACTTCGACATTTTGCCCTATATCAAGCCCTGAACCTTTGAAATAATAATTTGTGCCATTTGTATTGCTAAAAGTGTATTTGGTAGGATTTGTGCTACTCGCGCCATTTGAAGCCTCAAACACAAATCCCCCCGCATAGCCACTTATATTGCGATTGATATTGTTTGCGACTTGTATAGCCCCACCACCGCTAAAAATAATGTCTTTGTTTTGTTGTAAATTGAGAGCGTTAATATTTTGCGTGCCACCGCTTAGGGGTATTTTTTGCTCGAAATTTTTTTGAAAATCAAGCAATTCTTTGTTTGACACGGCGGCTATGTAGGCAGTATTTGTCGTGGTGGATTGGGAAGTTACGCCTAGCAAAATCCATTTATTATTCGCTTTATCAAAGGCGTAGATTCCACTCCCGCTATCCCCTGAAGTTATGCGGTTATTGAAATCCCCACTTGGACTATAAGTAAAGGTAATCCCTCGAGAATCTCCGCTTGCATAGCCTTTGACTAAGTCCAAATACGCGCTAGAATCCACATTTAAAATCCCAAAGCCACCGCCCTTTGTCTCGCCATTATCTAATCTGCTAATATCCACGCTAGTGCCACCTCGCAAAGTGATGACGCCTGAACCTGCTTGATACACATACACATTGCCATTAGAATCTGCCAATCCCTTAATGGCGTTTTTAAAATTTTCTAAGTTTTGGCTCTCTTGGGCTGTGCTTGTAGGATTGCTTGTGTTGGTGCTATTTGTGATGTCTAGCATACTTGCTTGCCCCTCGATAATGTATTTATCAAAGCGCAGGAATTTTTCATCACGCCCATAGGGCTTTGAAACGCTAAGTATGGTATATTCACCCGCGTCTTGCTTGGCTAGGGTATATGTGCTAAGCCCCCATTTACGAAAATTATCACTGCTATTTGGATTTTCTGGGCTACTCACATGATTTGCCGTTACGACAAATCCGCGCCCTATTGCTGTGAGATTGCCATTATTGCTCGAAGCAGAAAAATTTGGGGCTTGTGGAATCGTAAGTGTCGTGCCATCTTTGCCCGTGATTTGCACTCCATTTGGATTTTGCTCGCTATCTTTGAAAAGCCCCTTATTTTGCCCAAAATCCAAAAAATCTCGGTAGTAAAAATTGCTGATATTTATGCTTTGGGCATTAAGGCTTGCACAAAGGAGTAAAAAAAGAAATACTTTAGAGATATTATCCATAAAAAACATTATTTTTAAACGCACTATTCTCCAAATCATTAAATTATCCAATCAACATAAGAATCTCTTCTAACCCATTTTCTCTAAAATGCACGCTTGATTGTGGCAAGGATTTATAATGAAGCAAAGCATTGCTAAGCGCATTTAAATCTATGAGTTGCGCTCCAGAAACGCAAGCAAAAAGTGCTTGTTGGTTAAAAATATATTTCCCGCTAATAAGCCTATTGCCAAAAAACGCAGGCTCAAGTGGATTATGTCCACCGACCTTTGGCACAAATGAGCCACCAAGCACAACCACATCGCTAATAGCATACATATTGATAAGCTCACCAAGCGTATCTAGCACAATCACACTCGCATTTTTTGAATCAAGTCCATCAATTTGACTAAAGCGCGCAAATGCTACATTACGAGATTGTAGCATTTTACACACCTCGATAAATCGCTCTGGGTGGCGCGGTGCAAGAATAAGTAATGAAAAAGGCTCTTTTTTTTGAAGTTGCGAAAATGCACGCAAGATACATTCCTCTTCGCCTTTATGTGTGCTTGCCCCAAGCACGACAAGTTTGTTTGGTTTATCATAATTTTTTGTTGGTTTTGGAGGATTGAGCATTTTAAGATTCCCAAATACACTTACATTGCGTGATTTAAACGATTGCAAACGCTTTTTGTCCTTTTGACTTTGAGCAAGCACCACATCGATATATTTGAAAATCCCCGCATAAAACTCTCGCAACCGCTGATAACTTTTATAGCTTCTATCTGAGATTCGCGCATTAAGCAAAAAAGTCTTTGCCCCTGATTTTTTTGCCACAAAAAAGAGCATTTTCCACAACTCTGCCTCCATAACCACGAGGCTTTTAAGTTTATCAAGTTTGCCTTGCCACAGCGGGAGAAAAATCTCAAAAGGCAAATACTTCACAAATACGCGTGTTGGATATTTATCGCTAAAAAGTCGCCTTGCTTCTGCATTCCCTGTGTGTGTAATGGTAGTAATCAAAATAACACAATCGCTTTGTTGCGTTAAAAGTGCATTGATAATAGGCTCTAGTGAGCGCACTTCGCCAAACGAACACGCGTGAAACCAAAAATGTGGCTCAACCAAAAGGCTTAAATGCGAAGCAAAAAATCGCTGCGGGATAGAATCTTTATGCTTGGAGCGCAAACTTGAAGCTAAAAATATAGGAATGCAAAACACATATAAAATCGCACAAAGCAAAAAATACACAAGTGGAAAGCGAAGTTTTTTTCTCCTTTTGGCTCTGAGTGCGTTGCTTTTTTTTACCTTAGGGTGCGAAGATTGTATGGAAGCAAAATCTTTTGGGCTCATTTAGCTCTCCTTAAACCCACACTCTAATCCACCAAAAAGCACAGAAATGTTATCACTACCACAGGGCACAGACTTTGGAATCTCCCATATTTCGTTTTTTAGCGTGATGACTTTCGCTCCCACCCCATTTGCCTGCAAATGCGAATCTATAAAGTTTTGGAGTTGATAGTTACTCATAGCGTTATCACTCACAAAGGCTTGGAGATTAGAAAGTTTATCAAAATATGCAAACGCACTTGCAAGGACGCTCAAAAGTATGGGCGCAGAAAAAATACCGCCCGGTGCGTGAGATGAATATTTTTGTGAGGATAAATGTGGCGCGGAATCTGAACCAAACGCAATTTTTGGATTGCCACTTAATGCGATTTGCAAAAGCGCGTCCCTATCTCTTGGGCTTTTTAACATTGGCTTACAAAATAAATCAGGGCGCATTAACCCACCCATAACATCATCAAGGCTTAATAAAATGTGGTGCAAGCTCAGTGTGCCATAAAGATTCTCAAACTCCTCTAGTAGCGTAAGTGAGCGAGAATCACTAATATGCTCGATGATGATTTTTAGCTTTGGGAAGGTTTTTGCCAAAAAGGCAAACACAGGCAAAAACTCAAACTCTCTATCTAAACAATATCCTGCGCTCTCCCCGTGAATGCAAAGTATAAAGCCCAAATCTTGCGCGTAAGCTAAAATTTCAAGGAGATTCTCGCCAAGCACTTCTTTTATACCACTTTCGCTACCCGTAGTCGCACCTTTTGGATAAAGTTTAAGAATCTTTAATCCACTTTCCTTAGCCTTTTTAAGCTCATCTTTACTAAGAGTTTCTGTGAGGTAGAGACTTACAATGGGGAAAAAATCTTTAATCCCATTTTGATTTGCAAGGTTGAGAATTGTATCTTGGTAATCTAGTGCTACGGAAGTATTTGTAAGTGGTGTTTTTAGATTTGGCATTGCGAGGCAGGACACAAAAGCGCGCGCACTAAATGGCAAAACGCTCTCCAGCATTTGTCCCTCGCGCAGGTGTAAGTGCATATCAAGCGGATTGCAAAGTGTGATGTCGCCAAACTCTCTAGAGCGCAAAAAATCCCTTGCAAAACTCCCTAAAAACTGCTCATATACGGTCAAAATCACTCCTTAAGTTTAATAAAGTCTTACTCACAAGCCCGCAAAAGGGTAAGCATTGCTTGCTTGTATGTCAATGCCATCTCCTTAGTGTCTGCTTCAAATCTGCTCACAAGCACAGGTGTGGTGTTGCTCGCACGCAGTAATCCCCAGCCATTAGGGAAAACAACACGCAATCCATCAATATCAATAATCTCTCTAATTAGCGGAAAATTACTTATATCAATATTTGTAAGCTCCTTTGGCATAGAGGGATTGTTTGATTGCTGCACACTTTGAATCGCACACAACATTGCCTTTAGATTCTCAATAAGGATAAATTTTTGCTCCTCTGTGCTTTGTATCTTTTCTTCTGGGGTAGAAAACATTGCTGGGAGGGATTTTATTTGAGTTTCTATCTCTTTAGGGCTATGGTGCAAAAAGAGTTCTAACGCCCTAAAAGCCGAATAAATAGCATCATCATAGCCAAAATATCGCTCTTTAAAGAAAATATGCCCACTCATTTCAGCAGCCAAATGGGCGTTTAACTCTTTTAGCTTGACTTTTAAATTTGAATGTCCTGTCTTATACATCACCGCCTTGCCAATCTTGCCAATTTCATCATACATTACACTCGAGCATTTCACTTCGCCAACGACAATGGGTTTAATCCCGCGTGAAGCCATTTCCCTTGCAAATAAAATCGCTAGCTCATCGCCCTTGTAGCTATAATTTTCGCTCAACAACGCTAATCTATCCGCATCACCATCAAAGGCTATACCAATAGGGATTTGTGCGTCTTTCATTGTGCGCTTTATATCGTGCAGATTCTCTTCTTCACTTGGGTCTGGGTGATGATTAGGGAATGTGCCATCTGGCTCAAAAAATAATGGTGTATAAGAAATATGGAGAGAATCTAAAATATCTTTGATTGCCACACCAGCCACTCCATTGCCACAATCAACGGCGATTTTATAAGGAAAATTACGCAACGATTCAAATTGTGTGGTTAAAAAATCAATATACGCTTGCAACGCACCAATTTTGTGAATCTTGGGGCTTTTAGATTCCCTAAATGGGTGGTTTTGCAATTCGCTTACAAGTTTTATGCCAAGATTTCTAATCTGCTCTCCATAAAATGGTGCATTTTGCAAGGTGATTTTAAAGCCATTGTATTGTGGTGGATTGTGGCTACCTGTAATCATTACGGAATTTTTGCAAGTAACATTATCTATTGTATTAAATGTTGCAAAATATGCTACAGGCGTGGGAATCAATCCTAATTCATACACCTCAATCCCCTCGCTCTCAAAGCCACTTTTAAGCCAAGACAATAAAATTGGTGAATGCGTGCGAGCATCGTAGCCAATGCTTATGCACTCCTCACCACGCGCCTTTAATTCTAATCCAAGTATGCGCCCAACATTAAACACAACCACTTGATTTAAGTCCTTTTCAAAAATACCACGAATATCATATTCCCTAAAAATCTTCATAATATCGCTATTTTGTGTTTCTAGCATTTACGCTCCCTATGAAAGTTAATCTATAAGTGTAAAATTTTACAAAAACTTTAGCAGAAATTAGATACAATCAAGCATTTTTCACACTAAAGCCTTTGAAAATTTTAGAACAATAAAGGATTACAATGCGTTTTAACCCACTTTTAGATTCTATCGCGCCTTATGAAGCTGGCAAGCCCATTGAACTTGTAGTGCGCGAATATGGCATAGCGCGCGAGGATATTATCAAACTTGCCAGCAACGAAAATCCATACGGCACTTCACCAAAAGTTATCCAAACTATTCAACAATATGTCGGCAATATGAGTCTGTATCCCGATGATTCATATTACGAGCTAAAAAACGCGTTAGCACAAAAATTTGGTGTGGATTCTACAAATCTTATCATTGGCTCAGGAAGTGATGAGATTATCGAATTTTGCCTGCACGCTGTGCATAGAGAAACTGCACAGATTCTCCAAGCGGGCGTAACTTTTGCAATGTATAGCATTTATGCCAAACTTTTTGGCTACAATGTGCTTAAAACCTCTGATAATGCGCATAACTTAGAGCAATTTTTGGATATATATAAGCAAAAAAAGCCCAATGTCATTTTCCTCTGTGTGCCAAACAATCCACTAGGAGAATGTTTGCGCGCCAAAGAAATAGAGGATTTTATCACTCAAATCGATGAAGAATGCCTTGTGGTGCTCGATGGCGCATATCAAGAATATGCAAGCTACAAAGACAATGCTTGCGCACTCAATCCCGCCAAACTTATTCAAAGATTCCCAAATGTTGTGTATCTTGGGACATTTTCTAAGGTGTATGGACTTGGTGGAATGCGTGTAGGCTATGGTATCGCGCAAAGCAATCTCATACAAGCCCTGCATAAAGTGCGCCCACCATTTAACATTACCACACTAAGCCTAAAGGCAGCGATATGTGCGTTGCAAGATGAGGAATTTGTCCAAATGACATTAGAGAGTAACTTTAAAGAAATGATTCGCTATGAAAACTTCGCAAAAGAGCATAGAATCGAGTGTATCCCATCTTATACAAACTTCATTACCTATATGTGCGAGGGTTTCCAATCTCATAAGCTATGCCAATGGCTACTAGAGCGTGGGTTGATTATAAGGAATCTTGAAAGTTACGGATTAAATGCTTTTCGTGTAACTATCGGCAAAAAAGAACAAAATGATAAAGTTTTGTTACAAATTGCTAATTTTTTTGCTACACTTTGATTTCATAAATGCTATTTCTAAAGCGTAAATTCTAAGACTAAAGGAGTGGGAATTGAATTTTCAGCTAATTTTGGAACAGATTGCCAAGCTACTAGGACGCGTTAATAAACGCCAACGAATCATCATCTTATCGACATTTATTTTCCTCATTTTATTTTTGACTTTTCTTGTGGTCTTTCGTTTTGAGGAAAATACAAATGAATACGAGGGTTACTCGGTGCTCTTTAATGGCGTAGATGCCAGCGATAGCGCACTAATTATCCAAAACCTCCAGCAAAATAAAATCCCTTATAAGATTCCGAATGAAAACACAATTTTAGTGCCAAGTGATAAGGTTTATGAACAGCGTATAAGCCTTGCTTCACAAGGGATTCCCAAACAGGGCAAAAAAATCGGCTTTGATGATTTTTTAGAAAACAATAATCTTGGTGATACAGATTTTAGAGAGCAAACAAAATACCAACTAGCCGTAGAGGGTGAGCTCACAAAAACCATTGAAAGCATTACAGCCATAGAATCTGCTAGTGTGCTTATCGCTCCAGCAGAAAAGTCTGTCTTCGCCAAGCAAGCCATACCTCCTACGGCTTCGGTGAAAATCCATTTGCGACAAGGAATGGATTTGACACAATCTCAAGTTTTAGGGATTAAAAATCTTGTTGCCGCTTCTGTAACGAGCCTAACTCCAGAACGCGTAAAAATCGTCAATCAAGATGGCGACTTGCTAGGCGAAGTCAATGAAGCAAGCGAGCAGCACGAAATGATGAAACTCGCTGAGCAACAACGAAAATTTCAAATCAATCAAGAGCGAGCGTATGAACGCAAGATTATTGAAGCCCTAAAAGATATTGTAGGCGATGAAAGTCGCGTGAGAGCACAAGTAAGCCTAGAGTATGACTTCAGCCAAGTCAAACAAACCCAAGAAATTTTTGGTAACAATGTTATCGCCGCAGAACGCAACATTGAAGAACACGAAAAAGGTGTAAAAGAAGCCCCAATCGGTGGCGTGCCCGGTGTAGTAAGCAATATTGGTCCTGTGCAAGGCTTAGAAGATACCAATATCGTCAATGAAAGAAGCAAGACTGATGAGCAAAAGAACTATGTCGTTGATAGGACGGTAAGTGAAGTAAAAAGCCCTATTGGCAAACTCTTGCGCGTAAGTGCTGGTGTGGTGGTTGATGGAAGTTACCGCGAAATCGTTGATGAAAATGGAGTGCAAAAACTTGAATATATCCCGCGCACCGAACAAGATTTAAAAGAAATTGAAGAAACCGTAAAGGCGGTAATTTCTTTCAATGAAGCACGAAATGACTTTGTCAAGGTAACAAACTTTGAGTTTAATGCCTCAACGGCTGGATACAAACCAAAAGAGGCTTGGGAGAGCTTTTCAGATACGATTGAAAAATACCTCTCACCATTTATGCCACTTATTAAATATCTTATCGTTGCTGTGGTCCTATTTATCTTTTATAAAAAGATTGTTGCACCATTTGCTGAGCGAATGCTTGAAGTCCAAGAAGAAGAAGATGAAGAGGTTGAATCGCTTCTTGCCCTTGATGATGATGGCGAGGAGGATTTAAATCGCTTTAGTGAGTTACGCAAGCGGGTAGAAGACCAGCTTAGCGGAGGTTCGTTTAATGAAGATGAAGTCAAATATGAAGTGATTTTGGAAAAAATGAGAAATGTAATACAAGAGCGTCCAGAAGAAATCGCGGCATTATTCCAAACACTCATTAAAGATGAATTAGAAGTCAATGTAAGCTAATACTTAAAAGAGGTAAAATATGGCAGTAAATCTCACCCCAAGACAAAGAGCGCAATATGATGAACTCTCAATGAGTGAAAAAGTTGCAATTTTGCTTATTCAGCTTGGCGATGAAATCACAAGTGAAATTTTCCGCCACCTCGATATAGATTCCATTACAGAGATTTCTAAGCAAATTGCACAGCTTGGCAGTATGGATAAAAGCATTGGTGCAGCTGTTTTAGAGGAATTTTACATTATATTCCAATCCAACCAATACATTAACACAGGTGGTATGGATTACGCACGCGACTTGCTTATCAAGTCTTTAGGACCAGAGGCAGCAAAGGCGATTTTAGACAAACTTGCAAAAACAATGCAATCGGCGCAAAACTTTGCCTATCTTGCAAAAATCCGCCCACAACAACTCGCAGATTTTATTATTAACGAGCACCCTCAAACCATTGCGCTTATCTTAGCTCATATGGACGCTGGTAGCGCAGCTGAAACACTTGGATATTTTAATGACAATTTACGCGCAGAAGTTGCTATTAGAATGGCGAATTTGGGCGATATATCTCCAAATGTTGTAAAAAGGGTTTCAGCTGTGCTAGAAAATAAACTAGAATCTCTTACTACTTACAAAGTCGAAGTTGGTGGAACTCGCTCGGTGGCAGAAATATTCAACCGACTCGGACAAAAAGCGGCAAAAGCGACTATCGCACATATCGAGCAAATCGATGCCCAACTTGCCACCGAAATTAAAGAGATGATGTTTACCTTTGAAGATGTTAATAAACTTGATAATAATGCGATTAGAGAGATTCTCAAAGTTGCGGATAAAAAAGATTTAACACTTGCACTAAAAAGTGCCGATGATAGCTTGAAGCAAAAATTTATGGCAAATATGTCGCAAAGAGCGAGCGAGCAATTCATCGAGGAAATGCAATTCTTAGGTGCAGTGCGCGTGCGTGATGTAGAAAATGCACAAAGAAAAATTGTCGAGGTGGTGCAAACTCTCAGCGAGCAGGGTGTAATCCAACTAGGCGAACAGGACGATATGGTTGTTTAATCAAGAAAATATCATCAATCAACGAAGCGTGAGGAGACACGATGTGAGTAAATATGAGTTTAAGACCGTCGTGCTTGCCGATAAAACAGAAGCAAATATGGAATCTGATAATGGCGAAGGAGCTGTGGATTCTATCCCTCAAGCACCGCTAATGGCTGCGTTAGAAAAGGAGCTAATCGACACGCTTTTGCAAAAAACCGATGAACTCTCTTCATCGCTTGCTAAGTTGCAGTTGCAATTTGAAAAACTCCAAACTGAAAGTGAGGAGCGCATCACAAGTGCCAAAGAAGAAGGATACAAAGACGGCTACACACAAGCAAAAGAAGATATTAAAAAAGAGTTAGAAGATGAGATTAACGCGCAGAAAAAAATCATCATAGATTCGATAATTACCCTTGAAAATACACAAAAAGACGCCCAAAACCATATCCAAGAATTAGAAAAAGAACTTAGCGGGATTGCGGTGGATATTGCCAAAGAAGTGGTGATAAAAGAAATCGAGGATAATAGCCAAAAAGTTGCCCTCGCCCTTACAAAGGAACTCTTAGCTTCTATTATCGATGCGACAAATATCACTATCAAGGTAAATCCACAAGATTACCTCTACTTAAAGGAGGAAATTAAAAAAGTCCAAGACAACGACCTTCAAAAAGTTAATATCATATCTGACCACGCAGTAGCGATGGGAGGTGTGGTAATAATGAGCAATCAAGGCAACATTGATGGTAATATTTTAACCCGCTATAAAAATATGAAACAATCAGTGCTTGAAAATATGCGTGATGAATAACGATGACAAAGAGCAAACAGCTAGATTCTAACATTTTACAAGATGAGTGTTTAGCACAAAAATCACAAAATACAGAATCCCTACTCCAAAACAAATCCAATAAAGCAAAAAAAATGCTTGATTCTAAGCGATTGAGCGCGATGAGTATAGCTGAGCTAGAGACCGTTGCGCAAGGTATTCGCGCAAAAATTTTACAAACGGTCAGCCATAACGGGGGACATTTAAGCTCTACACTTGGTGCGGTTGAGCTTATTTTAGGAATGCACACTGCGTTTGATTACAAGCAAAACCCCTTTATTTTTGATGTCTCTCATCAAGCCTACGCACACAAACTCCTCACAGGTAGGTGGGAAGATTTCCATACACTGCGCACTTTTGGCGGTATTAGTGGATTTTGCAATCCCACAGAATCAAATGCTGATTACTTTATCGCTGGTCATAGCTCTACTTCACTATCCATTGCGCTTGGTGTGGCAAAAAGCTTCCACTTAAGGAAGCAAAAACGCATTCCAATCGTGCTTATTGGCGATGGGAGTATGAGTGCTGGGCTTGTGTATGAAGCGTTAAATGAACTTGGCGCGCGTAAATATCCCGTTATTATTATCTTAAATGATAATGAAATGAGTATCTCAAAGCCCATTGGAGCGATAAGCAACTACCTCTCACAAATGCTTGCTTCCTCACCTTATCAAAAAATGCGCTCAAAGTTTAAACAAGCTCTCTCTAAACTACCGCAAAGTGCCTCGTATCTAGCACGGCGATTTGAAGAATCAATTAAACTCATAACGCCCGGCTTGCTCTTTGAGGAGCTTGGGTGTGATTATATAGGACCTATTGATGGGCATAATATCGAACTTATCATCTCCACGCTAAAAAAAGCTACTAAGCTAAAAAATCCTGTCATTATCCAAGCCAAAACCACAAAAGGCAAGGGCTATGAAATCGCTGAGGGCAAATTTGAAAAATGGCACGGCGTGAGTGCCTTTGATTTGCAAAGTGGTAAGCCTATCCAAACTACCACAACTCCAAATCCTACAAAAATTTTCTCTCAAACTCTGCTAGAAGAGGCAAAGCAAAATCCAAAAATCGTGGGTGTAACGGCAGCTATGCCAAGCGGAACGGGTCTAGATTCTCTCATTGAGTTTGATTGCACGCGATTTTGGGATGTAGCGATTGCTGAACCACACGCCGTTACCTCAATGGCAGCAATGGCAAAAGAAGGCTTTATACCATTTGTGGCGATTTATTCGACATTTCTCCAACGCGCTTTTGACCAAATTATCCACGATACAAGTATTATGAACTTGCCTGTGCGCTTTTGTATTGACAGAGCGGGAATCGTAGGCGAAGATGGCGAAACTCATCAAGGACTGCTTGATATTGCATATTTGCGTATAGTGCCAAATATGGTGCTTTTTGCTCCTCGCGATAATGACACCTTGCGTGAAGCGGTGAAGTTCGCTGTGTCTTGTGATTACGCGCCAAGTGCATTTCGCTATCCGCGCGGAAGCTTTGTGCTATCGAGCGGAGATTACGCGCCAAGTGCATTTACTCTTGGCAAAGCAGAGATTCTCGCACAAGGTGAGGATATTTTACTCATAGGCTATGGGAATGGTGTAGGCAGAGCAAATGAAACCTATAAGGCATTAAAACAAAAGGGATATAATCCAACCTTGCTTGATTTGCGATTTATTAAACCGCTCGATGAGCACTTACTCCACAATCTCTTACGCACACACAAGATGGCTTTTGTATTTAGTGATAGCTATTATTTAGGTGGTGTGGGAAGTGCCATTTTAGAATCTATGGCAAAGGCAAATTTACAAACACCACTTAAAAGTTTTGAGCTTGATGATAAATTCGTCCCGCACGGCAACACAAAACTTGTAGAAAAATCTCTCAACCTTAGCACGGAATACTTTCTCTCTATAATCTTGCAATCCATATAATCGCTAAAGTGCTTACTATGCGAAATATTGTGTTTTATTTAAATTACATAAATAATGGCAAAAATTACTAAAATGATTTTTTTGTAATTTTTTATGCAAAAATATACGAATTTTTAATAAAAATATTGTAAGATTGTAGTAATTGCTATCATAAAAAGTAGCAAGAATTTCACTTACAAAGGACAGAAAATGAAAAAAGCTGTTTTGATGACACTTTTGATTGGTTTTAGTTCGCTTTTTAGTGCGGAACACACAGTAGAGTTGCTTAACAAAGGCAAAGATGGGGCACAAGTATTTGAGCCGGGCTTTGTGTATGCACAACCCGGTGATACAATCACTTTTGTAGCTACTGACCCGACACATAATGTAAAAAGTGTGGTTATCCCTGCTGGAGCACAAGATTTTAAATCTCCCGGTGCGACAATGAAAAAAGGCGAGAAGTTTAGCGTTGTCCTAAGCAAAGAGGGCGTGTATGTGTATGAATGCACTCCTCACACAGCGATGGGTATGGTTGGAATCATTCAAGTTGGCAAAGCCACAAATGCAGACAAGGTTAATGAGAGTGTATTTAAGCAAAAGAAAGCCCAAGAAAGACTTTCTTTATACGCTAAAGAAATCAAAAAATAACCTTAAAACTCAGCAAGCAAGTTAGATTCTCTAGCTTGCTTGTATAAACTCGCTCTTATATACCTCACATTAAAAATTACTCTCTACAATACAATAGAACAGCTTGGCATTAAGGAGAAGTAATGGATACCCCACAACCTATAAAAATCGGCATTTTAGTCTCTTCGGATAGAGCATTTAAAGGCGAATACGAGGATATTTCTGGCATAGCGATTAAAGAAGTGCTAAGTGAGTTTATCAAAAATCCGTGTGAGTTTGATTATAGAATCATAAGTGATGATTTTGCACCATTGCAAGAAGCAATGCGTCAAATGTGCGAATCTCATTGTGATTTAGTCGTTACCACAGGGGGCACAGGTCCAGCTCCACGCGATATAATCCCAGAAGTAACCCAAAGTGTGTGTGAAAAAATGCTACCCGGATTTGGCGAGCTAATGCGCCAAGTAAGCCTCAAATATGTCCCAACGGCGATTTTATCAAGGCAAAGTGCTGGAATCTGCGGCAAAAGCCTAATCCTCAACCTACCCGGCAAACCAAAAAGTATCAGGGAATGCTTGGAGGCTGTGTTTCCCGCGATTCCATATTGTGTGGATTTAATCGGTGGTGGCTACATTGTAGCAAATGAGGAAGTTATCAAAGCTTTTCGCCCAAAATCCTAAAATAATTTGCTTATGGTGCGATTATTGCTTTTAGATTCTCTATAAAATAACAAAGGATTGCGTATGAATATATTTGAAAAAATCGTAGCTGGAAAAGTCCAATGCAACAAAGTTTTAGAAAATGATGACTATTTGGCGTTCTATGACATTGCGCCTAAGGCGAGAGTGCATATACTCGCAATCCCTAAAGTGTGTGTGAAAGATTTGCAAAGTGCTAGCCCAGATGTCTTAAAGGGTTTGTGTGAATTTACAAAAGAAGTGGCACAAACTGTGGGGCTTGATAAGACAGGATATAGAGTCCTAACCAACATCGGCGAAGACGCCAACCAAGAAGTGCCATACTTGCATTTTCACATACTCGGCGGAGAAAACCTTAAAGCACTTGGATTTTAATAGAATCTAAGTGCCTTTAATCTCAAAATCCCCTCACCTTTGATTACATTTCCCCAATTCCTAAATGCTCCTCAAATAACAATATGTGGCGAATGCCACCTAAATTCACCCAATCCACTTTATAATCTCCATTGCAATCCAAGCACTAGCCACCCAAAGCCAGATGTCAAACTATAACCACCAAAAGGGAAGTTGTAATTAAGTTCGTATGTAAATCCCATATTTTTGTTGATATACCATATCCAACCAAGTTTCAAAGTCGCATCAAACGCATCTAATTTGCGCTCTACATTTACCTTTTCCATTTTATTACCGCTAGTTGCGTTGATTTTTATATTTATCTTTGAATCAAAACTTTTATTTACGGCAACACCCAAATAAAAATGAGATTCTTTGTTTTTATTTGAAGAGAAACGCCAATATTTTACTATTTCTCCACCTACTTTTTGCACCCAAACCACACTTCTTATATCCAAAGTGCGCATATAATAGCCATCCAAATTAAATTCACTTTCATTTGCTATGTCAATAGTAGAATTATATAGCGCATTTATCGCAATGCTAGAGTTATCCATATTGCGCAAATATCCCATTCTAATATTTAGTGGGAATGTATTTAGATTGCTTTCATCGCCATTCCCGATAGGATGGTTTCTACCAGCATCTGTATAAAATGTCCCTATATCCAACAACCCCTTATTAAACAACCCTATATCAAAACCAAAAATAAGGTAATTTTTGCGATTCGTCTCATATTTCACTAATTCATCTATTGCGCTATTTGCGGTAGATTCTTGTGAATCTGTGGGTTTTGATATATTGAGATTCGCGTTAAAATTTGCCACTTCTTTTTTGGGGAGTTTTTTAGAGATTTGCTTAGTATCCGCCCACCGCACCGCACCTAATTGCAAGTCTGTGAGCGTGAATGAAAACACATATTCGTTGATTTCATCATCGCCTATTGCTTTGGTGCGTTGTGTGATTTTGCCTGTAATTGCGTATTCAGGTGCGGATAAGTTGCCCTCCTCGATTGTGGTGTATTGATTATACTCGGCATTTTGGCGCAGTTTGCGCGAATCTTTAATGATTTGCTCGATTTTTTTATCTCTCCCCGCATTTACGATGACAAATTTCCCGCTGTTGCTTAAATGCCTTGTCAGCTCGTTTGCAATGATTTCAATGTCAATGTTGTCATTGGTTTTGTTTTCTATCGCGCCGATTGTTAAGACTTTTGGCTTATTTTGCTTTTTTATAGTTGGGTGATTTAGTAGTGAATCCACTTGCTTTTGTAGCATATCGCCAATGTCGTGATTGTCCAACCCAAAGCTAACAAAATCGCGTGAATCCACATATTGTGGTTGATTTGTGCCACACGCGATAAAGAAAAGTGCCAAAAATATCACACAAAATCGCAAAGTCCGCTTCATTGTGCCCCCTTTTGTGAATCTATTGTGATTTATATAAAGAATTCGCATAGATTAGTAAAACATTTCATCATAGTTTGTAATTTCAAGTTCGACTTTACCATCATCGTCATATCGCACATTGTATTCAATATCACGCTTGCGATAAGGCACTTCCATAATCCACACTGTCGCTTTGCACGATGTTTGTCTTTGTTTTGTATCTATGGATTTAGTAGCAATATTTTCAATTCTTTTATCTATTTGGGCTGCCAAATCCAAATTTTCTTTATAAGATAATTTAGGATATTTTCCTCTATATTCATCTGCTAGTTTTGTGGTGAAGTCATCTGCCATTTGATTCATAGCTTCTTTATCATCACATTGTGGCGCACCGCTAAATCCACTAAACGCGATACTTATCAGCAAAGCTGTCCCGCTAACCACCCCTATTCTAACTATTGATTTAAGCTGTATCATTTTTTCTCCTTATCATAAACCAACCTCGCAATAACGAATCTTTACGCGAATCGTGTGCTGAATCTTTTGGCGAATCTTTTGCCAAATTTTGCTTTGAATCCTGTGCTAAATCTTTACTTGCACCAAAAATTTTATCAAAAAGCCCCATTTTGAATCCTCTTTTAAAAATTTAATTGCCTTTACAAAAACGATATATGTCAAGTGCCACGCCAAATGCAGTAAATATAGCAACGGCAAACATAAGATAGTTAAATCTCTTTTGATTTTCATCACTTACAAGTTCAGCGACTTGTTTTATCGTTTCTTTTAGCTCATCGTGTGTTTGTGCCACAAGATACGACTTTGACATTTCACGCCATATATCAAGGACTACCTTATTTTTATCCACAGGGTCTTTTTGATAGTATTTTAAATCAAAAGCGCAAATGTCTTTATGGACTTTATGTAGTGTATCATTTCTCCAAAAACAAAGAAAATCAAGCGTTTTGCCCCAAAAATTTTTTTCTTTATATTCACTTGCCAAAGTGTTTAGTTGTTGCATTTTGGCTTTATAGGCTTTGGCTAAAATATAAGCGTTTATAATGTCTGAAATTGTATTGCTATTATCGCCAATGTTTTCATTTTGCGATTTATTGATAATAAGCATACTCGCATCAGCAAGATAAAATTCCAAATTATTATCCTTGCTTATCGTGTAAGGTTTGTCATACTCGCTCGTCTCATCGTCCCCGTTAATTTCATTAAAGTCTTTAATGTTACTAGATTGATAAATTTCAAATTTATTGATATTTTCAACCTTATCAAGCGGACTAGTATCATCTATTGTTATAACGAAATCTATATCATCAAATACCCTGCAAAACGCATATTCAAAATCATCAATATCTGCTTTTATGATTTTATCCTTGCCGTTTTTACTCTCGTTGTCTTTTCCTAAATAAACTTTATAGTTGTTTAAAATGTTGCGCGGTATCCAGCTGCTTTTATTAACTACAAACCCCTTATTTTCGCTTAAATTTTCGCAAATTTTTTGAATTAAATCACTATCTTTGACTTGACTAATTGTAAATTTAGCAATATGTTTCAATTTGCGTTTGGTTTCTTGTTTTTTCTCATCAATACTTTGAGTTTTTGCTGTTTTTAAGATTTGCTCTAATTTGCTACCTTTGATAATATTATCAGTATTGCAATCCGCTGGTATTTGCCAATCTTGCAAAAAGTTTATATCTAGCGACTTCGTATCGGCAAACATTCTTCTCATATTTTGCGCTTTGCCTAGCTTGTCGCCCCACGCACTTAAATCTTGATTGAAACTCTCTGCCTTATTAAACATACTTCCTAAATTCACAGCATTTGACAAATCCCATTTATCCAAAGGCTGATTAAACGCCTTTGCGCCCATAAACATTGTAAAACACTTCGTTACGCTAGACATAATCCAATGATTTATGGGCTGATTGAATCGCTCCGCATTCCAAAACATCTCCCAAGTCCAACCGACTTTATCCATTTTCCATTTCTCGCCAAAGGGCTCTCCGCCGTTGTTGAAACTCTTTGCTTGAGAAAACATTCTTATCATATTTGTCGCACTGCTCGTATCCCAATGCGCCCCAATGGGTCTATCGAAACTCTCCGCACCCCAAAACATCGCCTCAAAAGTCCGCACATTTGCTATCTTATCGCCCCATTGTTCGATTTTGGCATTGAATGTCTTGCACTGCGCAAAACACAGCTCAAAGCCCACGACACCGCTGACATTCCAATCCTCAATGCCATCAAAATCGCTCCGCGCACTTTTATAAAACAACGCTTTCATATTTGTAACTCTGCTCGTGTCGATTCGCCTTAAGCTAATGAGTTTGCCCGTATCATCATCAACGCAATTTACTAGCATTTTAAGCTGTTTTTTATCGGGCATAAACTGCCCTTTGTCATTTTGCGGGATAGATTCACGCGCTAAAAATTCACTTAAAGATAATTTTGGAGTAGATTCAGGCAAATCTGCGCTTGAATCACCGCGAATCTCTACATTTTCTACATTTTCATTTGTCATTGTTTATCCTTTGTGTTGAAATTAAAATATGGCGAATCTTTATTTACACCAAAAATTTTATCAAAAAGTCCCATTTTATGCCCTTTATTTTAGCAGATTTTGTATCACAGGAATTGCAGCCAAAATTGCACCAAGCAAAGATAAAAACCCAATTATAACCGTTGCAATAGCTATTTTAGTATTCAAACTATTTCTAGATTCATTCTCCCTCTCCCTTATCTCATCACTCACAAGCTGTGCGATTCGCGTAATCGTCTCTTGCAATTCCTTATGCTTATCATTTATCTTATATCGCTTTGAGAGTTCCTCCCAAAATTCCACCAAAGCAGAATTATAAACCAGCACAGGCGTATCTTGGTAATATTTCAAATCAAAAGCACAAATCTCTTTATGACATTGCATTAGATTCGCGCCTTTTGTGCTTCGTGCCATTTTGTTAAAATCATACATTTTGCTTTCATACGCCTTTGCAAGTATCAAAGCACCGATGATATTTAGGATTCGATTGCTATTTTGCGTATCTTTGTTTGTGTTGCCATTGTAGATATACATTTCATTGCTATCCTCCAAACTAATATGCAAAGAATTGCTTTGGTAATGAATCTTGCGCTCCCCAAAATCATAATCTTCATCGTCATCATCAAAAGGTTCTTGTTTTATTATCAGCGTTCGTTTATCGTGCTTTTTTAGTGCGTTTTGCGAGATATTAAGGATATTTTCCTTATCGCCCACTTCTATCATAAAGATATAATCAAAAACTTTATAGCAGATAAAATCCCATTTGCTCTCATCTGCCTTGCAAGATTTATCGCCTTGCTTTTTAGATAGATAGATTTCAAAAGATTGTCGAATATTTTTTGGTAGCCAACTATAAAGCTCTTTTCTATCGCATTTTTGCCACTCTTGCGGATTTACAAACGAATCTAGCGCGTTTTTGTAATCTTTGTCAATGAGATTTTTATCATTTTTGACAATTTGATAGATTCTAAATTCTTTTATGTCGGAGGCAAGTTGATAGGCTTGTTTGACTGAATCTATCGCATTTTGGCTTGAATCTTGCAAAATTTCTTTTTGTTGTTCTTTGCCATCGCTGATTTTAGTTAATTTAAGCTGTAATGGACTGCCTTTGATAATATTATCAGTATAGCAATCCGCTAATATTTGCCAATCAAAAGTTTGATTTAGCGACTTCGTATTGGCAAACATATATTCCATACCTTTTACTTTACCTAGCCTTGTCCCCCACGCGCTTAAATTTTGATTGAAAGATTCCGCACCATAAAACATTGAGTAAAAAGAATCGCAATTTGGCATATCCCATTTATCAAGTGGCTGATTAAACGCCTTTGCATTTCTAAACATAGACCAGCATTTTTTGATATTTGTCATATTCCACTCATTTAGTCCGCCTGCGTTGAAATTATCCGTATTGTAAAACATTTCCGCGCTTAAATCGACATTGTCCATCACCCAATTTTTGCCAAAATCTTTTCCGCCATTGTTGAATTTTGTCGCAAAGCAAAACATCGCTCTCATATTTTTAGCACTTTTTGTGTGCCACTTTTCGCCGATGGGTTGATTGAAATTGTGCGCGTGAAAAAACATATAATAAAACCCTTTTCCTTTGCTGACATCCCAACCGCTAATGTCGCTATTAAAATATTCCGCACGACTAAACGCATAAGCAAATGAAGTTACATTTGAAGTATTCCAATCCTCAATCCCGTCAAATTCCTCTTTTGTCCTTGTGCTATTTTCAAATAACCGATTCATACTCGTAATGTCTCTCGTGTCGATTCGCTTTAAGCTAATAAGTTTGTCTGTCTTCTCCAAGCAATCATCTGTGCAATTCACCAAATCTTTGATGTGCCTACTCTTTGGGATAAATTTACCGCTTTTTTCATCTGGTTTTAATCCGCTTTCGCGCATAAATTCGCTTAAAAGTAAAGTTTTTGGAGTAGATTTGGTTGAATCTACACTCAAATCACCACGATTCTCTACATTTTCTACATTTTCATTTGTCATTGTTTATCCTTTGTGTTGAAATTAAAATATGGCGAATCTCATCAAAGATTCGCCAAAAAGTTTTACTTGTCATCATCATCGTCCCAATCCTCATCGTCATAGCATTCATCCTCGTCCTCATCGTCTTTTTCCACTGCTTCAATCAATTCAAAGCGACAATTATCACTTGCCTTTGGCAAATCATCTTTGTATTGTTTGGCTTCTTTGATGAGATTCCCACAGCCCGACTCTTCATATTTGCTTTTTGATTTTTCAAGATCAATTACTTTGATGATTTTAGTGATAATGTCCTTGCTATCGACTTCTACCCACCAATACTGCCCATAAACGCCAATACATATATTTTCAAATGCTTTTTGCGTAGCACTAAACGATTTGCCTAAAATGTCATTTGTGCTAGTGGGTTGATAGCCCAAATAGCAATTTTCATCTTTATATGGGATAGATTCCAGAGCGTCTATTTTGGTGTCAAATACGCCCAAAATTTCATTTATTTTGTCGTCATTGAGCGTTGCTACTATCGCTAAAAACGAATTTTTGCATATAGATTCGCATTGCTCTTTATCCATACCGATAAAAAATTTCAAATCACTAGCACTAATCGCATTTGGGCTATATCCTATCACAGCTTTATAATTCCAATTATCAGATTTTGCCAAATCAGCCATTGCTGTAAGTTTGTCGGGGTATTTTTTGTGAATCTCCATTATCCTATCATAATGCAATTCAACCATATATGCTTCTTTGCGCTGTTCGCCAATCACCAAAGCGTCAAAGACATTCAAATCAATCAAATTTTTTGAGTCATCAAAGTTTTTAAGCCACCAATTTGGCAATTTTAGCGTTTTGCGCTGTGATTGTGTTAGATTTTTAAACACCTTTTTTATATCATCGTTAGAAACCTTTGAAATATCCCACGAATCAATATTTTGCATAAAAAACTTTGCATTATCAAACATATTTTTAATCTCTACCACTTTTGAAGTTTTCCATTTGTCTAATGGCTGATTAAAGGCAGAATGCGCAAACATATTTGACATATATTTCACACTTGAAACATTCCATTTATCCAATGATTGATTAAAAGCCGAATATTCAAACATACCGCTCATATTTGATACATTTGAGACATTCCAATTATTTATCGGTTGATTGAAAGGCGTATTGCAAAACATATTTGACATATCTTCGACATTAGAAGTATTCCATTTATCCAATGGTTGGTTAAAAGGTGTCCTGTAAAACATATACTCCATACTAGCAACCATTGAAGTATCCCAATCATTTAGCGGTTGATTAAATGGTGTGCTACTAAACATTCTGCACATATTATCTACCTCACAAACATTCCAATTACCTATCGGTTGATTAAAAGGTGAATTTTCAAACATATTTGCCATAGTGCAAACGCTTGAAGTATTCCATTTATCCAATGGTTGATTAAATGGAGTATTGCTAAACATACAATACATATTGCTTACACAAGAAACATTCCAATCATTTATGTTGTGATTGAAATATGAATCATAAAACATACCCTCCATACTTACGACATTTGAAGTGTCCCATTTCTCAATCCCGCTAAAATCCGTGCGTTCGCTATCATTAAAAAGATATGACATATCAGCAATCGCACTCGTATCAATGTCGCCTAAATGTATGCTCAAATCATCTACCAACTCTTTTAATTTGAGTTTTGTTTTTGGACTATATTTTGCCATTTTGCACCTCCATTTATTTTTTGCGTCTTTTTCTATCGCCTTTTCTTTGTGCTGTCGTCCTAGATAATCCTCGCCTAGTCCTATTATCACCTCTTATCGGTCCTCTTGCTGAACTTTTTGATTTTGCCATTTTTTGTCCTTTCTATATTTTGAAATTTTATTCGCCTTTTGGGGCGAATCTGTCTTAACCGCCGACTTAAAATCCAAAAGATTGCTTTGCCATTTTTGGTGTGCGAATCTAACAAGCGCGAAAATATAAACTTAAGTAATCATTTGGATTCCTTTGGTGTGGTGTGAAGTTTTGTGGATTGCTTCGTTGCGTTCGCTACGCTCACGCGCCTCGCAATGACGGGATTTTACCAGTCCCCTTAATCCCCATCCGCAATGGTGGGGGAAATAATAAAGTGGCTTTTTAAAATTTAATGCGCGAGTTTGGAATAAGTGGTGTAAAAAATCAGTTAAATAAAGGGTATGGCCCCCCCCCGATAAGCGTGTAGAATGCGAGAATCTAGCATATCAAATCTCTTGAATCTAACGGATTGATTTATAAGATTTTGCATAAATTTTTGCCTTTTTTGAAGTTTTTAACAATTTGCGAATTTTAACTTAAATCAAATTAAAAACTTCTTAAGGTTTTACATATCGTAGCCAAATTTGATATAAGATGATTTCCAAATCTCACATTTAAGGTAAATCAAGCAATGGATATGTTTCGCGGATTTGAGATGTATCAAGCGGGAGAGAATCTCGCGTAAAGTCCGCTTCATAATGCCACCACTCGCTTTTAATCCCCCTAAATCCAGCCTCTTTCATTATCGCTTTTAGCTTCTCTCTATTGGCGCATTTTTGCGCCTCTGCTTTGGTGCATTTATAATCGCTAAACGCCTTTTGACTAAACTCATCAAACTCGCTAGGCATCGCTAAAATCTCGCCATTTTCATCTGCTAATCCCACATCAAGCGCGATTGCTCGCGAATGATTTGAGCCATTTTTATATGGATTTGCCACGAATCGCTCATCGCTCATCTTTTCCCACGCTTTTATTTGCGCACTCTGCGGACGGAAGCAGTCAAAAAACACAATTTTTACGCGCTCTTTGCTTGCAATCTCGCTAAGCCTTTTTACGCGCTCGCCCAAATCATTATGCAAAAAGCATTTATCTAATCCAAAATGTTTGTAAAGATTCACACCCATAAAATTATCTATCGTGCCATAGCGCAAATCGTGGATAAAATTACTCGATTGCGCTTCAAATAGATTTGGGTGCATAGGATTAGCACATATCGCACACGCAAACGCACAACAAATCACTACGATTCGCTTCATTTTTTGCCTTTTAGATTGGGCTTTTGTTTTTTTGGTGCTTTCGCTCACTCACACTCTTTGCAGTATTTCACAACGCTCTTTAAAGCCAATCCTTGCTAAGTGTAGATTATTTTTTCTCATACAAGCTATGATGCCAAATGCTAAACCCAACCAACGCCACGCCAGAGGCGATATGTAGATTTCGTGCGAAGTTACCTTTAAAAAACGCGCTCCCCACGCATACAAGCAGTGAAGCACTCATTCCTAGCTTTGCAAATTCCCTTTTAGATTCTACCGAAGTGAGTAGCTCTGCGACTTGCAGGGTTTTTAGGCTTAGGCTTGAGGTTTTAGAATCGTTTGATTTTGCCCCATTTAAGTGTGTCGTGCCACTCTTTGTGCCATTGCTTACACTAGGCTTTAGGCTAGATTTTAGCACGCTAGACTTACTTGCGGTATTTGTGGTATTTTTTGCTTGCAATGTGCGCGGTTTTTTCGCGCTAGATTTTGTGCTTGATATGCCCTTTGTTTCGCTCTTTACGCGAGATTTTGCAGGGCGTGAAATGCTTGCTTTATTTGTTGTATTCATTATTGCTCCTTATGTTGTGATTTTTTTGTTTTTCCTAATTTCATCTTTTTGACACTCCCCTTTGCCACTTTATAAAATAGCACCACGCAACCAATCAACGCTAAGGGCATTAGAGGCATTATTTTTTCCTTAAGTGTATGCCACGAAGCGCGTTTAGCAATAGCCCGATTGTCGTGCCATTATGCAAAAACGCCGTTTGTATGGGCGAGAGTTTCCCAAATGTCGCTAGGGCTAAAATCGCGCTATTCACCACCACGGTGATTTTGAAGTTTTTATTGACTTTGTTTAGGCACGATAATGCGTATTCTTTGGCGTCCGCCACAGATTCAATGTCGTCTTTCAAAAGCACAATGTCCGCGCTTGCTTTGGCGATGTCAGCACCTTTGCACATTCCGATTCCGCTGTGTGCTTTGATAAGCGCGGGGGCGTCATTGATTCCGTCCCCTACAAAGGCGACTTTATGCCCCTCATTCATTATGGATTCTAAAATCTCTGCTTTTTGGGTTGGCAAAAGTTTGGCGTAAAATCTATCGATTCCTAGTTCATTTGCGATTTCACGCGCTTTGTTTTCCTCATCGCCCGTTAGCATTACGATTTGTTTCACGCCACTTTTGCGCAAGCGCGCTAATGCTTCTTTGGCGTTGTGTCGCACCGTATCTTTAAGCAAGATAAGTCCTAGCAATTCCCCGTCATAGCCGATAAATAACGGCGTATGTCCAGAATCTAGAAGTGATTTGATTTTGGTTTCGTGCGCACGCATATCCACGCCCTCATCGTCCTCTAAAAAATGCCGATTGCCAATAAGCACTTCTTTGCCATTGATTTGGCTTTTGACCCCGTGCGCGACTATGAATGTAACTTCATCGTGGTGGATATGGTTAAACTTGCGCTCCCTCGCTGCCTTTACCACCGCTTCAGCCACAGGGTGGAAATAATGCTCCTCAATGCTCGCTGAAAGATTTAAAATCTGCTCTTTATCCCATTGTGGCGAGAAACTATGCACTTGCACGACTTCAAGTTCGCCTTTGGTAAGCGTGCCTGTTTTATCAAAGACAAAGATTTCGGCTTCATTGAGTGATTCTAAACTTTTTGCACCTTTGATGATGATACCATTTTTTCCCGCACTAGAGATTGCGGATTTAAACGCCACAGGGGTGGCAAGCTTCAAAGCGCAGGAATAATCCGCTTGAAGCACGCTTGCCACGCGTGTCAAATCGCGGTTAAACACATACGAGAGAATGGCAAGCCCCAAAGTAATTGGCACGAGGCTATCAGCCATTTTAGAGGCGGAGAGCTGAATACTAGATTTTTGGGTAAGTGTCTCTTGGATATAGTTTTTGATTCTCGCGGTGGCGGTTTGGCTACCCACGCTCTCTGCCCAGATTTTGATTTTGCCCTCTTGGACAATCGTGCCAGATAGCACCCTATCGCCCCGCGCTCTTTTCACAGGCGTGGCTTCGCCTGTCATTGAGATTTGATTTACCATTGCTTCGCCAGAGATGATATGCCCATCGATTAAGATACTATCGCCCGCGCCCACCACGACAATATCGCCGATTTGCAAATCCTCGCTTTTGGTTAGCACCAAATCGCTTTTGCCATTTATGTGCTTCTCTACCCACGCTTCGCCACCTTGAGGCTTGCTAAGCTCTTGGAGCAAATCATCGCTTTTATACATTGTCATTTCTTCGATATATTCGCCCAAAGTCAGCATAAAATTCGTAGAATTTGCCGTGCGAAAATCGGAGCGATAGAGCGAAATCGCCACCGCCATAGCCTCCAAAACGCGCGAAGTAACGCCCTCGCTTAATGCCTCTTTTACGCCACTTTTTAGCAATGGAAATGCTGCGATTGCGCTAAATGCGGCTTTTGGCACTTGTGGCACGATAAAAGGCTCGCTAATAAGCGCGGTTGCCGAACGCACCACTTCAGCAGAGCTTGGAATCTCATCACGCAAAGCAAAAATGCTAGATTCTGAAATCTTGCGCTTTGAAGTGGTGAGCAGATTTGTAAGTGTGTGAAAAATCTCTTTTTCTAATCGCGCTAGCTCGCCCTGCCCTCCCTCATAGCTAATGATAATATTATGCAAAATATCATTGACACGCACGCCTTTCACGCCATCTATCGCCTCCACAGATAGTCGCAGTGGCACAGCTTGAATCGCCCCGCCTTTATGCAGCGCATACGAAAATCTCGCACGATTTGCCGTGCTGTGAATGAGTTTTAAACGCACGGGTGGGATTTTTTTCGCTGTTTTTGTGCTTGAAGACTCTAAGGCGTTTTGTGAAACTTTTGAAGCCATTTTAACCGCGCCTCTTTATTGAGAATCCACTTCTGCTTTCGCGTCCTCGTATCGCTCTTTTAGCTCCTCTAATCCCATTTCAAAAAGATTTGAGATTTTGGCAAACCCTTTAAAAATCGCGCTTTGTGCGTCTTTGTTTGTCAAAATAAAAGTCGCCACTGCCCCGATAAACGCGCCTTTTAAGAAATCTTGCTGTGAATTGCCCGAATTAAAAAACGAGCTAAGTGCGCTTGTAGCGGAATTTTGGGCGTTTTGATTTTGGGCGTTATTAAAGCCTTGATTGCTAAAACCTTGAGAATTTTGCGCGTTGTTTGTGCTATTAAAGCCTGCGTTATTTGCGCTTTGATTGCCAAAGCCTTGCGCATTGCTATTTTGCGCGTTGTTAAGTCCTTGAGCATTTTGCGCATTATTGTTTTGGTTATTTGCAAAGCCCTGCCCTGCATTGTTTGAGGTATTGTTTATGTAAGGATTGCTTTGCAAAGTATCCAAGTTGTTTGCGGTATTTGCGTTATTGGTATTTTGATTTGTTGCCATTTTTCCCCCCTATTTTTTGAGTAATTTTTTATCATTTGCGATACTATCGATGACATACACGCCCGCCACGCCCGCGCACAGATACGCGCTAGATTCTAGCAGGGCTTGAAATGCACCTTTGTTGCTCCCTACTGCGTTTGCCACGCCTATCGCACACGCGGTAATCACCGCGCCTTGCACGCCTGCTGTTAGCGTGTTTTTGAGTGCTTTTTCTTGTGAGATTTTGCCCTCTTTGTAGTCTTTGTAATTCATATATGAAGCGAGTAAGATTCCCGCTACTCCGCCACTTACTGCGTGTCCTGTGATTGACCGTTGCGCTCCTGTGTTGAGTAACATTTGTTCTCCTTTAAAATTTAAAGATTGTGTGATGGTAGCCTATGCCACCAAAACTTGCCATTTTGAAACTTTGCGACTTTTGCCAACTCTAAAACTTTGCGAAATTTTGCTTTGCCAAAAAAATCTCTTTGCCAAAAAAAACTCTTTGCAATGTCTAGTTTGCAATTCTACTTTTATAAAGTAAGATTTACAACTAAAATCTACAATTTTGCGCCATAGATTGTAGTTTGTATCACTTTGCGTGCAAAATCCTTATTTAGAATCTAACGATAAAGTCGCTGTTTTTGATTCTGTGCTTTTTTGGGCTTTTGCATTGCTTGATGCTTTTTGCTTTGCACTTTTGGTGCTTTGCGTGGTAGAGACCGCGCTTTTTAAGCTATTAGTGAGGTTTTTTGCCCCTGTTTTGATAGAAGTAGAAACCTTGCCAAATGCCTCCTCGCCTTTTTTAAGCCCTGCTTTTAAGTCTTTGCTTTTTGCTTTGACTTGCTTTTTTAGCTCATCTCTATTATTATACGCATATACTGCGCCGCCGCCGATGATTAGTCCTGCTATAAATGGTAGTGCCATTTTTGACTCCTTTTTGATAAATTTCGTGCGTATTATAATATAATTTTCTCAAAATGCAAGTCTTTTTAGGAAAATTTTTTCATATCAAAAAGGCAATCGTTGTAAAAACGCCACCAGCTCGTCTTTTTGCAATTCTCCTTTTTCTAGCTTCGTAACAATGCCCTTTGTCTCGGCATAAAAATGCTGAATTTGGTTGATAGAAGTTTGTATTTGGCTAAATAGCGGATTTTGGCGTAGCAAATCTTGCAACGCCATTTGAGGGAGATTTGTGTCATTTGGGAGCGCGGGATTTGCAGATTTTGCAGAATCTGCAAGACTTGGATTTGTAAGATGTGGATTTACATTTTCTTTGGGCGACTCGCCTTGCAGTAGCGCAATGTGATGATTGTAGCTTAATGCTTGGAGCTGGTAGAGTGTGTCTAGCACTTTGGGATTTTGGCATAAATTTTGCGCCTGCTTGATTAAAAAATCGCAAGTTTGTAAATGGTGGGATTCAACGCCCATTGCTAAAATATTGAGCGATTTAGCATCCACCACGCCCATTTCGCTTTGCAACTCGCCCAAAATATCATCTGGCAACGCGCTTGGCAGTAAAATCTCATCTTTTTTATCCGTCAAATCACTCGCATTACAATCGCTAGATTCCCCCAAATCTAGCGCGTCTAAAATCACTTTTGCATTTGCTAAAATCTCGCGCTCTTTTTGTGCGATTTGGCGAAATATCTCACGCAAATTCTCATCTAACATATCATTTGAATCTAACGCTTTTTCATAAAATTTGAGCGATTTCTCTCTCTCATTTATTGCTAAAAATAAGATTCTCTTTTTGCTTTGTTGTGTCGCTAAAATCTCGCTCATTTGCCACGCTCACTTATGAATCTAAACTTTTTGCCATTTCATTTAGCTTCGCACAAATTGCCTCTAGATTCTCCTTTTTTACCCAATCTTCCCACAAGCTAGGCTCAAAAATGGCTTTATCATACTCGATTGTCGCACTTCCCACAATGGCATTGACTTTGATATTTTTCACAGCAGGCAGACTTTGCAAAAGTGTGATGATAAAGCTCTCACTCCCCTCCCCCGCGCTGCTTTGAGGTAAAATCTCACGCAAACTTGTCTCGCTCGCCCATTTTTGTATCGCTGGGATTTTGGTTACATTCACACGGATACGAATGCGCCCGGGGATATGATGAATAATGCTAAAAAACTCCGCCACTTGGGCTATATCACTCATTGGGATTTGCATTTGCCCTCCTTTTATTTGTAGATTTTTATGGATTTTATTAAGATTTTGCCTGATTTTATGCAAAATCTTTTCTCAAATTTTTCTCTTACAAAGCCCGTAAATTTTGGCGTGATTGTAGCATAAGTTGTGTTACAATTTTGGCGTAATTTAGCTCTAAGGAATTTTATGCACGACATTTCTCATCTCACAGCCCCGATAAATGACATTAAAAACGCACTTACTCAAGCGAAACTAAGCGAATATGAATACGAGCAGATTCTAAAAATTTTAGGACGCACGCCAAATGCCATTGAATTAGGCATTTTTAGCGCGATGTGGAGCGAACATTGCAGTTATAAATCAAGTAAAAAATATTTGCGTGGATTCCCTACAAGTGCGGATTGGGTGATTCAAGGTCCGGGCGAGAATGCTGGCGTGATTGACATTGGCGAGGGCTATGCCGCCGTGTTTAAAATAGAATCACACAACCACCCGAGCTTCATAGAGCCAAATGCTGGTGCGGCTACGGGAGTGGGGGGCATTATGCGCGATATTTTTACAATGGGCGCACGCCCTGTGGCAAGCCTAGATTCCATACGATTTGGAGATATTAATGCGTTAGATTCACTTGGTAAAAAGCATCGTTATTTATTGCGCGGTGTAGTCGAGGGAATCGGTGGCTATGGGAATTGTATGGGAGTGCCTACCATTGGCGGAGAGATGAGCTTTGAGCCCTGCTATAATGGCAACATTTTAGTCAATGCCTTTTGTTTAGGATTGGCAAAAAAAGAGGAAATCTTTTATGCCAAAGCGGAGGGCGTTGGGAATCCTGTGATTTATGTAGGCTCAAAAACGGGGCGTGATGGCTTGGGTGGAGCGGTGATGAGCTCTGATAGCTTTAGCGAAGATTCTAAACATTTGCGTCCCACCGTGCAAGTGGGCGACCCATTTGCCGAGAAAAACTTACTAGAAGCGTGCTTGGAGCTTTTTAAACACGACTATATTGTGGGGATTCAGGATATGGGTGCGGCTGGGCTTACGAGCTCTAGCTTTGAAATGGCAGGTAAAAGTGGCTCTGGTATGCGATTAGAGCTTGATAAAGTCCCAATGCGAGAATCACAAATGAATCCCTACGAGCTAATGCTTAGCGAAAGCCAAGAGCGAATGCTAATATGCGCTAAAAAGGGTTGCGAGGACAAAGTGTTAGAGATTTTTCAAAAGTGGGAAGTCGATGTGGCAATCATCGGCGAAGTAACTAATAGCGGGCAGATGGAACTCTATTGGTTTGGCGAGCAATGTGCGCAAATCCCTATCACACCGCTAAGTGAAAATGCACCAATGCTTGATAGACCACTGCAAGCTACAACCCGCGAAAATGGCAAAGCAAAAGACTTGCAAACCTCACTAAGAGCGCAAAAAATCTTTGAACTCCTCTTAAGTAGCGTGGAAGTGAGTGATAAAAAATGGGTATATAGTCAATACGACAGCACCGTGCAGACAAATACCATAGTCTCTTGTGGGCAAGGCGATGGAAGTGTGATACGCATTAAAGGGACAAATCTCGCGCTTGCAATGAGCGTGCAATGCAATATGCGCTACTGCTACCTTAATCCATACGAGGGAGCACGACTAAGCGTAGCAAGTGCTGGGCGTAAATGCGCCACACGCGGAGCAGTGCCAAAGGCGATTAGTGATTGCCTAAACTTTGGTTCGCCCAATAATCCTCAAGTAATGTGGGAGTTCGCGCAAGTTTGCGAGGGGATAAAATCTGCTTGTGAAGCACTTAACACACCTGTGGTAAGTGGTAATGTGAGCTTGCATAACCAAAGCGATGGCGTGGATATTTATCCCACGCCTAGCATTGTGAGCGTGGGCGTGATTAGCGATTGCAACAACACGATTGCAAGCGCATTGCAAACAAGTGGAAATCACATTATACTACTTGGCGAGCTTACGCCAAACTTCGCAGGCTCGCTCGCGCAAAAGCTCATTGAGGGGAAAATTTATGGGGAGATTCCACGCATCGACTTGCAAAAAGAACTTGCGCTTTGGGAGCTTTTACACATTGGCATTTCGCACAGAATCATTAAGAGTGCTAAAAGTGTGGGCGAGGGAGGATTAGCAATCGCGTTGGCAAAAATGGCACTATTAGGCGATAAAGGAGTATGTGTGCAAAGTGGCTTTGATAATCCACTACACCTTTTCGCGCAGTCGCCGAGCTGTGTGCTTGCAGAGGTAGCTCCAAATGACATAGCCACATTCGCACAAAGCGCACAAAAACTTGGATTAAGTGCGTGTGATATTGGCATTATCGCTCCACAGGGCGAAAAAATCCAAATAGATTCTATCAATATAGAATCTAACCACGCCAAAAAACTCTATTTTGAGAGCTTTGCAAAAATCGTTACGAAAGATTTGTAAAGTAGGGGCACACTCTAATCTTTATCGCTATCCAAGAGAGCCTTTAACGCCATCGCAGGGATAAGAAACACAGCTAAAGCCATACATATTACCATAACATTTGTAAGCATTATAAATCCTCCAATTCCTCGATTTTGCTTTCTATTTTTTTAGAGAGTAGTAATGCTAAGATTCCTAAAAAGATAACCGCCATAAACCCCAAGGATAGTAGCCAAAATTCGATTGTTGTATAGTTTGTGATACACCAACCAATGATAGCTAAAAATGTGGCTACCACGATTCCAAGCCAAAACCTCAAAGATACAATCTTTTCTTTTATCTTGTCTTTTTTACTCATAATGTAGATTATAACACAAAATTGCCACACGACATTGTCTAAAAATTAGAATCATTAAAAACATAGAAACAAAGTTGCGCTATAATGCAACCTTAAGTAATTTTTTAAGAATCTATGACATCAAGGAATCCAAATGCTCACACTCCAAATACTTACACCAAAAGAATTTTTCAACCCACTTTATTTCAAAAACCAAATCCAAGAAGATGAATTTGCCACACTCGCACAAAGCGCACAAAAACTTGGATTAAGTGCGTGTGATATTGGCATTATCACTCCACAGGGCGAAAAAATCCAAATAGATTCTATCAATATAGAATCTAACCACGCCAAAAAACTCTATTTTGAGAGCTTTGCAAAAATCGTTACGAAAGATTTGTAACAAAGGAAAAATATGGATTTTGTGTATAAAAGTGTAAGTGAGTTTGTGGGGGTTGATGTAAGCAGTGAGATGAGTTTGGAGGGGTTTGAGGATTCTTTGCGCTCTATGATAGAATCTGCCACAAAAGCAAGTGTGCAAAGCGATTCTAGTGAGGAGTTTCAAAAAAACTTAATCGCTAATTTTTTGCATAAACATTTTGACTATGAATGCAATACACTTGGCAAGGCGGATTTAGCCATTTATGATGAGGGCATTGCAAAGGTGCTCTTTGAGGTAAAATCTACCCAAAATAAAGCTGAATTTGTGAAAACGCTACAAATACCCCACCCTAAATCCCTCCCGCAAGGGGAGGGATTTAAAAACGCCGAATCTTTCCCCTCATTTGTGCGTGGCGATTCCCAAAATTCCCCCTCCCTTGCGGAGGGGGCTAGGGGGTGGGTTAAATCTAGTAATGACGCGTGGAGTCTTGAATCTAAAGCATTCTACGAATCTATTTTATACTACTTGCGCGAATTTCACCAAAAGAAAAACAACAACATAAAGCACATTATTTTATGCACGGCACACGAATTTTATGTGATAAAAGCAAAGGATTATCACGCGCTTTTTATCACAAATCCTAACAAAGCAATCCAAAAGCGCATAGACACCGCGTATAACAACTGCGATTTTAAGCAAGGCAATGACACAAGCACGCGCAAATTTTACACCGAGATTGAATCTATCGTGCGTGATATGAGCGACACGCTAGAATTTACCTACATAAATATAAAATCGCTTTTAGATTCACTAGATTTGCGCGAATCTAAAAGCAAATCTAGCCACCAATCTAGCCTAGATTTAGCACACTCGCACAAATCCAAAACAAATTCAGCAGATTCTCACAACTCTAATCCCAAATCCAAGCAAGATTCTCACAAATCCAAACAAAATCTAGCCCTATTTTACGCGCTTTTATCGCCAAACTCACTTTTAGCAATCCCCCGCTACATTGACGCAAACACGCTAAATGAGAAGTTTTACAAAGAGTTGCTTTACATTTTGGGCTTACAGCAAATTGAGACAAATAACAAGGTGCTAATCAAACCCGATTCTACGCCAAACGCGCTATTAGATTTAGTCAAAACCACATTTGCAGACAAGCTCCCAAGCGACTTAGATGAAGCCTTTGACTCCCACATTTTCCCGCTGCTAATGCTGTGGAATAACCGCATTTTATTTTTGCGACTGCTAGAATCAATGCTATTAAATTTCAAGCATATCGAAAAGCCCTTTTTACACATTGAAGTTTTGAGCGATTTTAGCGCGCTATCCACGCTATTTTTCAAAGTCCTAGCCGTGCGCGAGCGTGAATCTATCCCGCAAAATCTCTCAAATATCCCCTATCTCAATTCTAGCCTGTTTGAAAAGAGCGCGTTAGAATCGCAAGGCTTTGAAATCGCACTGCTAGAATCAAAGCCCCTAAAAATCGCGCCTGATTCAATCCTGCGCCGTGATAGCGCGCAAAATGCGATTTACAAAACCCACGATTCACTGCCATTTTTAGAATATCTCTTTGCATTTCTTCACGCGTATAATTTCACCACCACGCCAAAAGACATTGTAGATTTTACTAAAACTAACCACGATAAGCTGATAAACTCCGCCGTTTTGGGATTAGTCTTTGAAAAACTCAACGGCTACAAAGAGGGGAGCTTTTTCACGCCTAGCTTTATCACAAGCTATATGTGCGCGCAAAGTATCCGTAAAATCGTGGTGCAAAAATTTAACGAGGCAAATCCAAAATGGCAATGCGAAACCATAGCCGACATAGAATACGAAATCCACCGCGAAATCCGCACTGCTAGAAATACCACTCTTTGTCATACTGAGCATAGCGAAGTATCTCAATCAAAAGCACAAAATAGAGATATTTCGGTTTCTGCGAAACCTCAATATGACAAAGATATAGATTCCCCCTCACCAAATGAAATTGTGGCGGAGGGGGCTTTGGCGTGGGGAGATTCTCACAATGATGCCACAAATTGTCATACTGAGGGTGAAGCCCGAAGTATCTCAAAGGATAATAAAGAGATTTTTCGCTCCGCTCAAAATGACAAAAACACCACAAGCGCAATCCTAGCCAAGCATAACCGCACTTTTCTTAACATTCACATTTGCGACCCTGCGGTGGGGAGCGGACACTTCCTCGTCTCCGCGCTAAATGAGCTTATCGCTATAAAGCACGAGTTAGGATTGTTGCTAGACACGCAGGGCAAGCGATTGCGCGATATTGATTTGAGCTTAGAAAATGACGAACTCATCATCAAAGATTTTGATGGCAAAATCATCGACTACACGATTCCCGCCCACGAACATATCGAATCCCACATAATCCAAAAAGCCCTATTTCACACCAAAAAAGAGCTAATCGAAAATTGTCTCTTTGGCGTGGATATAAATCCTAGCTCTGTGGAAATCTGCAAACTGCGATTATGGATAGAATTACTAAAATACAGCTACTATGAAAATCTCGCCACGCGCGAACTCCAAACCCTCCCAAATATCGATATAAATATCAAATGTGGCAACTCACTCATAAGTCGCTTCGCTCTGCAAGATAGCCTACGACATATCCCAAATATCGCCCAAAAAATATGCGAATATCAAAATCTCGTCTTTGAGTATAAAAACTCCGATAAAAGCGAGCTAAAGCCACAGAAAAAAGACATAGAATCTAAAATCCAAAATCTAAAAGCGACATTTCGCCTCACGCTAAAAGACCCCAAAACCAAAAAAGAGCTAGAAAAAGCGATACAAAATCATATCCGTGATTTTGGGAATTTTTTGCTTGATGATGAGAGTTTGCTAGATGGGCTAAATGGCAGAATGGGCAATCTCTTTGCAGAGACAAGCCTAAGCGAAGAGGAGCAGGCAAAAGCCGCACAAAGCTATGCAAATATCAAGCTATTGCGTCATAGGCTAGATTCTGTGCTAAGTGGCGCGGAGTATAAACACGCATTTGAATGGCGATTTGAGTTCCCCGAAGTTTTGGATAGTAACGGGGATTTTATGGGCTTTGATTTGATTATCGGCAATCCGCCGTATATTGATTATAGAGAGATAAATGCTCAAACCATTGAAAAAACGAAGCATTATGCCATAAATCAAGATTCTAATCGCCCAAATATGTATTGTTATTTTGCAGAAAGGGGCATTGATATAATAACTAACAACGGCTTTTTAAGTTTTGTAAATCCCATCGCAATGTTGCAAGCTGATTTTGCTTATGGGACAAGAAAGTTGTTATTAGAAAAAGGTTGCATTGATTATATTGCTGATTGTTCTTATATCAAAGCATTTGATAGTGCTTCTACTTATGCGTCATTATGGTTATTTTCAAAAAATAAAAAACAAGATTCAATAAGAGTAATTTTGTGGCAAGATGATAGCTTTAAATATAGCCACAATATACAATCCTATGCAAATAATAAGCGATTTTCAATAAATTTATCGCAATATAATATCAATTTTCAAAGGGTTAATTGTAATTCGTTAGGTGAATTAAGCACTCTAAAATGGGGGACTTCGCAAAGTGGATATGGAAAAAAGAAAATCCACTTAAAAAACTTCAAAAGATTAAAACAATCAAACCAAGACAAATATAAGCCAATCATACAAACGGCAGATATAAAAAGATATGCGATTCTTTGGTAAGAGGAATATATCCCAAGCGAAATTTATTCGCAAAGCATACAAGAGGATTTTAAAAAACCTAAAATCGTTATTGCAAGAATGACGAAACATATTCAAGCGAGTTTTGATGATAGCGGATTTTATATGGGTAAGGCGACCTTAATTGTGGATTGCAAAGAAAATCCATATTACATTTTAGGAATCTTAAATTCAAAACTTGCAGATTTTTGGTATAAATATTATTTTGGTGCGACACATTTGGGTAGTGGATATATACGATATGATATTCCATATTTGAAGCAGTTGCCAATCCCAAAAATAACGGCGAAAAACAAACCTTTGGCGGATAAAATAATCGCTTGTGTGGATACGATTTTGACGATTAAAAATCCTTGTCATACTGAGCGTAGCGAAGTATCTCAAAAAATTGACAATAGAGATATTTCGGCTTTTTCAAAGCCTCAATATGACAAGAAAATCAAAGATTTAGAATCCAAAATCGATTCGCTAGTTTATCAACTCTACGATTTAGATTCCCAAGAGATTGAAATCATAGAATCTTAATAATTATGCTACAATGCAAAAACTTATAGCAAACCAAACACAAAAGGAAATCAAATGATAATAGATTTGCCAAAAGAGGTGCAAAACACATTTGCCGCCATAGCAGAGCAAAAAAACATCACGCAAGAGTTGCTAGCAAAAGAAGCCATTATGGAGTGGATACAAGACTTTGAGGACGCAAGAGAGGCAGATAACGCACGCAAGGAATTTATGCAAAGCCCCGAAGTGATTTTGGCAGATGAAGCCTACAAAGAGCTAGGCTTAAAATGAAATTTGCCTACACCAAGCAGTCCCTAAAGTCCCTCTCCAAACTTGACAAAATCACACAAAAGCGCATTATGGATTTTACCCAAGAGTTAGAATCTTTAGAAAATCCGCGCATTAAAGGTAAGGCATTAAAAGGCGAGCTAAGCGAGTATTGGCGGTATCGTGTGGGGGATTATCGCCTTGTATGCGAGATTTTTGATGATACAATGCTGATTTTATGCCTCAAAATCGATAAAAGAGATAAGGTGTATAAATAAACTAACTGCATTTTAAAATTTAAACCCCAAAAGCCACCCTTGAGTCCATTCCCAAAAATTGCTATAATTCCCGCGCATTAAACACATTAAAGGTGGGGCTTTACCTCCACCTTATTTTACGCTACAAATCACGCAAACTTCAGCCAAAATATCCCTTTAACTCGCTATCAAAAGCATTTATCATATCATCTAAAAACACTTCCATTTTGTCGCTTTAATGGTGCAGTTTGATAAACTTTGTGTATCGCCCAAAATAAAAAAGGCTCGAAACAATGATTTTGTCATACTGCTTAAAAGATTTTAAGAAAAATAGGCGTTATTTTGACAAGAATGATTTTTTGATTTCTCAATTTGTAGCGTTTGAAACAATGACATTGTGCAAGCGAAGTATTTCAATCGCAAACTAAGCCCAAACGAGATATTTCGCTAAACGCTCAATATGACAAAGAAATAGCCACGCTAAAATCCCAAATCGATGATTTGGTTTATAAACTCTACGATTTAGATTCGCAAGAAATTGAAATCATAGAATCTTAATAATTATATTTTGCCTTAAAGTAGATTAAGCACGCTAGCGGCAAAGAGCGTGGCACTCTGTGAGCGTAAAATAATATCTGATTGTAATCTTATAGAAGTTTTTAGCATCGCTCGCTCACTTGGGCTAAATCCTCCCTCCGCGCCGATAATCACACTTCTAACCTCCCTTAGTTTCTCTGCCATCACGCCTTCACTCACCTCATCGCCAGCCACATCAAAGGCGAGCGCATTTGGATAGCGCATAAGCGCGTCATTTAAATCCCTCAAAATTTCCATTTCTACAAGCTCGTTTCTCCCGCACTGCTCGCAAGATTGGATAAGGATTTTTTGCATTCGCTCCATATTAAGCGTAAAGTTTTTTTGACTAAAATCTGCGTAAAAAAAGCTTATCTTACTTATGCCGAGTTCATTAAGCGTAGGCAGGGTTTTTTCGATGATTTTGGGCTCAATTATCGCCCAAATGATATGAGCTGGTTTGCGCGCTATGCAGGCGTAATCTTTAGAATCTACAAGTTCTAAAGTGGCTTTATGCCTATCAATGTGGATATTTCTATACGCATAAATGCGCCTATCTCGCAAATTACAAAGATTAAGAATTGCATTTTTGCCTGCACGGCGTGATTTATAAATATGTGCGTATTGCTCTCCGTCTATGATGAGCTGTTTATGCCCTGCGTTAGAATGATATAAAAAACGCATAACCCTACAAATAACACGCACAAGCGACTATGATAAAAAGTCCAAGTTCAGCACCATACAAATATTTCGCAAACTTAATGTAATCTTGCATTGCCTCTAGGCTCGTGCGCTTAGCGACTTTAAGAATCTTAATGCGCTTAATCTCGCCAATAAGCATAAGCAACCAAAACACACACATTAGCACAAAGCTAAAACTCACGCCACTAAAGTTAAAAAACACCAAATTAAGCCCGCTTAAAAATGCCACACTCAAAAGAAAAAACACAAGTGGCATTACAAACCATATCTTTTTATTCATTGCCACGAGATTCTTATAAAAAAACAAAGTCCAAAGATTGAGTAAAATTGGCATTACAAGACAAAGCGAAAAAACTGCGTGATAAAACCTCAGTTGGTTTAAAGATTCTAAAATCATCGCAGAATCTGACACATTTTCAATCATTGTTTCCCCCTAAACTCTTTGCTATTTTTATCGAAATTCTAAGAATTCTTAAAAATCCAACAACCAAAGATTAACTTTAAAATTTTATTATTACGAAACTTTTTTAACAAATTAAGGAACAAAAATGTCAAAGCCCGCTGTCGTGCTATTTAATATGGGAGGACCGACCTCACTCTTTGAAGTCGAGGGATTTTTAAAAAATCTCTTTAATGACCCCAATATCCTTGATATTAAAAGTTCTTTTTTGCGCTCCACTTTGGCGAGCTTCATCACTAACAAACGCCTTGAAGAATCAAAAAAAATGTATCAAACAATCGGTGGTGCTTCGCCTATCATCTCGCATACTTTTGCGCTCACAGAGCGTTTAAACTCCTTAGACAATGAACATTTTTACACTTATTGTATGCGTTATAGTCCGCCATTTGCTAAAGATGTCTTTGCAGATTTGCAACAAAAAGGTGTAGATTCTATTGTCCTCTTTTCAATGTATCCGCAATACTCTTTTACCACGACAAAGTCTTCTTTACTCGACATTCACGCTGCATTAAAGGAGCTAAAATTCGCGCCCAAAATCCGTGTAGTTGAGCGGTATTTTTCACACTTAGGATATAACGAGCTCATTCTCAAGCGCATTTTACAAGCACTCGGGGAGAAAAATCCACGCGATTATACATTGCTTTTTTCTACACACGCTATCCCTCAAGCCACCGTGAAAAAAGGCGATAATTATCCTTGTGAATGCACGCAAAATGTCGATACTTTCACGCAAGTCGCCAAACAAAAAGGGGTGGAGTTTGATGAGATTTTGCTTGGATTCCAATCAAAACTTGGTCCTGTGAAATGGACTACCCCCACGACAAAAGACACGATAAAGACACTGAAGGGACGCAATGTAGTGGTGTTTCCCCTTTCATTTACGATTGATAATTCTGAAACGGATTATGAGCTTAGCATTGATTACGCAAATCTCGCCAAGCAAAGCGGGCTTAGTGATTATATTGTGGCAAAATGCTTTAATGCAGAGTTAGACTTCGCAAGGTTTATCATCGAAATGGTGCAATCTTAATACATACAAAGGAAAGAGATGAAAAAATATGTGGTATTTGTTTTGGTTTTTGGTGTGGGGGTGTTGTTTAATGCGTGCGAAGATTCACTTGTGCTTTCTAGTGGGAATGACATTGATGAAAAAACTTTGCGCGATATAGAATCAATGGATAAAGCAAGCTATGCTGGATTAGAAAATGTCTTTTTAGATTCTAAAACTATCGATTCCAATGGCAAGCCAACACTTTTAATCTTTGGCAAAAATAACTGCCCATATTGCGACAAACTTAAAGATGATATTAAGGCAAATGCTTCTATGCAAGAGATTCTTGCTAAAAACTTTAGCGCGTATTATATTAACATCGATTACTCCAAACTTCACCATTTGGCGCAATTTTTTGGCAAGATTGCGTCCTATGAAATGACGACTTTAGAACTCGCCCAAGCGTATCAAATCCGCCCAACACCTACACTTATATTTTTGGATTCTCAAGGGATACCATTTTTTACCTATCCGGGATATTTACAACCAAAGCAATTTAGCCTGCTCCTTGAACTCGCTAAAGAACATATAATCGTGCAAGCAGATTCCACCAATGTGCTATCAAAGCAAATAATGCAATCCCTAGAATCTAGCGTAGCACAATAAGGAGCAACAATGCAAATATTGAACAACCCAAACGCAAGCCTCAAACTCTTGTTTGCTAATATGAAAATTACTATCGCGCTAATGGCAATATACGCCATTGCGTGCGGGATAGCGACTTTTATCGAGCGTGATTTAGGCACACTTACCGCTAGAGCCATTGTCTATGATGCGTGGTGGTTTGATGTCTTGCATTTGTGGCTTGCTCTGTCTTTACTTGGCTCTTTTATCACTGCCAAAGCGTGGCAACGCAAAAAATACGCCTCGCTTTTATTGCACTTTTCATTTGTTGTGATTATCTTTGGTGCTGGAATCACACGCTTTTTTGGCTTCGAGGGACAAATGCCAATAGAGCAAAACACAAGCGCAAACATTATCTATTCTGCTGAGCCCTACCTTGTCATTCAAGGATTTAATAAAGCTACGCGAAAGATTGAGGGCGTGGAGATTCCCTTTAATATCAATGCGCGCAAGCAATATGAGGTTGATTTTTTTGATAAAAAACTCTATGTGAATGTCTCAAATGTGGGAGCAAAGGTCGATGAATTTAAAAACTCTTATACAAGCCTTGATTTGGCATTATTCTTTGACACTGATTTGACACAAAAAAGCACTCTATTTGGAGACATTGATTGGGAAAACCTTAAAGAAAGTGTAATCACGGCTGAAATTATGCAATCCCCATTAGGAAGTGTCGCGCAAAATACGCGCATTGATATGCAAGATTATGTGTTTTTTGTCTCTTGGGGAAGCAAAAGTATTGCTTTGCCATTTTACATTCACTTAGATTCTTTTGTGTTGGAGCGATATGCTGGCTCAAATATGCCAAGCTCGTATGAATCCTTTGTCGAAGTGCAAGATGAGCAAAACAACTACTTTAAAAAAGAGCGGATTTTTATGAATAATGTGCTGGATTATGGAGGGTATCGCTTCTTTCAAAGTTCATATTTCCCCGATGAGAGCGGGACAATCCTTTCTGTGAATAATGACCCCGGCAAAGTGCCGACATACATTGGATACACGCTTTTAATCATTTCTATGATTTGGTTGCTCGTGGATAAAAACTCTCGATTCCGCACTTTGGCGCGATTTGTCAAATCTCAATCACTCGCGCTTATTGTGGGCGTAGCTACACTTATTTCTTTGCCACAAACCGCGTATAGTATGCCTTTTGTTGATGAACTTCACGAAGATGGCGCAAAATCTAATCAACTCCAAGAAATCCAAAATACACAAAAAGTAGAACAAACGCAAGAATCTAATGAATCACCACAAATCCCACAAACACAAGAAGTGCCTATCAATATGCAAAATTCCCTTGCCTTTGTCCAAGAGCCAACACAAAAACAAACCGAAGAACTCCTAAAAAAAATCAAAGACAATTCACTTGAATTTAGCAATGAATTTGGCAAGGTGCTCCTGCAAGACTTCGGCGGGCGTATTAAGCCACTTGATACCATTGCTGGAGAATATGTGCATAAAGTTACAAACAAAGATGGGTTTTTAGGACTAAATAATGTGCAGATTTTTTTAGGTGCGATGGTATATCCACAATACTTTAGACAAATCAAAATGTTTCAAACCAAAAGCCCAAAACTAAGAACATTACTAGGCAATGACCCTAAACAAAACCGAGTGGCAGCCATTGATGCTTACGCAAAAGATGGCACTTATATTTTGCACAATTATGTAAATATCGCCAACATTAAGCCACTAAAAGACCAAGACACTTTTGATAAAGATGTTATTGATTTTAATGAAAAACTCTATATGTTTGGGTTGATGTATTCGGCAAAAATCTTGCGCGTTGTCCCTGATGATAGAGCGCAATCAAATGAATGGTATGATTTTGAAGACGCCTTAGAATCTCTCCAAGATGAATCAAGTAGGCAAATTATTTTTGGTATTGTCGCAAGTATTTTTCAAGGTTTTGTAAAAGGCGTGGAGGAAAATGATTGGAATCTTGCCTTTAATGGATTACAAATGCTAAAAGCCTATCAAAAACAACACGGTAGCGAGCTTATATTAAGTGATTCTAAAATCGCTGCTGAAGTGTTTTTAAACCACTCTAAAGTATTTTACTACCTTACATTTGTATATATTACACTGGGGCTTGTGTTTTTTGGCTTTGTGATAGCAAGCATTTTGCGTGCTAAGTCTCTAAATCCCAAAGTGTATATGGTCGCTTGGATTCTCATCGCTGGTGCATTTTTATGTCATAGTGCGGGTTTAGCGTTGCGTTGGTATGTCAGCGGACACGCTCCGTGGAGTAATGCTTATGAATCAATGCTTTATATTGCTTGGGCTTGCGCTCTCTCTGGAGTAGCAATCTTTGCAAGAATGCCACTCGCACTATCAGCGGCAAGTTTTATGTCTGGCATTACGCTTTTAGTCGCATTTATGGGCGATATGAATCCACAAATTGGTAATCTTGTGCCCGTGCTCAAATCCTATTGGCTTAATATCCACGTAAGCGTGATTACGGCAAGCTATGGATTCTTTGGATTGTGCTTTATTTTAGGCATTATTACGCTTGTATTGTTTATTATGCGCTCAAGCAAACGCGCCCACATCGATAGCTCAATCCTCTCGCTTGGCGCAATCAATGAAATGAGTATGATTTTAGGGCTTTTCTTGCTTACTATTGGGAATTTTCTTGGCGGTATTTGGGCAAATGAAAGTTGGGGGCGATATTGGGGCTGGGATTCTAAAGAGACTTGGTCTCTTATTAGCATTGGCGTGTATGCCATCATTTTACATATACGATTTTTAGGCTTTAAAAATATGCCTATTATTTTTGCAAGTGCTTCTGTGCTTGGGTTTTTTAGTTTGCTTATGACTTATTTTGGGGTGAATTACTTCCTCACAGGAATGCACAGCTACGCACAAGGCGAAGCAGAGGGAATCCCATATTACATTTACATAATGATAGGGGTGATTCTTGCCCTTATATTTCTTGCTACAAGAAATGGTGCATTGGAGAAAAAACTCTAATTCATCGATTCTAAAATACGCTCCACCACAGCTTTTGGGTCGCTTGATTGATAGATTGGGCGACCTATAACGATAAAATCACTCCCCACCCTCTTTGCCATTGCGATGTCTGCTACGCGCTTTTGGTCGCCACTACTCTCGCCAAATGGTCGGATTGCGGGCGTGAGAGTGATGAAGTTTTTATGCGTATGTGCTTTGATATTTTCCACTTCAAAGCACGAACACACCACGCCATCAACTCCCCCCTTATAAGCAAGTCTAGCAAGGTGAAGTGCGTGAGAATCTACCTTTGCATTATACACACTCATAAATCCCTTATCATCAAAACTTGTAAGTGCGCTAACAGCAAGGATAAGCGGGGAATTTTTATCCTTGCTTTTTTGTTTGGCAAGTGCTTGCATTGCCTCAAGTCCGCTACTAGCGTGGATTGTCAGCATATTTACCCCAAGAGAGGCGATTTCACTAAAGGCATCACACATCGTGTTTGGAATATCATAGAGTTTTAAGTCTAAAAAAAGCTTAAAATCCCCAATTTCCTTAATATCTAAAAGAAACTCCCTGCCATCACGCAAAAAACTTCGCAAGCCAACTTTAAGCCATAGCGTAGAATCTAAATGAGCTAAAGACTTTATAAGCGCAAGATTCTCTTGCTTGCTTGGTAAATCAAGGGCAATGCAAAGTTTCATATTGCTTCACTTTTTCTTTGCTAATGGTTTTTTAACTAATGGTTTTGGCGGTTTGGATAATACAATCTTTTGATACACACGCAAAAGTGCGATAAAAAGTGCAGTAATGATAGGACCAAGTATAATGCCCCAAAATCCAAATGCACTCAATCCTGCCAAAATCGCAAAGAAAATAAGCAGCTCATTTATTTGCACAGAAGTCTTCAAAATCCTCTTACTCATTATTCCAATGAGAATTGGCTTAATCACACTATCAATAACCACTGCGATAAAAATCAAACTATACAATGCAATAAAAAGTGCGGTAGAATAATTGCCAAGATAGATTTCATACGCACTAAGTGGGACCCACACAAGCAACCCACCAATAGCTGGAATAAGCGAGCAAAATCCATACAAGATTCCAAAAAATATCCCATCATAACCCAAAAATGCAATCGCCACACCAAAGCTAAGACCTTGTAAGACAATGTTAATCACTGAAGTATAAGAAACAACCTTTAACACGCTTATAACTTCATCAAAAACTGCCTGAACTTGCACCCTATCAAATGGTATAAGACTTACAATATACTCATACAAACGCGAACCATAATAATAAAAGAAAAATAAAAATACCACGATAAAGCCCGTATCAATGATAAATTCTAAACTGCGCTTCCCAGCACTAGAAGCGGCGTTAAAAATATATGAAAAAATCTCGGCTCCAGAAATCTTATCAAGCAACACTTTAGCTCGAGATTCTGCCTCTGGGATAACGCTTAGCCACTCTAAAATATGATTTTTGAGCGTGTTTAAAATATTATTAAACTCTTCTAAATTTGCGCTTTTAATAAAATCAATAAGAGAATCTATAACAAACACCACGGGCACAATAAGCAATAACACCAATACAAACACACTCAAAAGACAGGCTAAGATTCTAAACTTTACCACCTTAAGGAGAAAATTCATCAATTCAAATGTCGCTACACAAAGCAAAAGAGCGACCAATAAATTCATCAAAAAAGACTGATATAAACAATAAATCAAATACAAACTACAAAAAAATACCGCCCAAAAAAAATAAATCCCCTTCACACCGCAACCTTAAAAATTATATTGGATAAAAACGCGTCCAAGCAAATAGCTTTTGCCATCGCTCGCAAAAACATTATCATCAAGTGTTATTCCTGTTTGATTAAGCATTCCTATCAATCCACCACCAACTTGCAAATTATCATCAAGCATAAATTTTGCGTTTGCTTCCCAATTAAACACTTGCCTACCGCTAGCCGTTGTCGTGCGTATCGCAGATTCTAAAGTGATTTGATTTTGGAAAGTGTATTCAACAAAGGCATACAAAGTAAGTGCATTGGCATAAAATAACCCCTCTCTACGCTCAAAGTAAGTGCTCTGCCCAAACGAATCAATCCCCGCTATGCCCCTCTTTGATACACTAATAAACCCTCCACCAGCCTTCATACCCACTAATTGTAATCCACCCTCAAGCCAAATAAAGGCACTATCACCATCAGTTGGCAGACGCTCGACCTCTTGGTTGCTATTGCCAATATATGAAAGCAAATGCACTTTACCAAAAAACGATGACTCGCCTACCAAAGGCTTGTTGATAAGCCCCTGAACACCAAAACTCACAAACCTGCCCGGTGCGTAATAAAAATATGGGTGAAGTTTAAGAATGGATTGAGGAAGGTTAAGGTGCATTACTCCATAAAAAGCACCCGTAGCACCATAAGGATTGCGATAATCTGACATACGATAATTTGTTACATACGCATTGGCATTGACCCACGCAATATCAGCCGTTACATACGGAGTTACATTAAGCTCTGCGTGAATGCCTTGATTATAGTGCTTTATCCATTCGGCATCCATTTTGAATCTGCCAAATTCCGTTCTTACAGGTGTGCTTTCATTACCATATCGCACATACAATTCCGTTAAAATAGCCGTTCGCTTGCTTGTTTTAAAATCACCTCGCGTATATTCATACAAGCGTCCAGCTAACCAAAATGAACCACCAAAACTCCATCGATTAGGGCTTATAGGCGAGCGATACCCTATTGAGGTGTTCACATCGGCAAAGTTCGCCCTACCACCACTCATATATTGATAATATCCACCAATATGCCCATAGATTCTGCCATTAGCGAGGAAATCACCCACCTCATCAGCAAGTAAAATCTGGCACACACAAAAGAAAATAATAAAAATTTTTTTGCTCAAATAAGTCCTTTAAATCCTTTTAATGCCCTTAAATAAGCCTTTGTATAATGATAGAATCACCAGCTCATTGCGCTTACTTTAATATCAAAAAGCAAAAGTAATTCCTTATGCGTTTATTTGCAATCCTCGCGCATAATCACAACTTTGACACTTTGGCATTATTGCTTTGCCAATTTTAAAATTTTGCGCAATCTCTTTTGCCAATGGACGCTGTAAAATATCACTAAGCGCATCTTGTTTGATGTTACCAAGCGCAATCTCCCCCAAAGCATCGATACAACAAGGCACAACCACGCCATTGCTTAAAATCCCTAATTGCTTATGCACGCCATAACAATACAAATTCGTTGTCTTTGTATCTTGCGCACTTTCAATAAGGGAATCTTGCCCACCCCATTCAAAATCGCGCGTTTTCACAAGAAAGATTTTATACGCAAGCCTTGCCCTACTCTCTTTAGATTCCACCAAATGTAATATATTGTTTATATCTTTGTTAAAAGTAATTGAAAGTTGCTCTAAAATCTCTTGTGTAGTGGGATTTTTCTCCTTTGATTGTAGCAGATGTCCTTGCAAATGCTTTTGGTGCAAACGCAGTTGGATAAAAATCTCGCTTTTGTGCTCCCTGCAAAATTCACAAAATGCCAAAATGCACGCGAAATAATTTTTGTGAAAACTTGTTTTAGAATCCACAAATGCACTGAGCGAAAAGGCAACTTGATGAATGGGCTTTTGCGAAAGAAGCGCGAAATGTTTTGTGTTTAAAAATTTCGCATTGCTCACTAAATCCACGCGCAAATCAAACTTATCCAAAATTTTAAGATATTCATCTAAATTTTTCACAGCCAGCGGGTCGCCTAAAATATGCAAACATACGAGTTTTGTAAGTCGCTTCGGCGTGCTTAAAGATTCACAAATGCGCTTAAAATCCGCCACACTCATTACTCCACGAGAATCTGCCCTTTGACTTTGCGGACAAAAACTACATTTAAGCCCACAAATATCGCTTAACTCAATATATACTTTATCTAACATTTATTTTGGTTGCATATCGTGCAAGACTTCACGCCCAGCGATATATAAACTTTTTGCCTCTCTTGCTTGGAGGATAAAATGCAAGACAGCTTGAGACACATCATCAATCTGTGCTACTTGTGGCATTGCAAAAATAGCAATATCTGCATTTTTGCCTTTTTTTAACTCTCCAGATTCTATGCCTAATGCCTTGCCTCCGCCAATAGTCGCGCTAAGGAGCAATTTTTGTGCGAGCCATTGTATATCCGCACCCTCATAGCCAAAGAGCGCGCTTTTTAACTCCTCAAGCATATCAACGCTATTATTTGAGCTTTTGCCATCAGTCCCAATGGCGATATTAAGGGACTTTGGAGCATTGTGTAACGCAAAATATGTATTACACAATAAACGATTTGAGCGCGGGCACAGGACTACGCTATGCTTATTTTTTGCCATTTGGCTAAGTTCATCGTGTGAAGCAAAAAGACAATGTGTAAAAAGCGCGCTTATCTCGTTAAATTGTGCTAAGAAGCTCTGTGCGCTAAAAAACGGGGTAGGATTACTCACACCAAAAGTCCTAGCAAAAAAATCATAAAAATATCCACTTTTGCAATCAAGCCATTCTCTTTCGTGTGGAGATTCTAAAAAATGTGCGCTTACAGGAGCTTTTAATTGCTTTGCTAGTTCCAATGCGTGTTTGGCATAAATATTGTGTAGTGAATACGGCGAATGCAAGGCAATAGCTGGCGTAAAGGTGCGGGATTGATACGCCTTGCAATCCTCCACCCGTGCTTTCAAATGAGCAAAAAGAGAATCTAGCGCACTTGGATTGCTTCCCATTGCTTCGTTAAAATACACCACGCGCAAGGGCGAATGCGCTAATGGCTCTAAATCGTATCCATAGCTACTAATCGCGCCTACGCTTCCCACACCACTTTTTAATTGTTGGGTAATAGCTTGGTGGATAGATTGTGTGCTATCGCCTAAAACATCATCTCTCTTGGCAATCACAGAATCTAGCCACCGACCAAAATCCCCATACACAAAACTTGCGACATTGTTGCTAAATTCAAAATGAATGTGTGCGTTAATCAGTGCTGGCAAAAGCACACAATCTTTGTGAAAATGCGCACTCACATTTGAAAATGTGCTTTGAAGCTGTGCAAAAGGTGCAACCTCTAAGATTCTATCATTTTCAATAAGCACAGCATAATCGCGTTGCACACTACATTGTGTATCGCAAATAAACACTAAACTCCCGCCTACAATCACGCGCTCTTGCATCGCTTGCCTTTTAATGTGTGGAATTATTGCAACTTTGTGCTTTTGTGCGAAGATGGCGTGGATTCATAAAGCGTTACATCAAGTTTGTCAAATGGAATCTCAATGCCATTTTTATCCAAGCTCTCTTTGAGGGCTTCTAGGACTTGTGCTTTTGATTGCACCGTGCCGTGCTCAATGCCAATCCAAAAGCGGATAATAAAATTAAGCGAGCTAGAAGCCATATCGCTAAGTCCTACAAAATAACCCTTTTTGCTATCTACGCAGGGCACAGATTCTAGCACACTTACAGCGATTGATTTGACCTTTTCTATATCGCTATCATATCCCACACCAAAGACAATATCAAGTCGTCTTTGCGTTATATCTGTGGAGTTGATAACATTCGCGCTTGCAATATTGCTATTAGGGATAATGGCGAGCTTACCATCGGGCAATCGCAAAGTTGTATTAAAGAGATTGATTGCCTCTACTTTGCCTGTGAGTGAGCCTAACTCAATGGTATCTCCCGGACTAAATGGTCGCAAAATAATGAGGATAATCCCGCTCGCCACCGATGAGAGAGAATCTTTTAAACCAAGCGCGATAGCCACGCCAGCTGTGCCAAGCACTGCGATTATGGAATTTATCTGCACGCCTATCGTGCCAAGTGCGGCGATGATGACTACTATATTTATCCCAATAAACACCACTTGGGAGAGAAAATTCGCCAACACAATGTCGCGCTCTTGCAATCCTTTTTTAATCTTTTTGGCAAAAAAGCGTGAGAGATAATACCCAAGTATCATTAAAGCAATGAGTTTGAGTGAAATGAGTGTGATGTCTTCTAAGATTCCCTCTATATTACTCGGCAAAATGTCGCTCAAAAACTTTTCCATTACATAATCCTTAATTGCATAAGTTTATGATTAAAATCATAGCGTAATTTAGCGTGATTTTACGCTTGAGTTTTATCGCAGGGGTATTTTTCGTATCATTTTTAGGCAAATACATTTTCCAAATTAAATTTTAAGTTGTTTTTAAGGGTATTTTTCTTAAAATCTCTGTGTCTTTGGGACACTAAAAGGCAACAAATTCCACAACAGGAGGAAATATGCAAGAGGAAAAGGTTATTGAGAGTTACACAGGTGTAACCCCAGAGAGGAAAAAGAGCAAAATGCCAGCACGGCTTGACTTTGTGCAAAGTGCTAGCGGTTTGTTCTTAGGTTTATTTATGATAGGACATATGTTTTTTGTCTCAAGTATTTTGCTAGGCAAAGATGTGATGTATGCTATCACAAAGTTTTTTGAGGCAAGCTTCATTATTCGTAAAGGCGAGCCACTCATTGTATCTGCTATTGTGGCAGTCGTAATCATCGTGTTTGTTACACACGCATTTTTAGCATTACGAAAGTTCCCCATCAGCTACAAACAATTTCTTGCTCTCAAGGTCCATAAGGATTTAATGAAGCACGGAGATACTTCATATTGGTTTATTCAAGCATTGACAGGATTTGCATTATTTTTCTTAGGAAGTGTGCATCTTTTCGTAATGCTTACAAAACCAGAAACCATTGGACCAAATGCTTCTTCATATCGCTTCGTGCAAGAAAACTTTTGGATTTTGTATTTATTCTTGCTTATTGCAGTGGAGCTTCACGGCTCGATAGGCTTATACAGACTTTGCATTAAATGGGGTTGGTTTGAGAATCTCGGTATTCAAGCTTTAAGAAAAATCAAACTTGCAATGACAATATTCTTTTTGACACTTGGTATTTGCACCTTTGTGGCATATATGAATATTGGACTAGAGCAAGACAAAGACAAAGGCATAGAATACTACAAAGAACTAGACCACAAAGAGTTTGGTAAATAAGGAGGGATAAATGAAAATTACATATTGTGATGCGTTAGTCATCGGTGGAGGATTGGCTGGTCTTAGGGCTTCTATTGCGACACAGCAAAAGGGCTTAAGCACGACCGTGCTCTCTTTAGTGCCTGTGAAGCGAAGCCACTCAGCTGCAGCACAGGGTGGAATGCAAGCAAGTCTAGGCAATTCAAAGATGAGTGATGGCGATAATGAAGATTTGCACTTCGCTGATACCGTGAAAGGAAGTGATTGGGGGTGCGACCAAAATGTGGCGAGAATGTTCGTAACAACCGCACCAAAAGCGATTAGAGAGCTTGCTGCTTGGGGTGTGCCTTGGACGAGAATCCAAAAGGGCGATAGGACAGCGGTTATCAATGCGCAAAAAACAACTATCACCGAAGAGGACTTTAGGCACGGCTATATCCATTCGCGCGACTTTGGTGGGACAAAGAAATGGCGCACTTGCTATACAGCTGATGCGACAGGACACACAATGCTTTATGCTGTGGCAAATGAGGCATACAAGCACGGCGTGGATATTCAAGATAGAAAAGAGGCTATCGCGCTAATCCATAAAGACGGACAATGTTATGGTGCGGTTGTGCGTGATTTGGTAACGGGCGAATTAAGCGCGTATGTAGCCAAAGGCACACTTATCGCCACAGGTGGTTATGGTAGATTGTATAAAAACACTACAAATGCTGTGATTTGTGAGGGTATAGGACTAGCGATAGCAATGGAAACAGGTGTAGCAAAACTTAGCAATATGGAAGCAGTGCAGTTCCACCCAACTCCACTTTTCCCAAGCGGAATCTTATTGACAGAAGGTTGTCGCGGTGATGGTGGGATTTTGCGTGATGTTGATGGCTATCGCTTTATGCCAGATTACGAGCCAGAAAAAAAGGAACTTGCAAGCCGAGATGTGGTCTCGCGCAGAATGATTCAGCGAATCCGCGAGGGCAAAGGCGTGAAATCTCCTTACGGAGAGCATTTGTGGCTTGATATTTCTATTTTGGGGAGAGAGCATATCGAGCGAAACTTGCGTGATGTGCAAGATATTTGTAAGATATTTGCAGGAATTGACCCAGCTGATGAGGGTAAAAAAGGCTGGGCTCCTGTAAAACCAATGCAACACTACTCAATGGGTGGTATCCGCACCAACTATCAGGGACAAAGCTACTTAAAAGGACTTTTTGCCGCTGGTGAGGCAGCGTGCTGGGATATGCACGGGTTTAACCGACTTGGCGGAAACTCTGTGAGCGAAGCAGTGGTCTCTGGTATGATTATTGGTGATTACTTCGCGCAATATTGCGAAAAAGCACAAATTGACATTCCTACAAACCTTGCAGAAAAGTTTGTAAATGACCAACATAACTATCTCTCAAGCCTACTTAATAACGCGGGCAACGAAGATGTCTATGTGATTAAAAATGCGATGAAAGAAGTTATGGAAGAAGATGTGGGAATCTTCCGTGATGGCAAGGGGTTAGAAGACGCTGTGAAGCGATTAGAAGAGCTCTATAAACGAAGTAAAAATATCCAAGTCAAAAACAAAAAACTCCACGATAATCCAGAGCTAGAAGATGCCTATCGCGTGCCAAAAATGCTAAAACTCGCACTTTGCGTAGCAAAAGGCGCGCTTGATAGGACAGAATCTCGTGGCGCACATACACGAGAGGATTATCCAAAGCGTGATGACTTAAATTGGCTTAAGCGCACACTCACAAGCTGGGAAGACCCAAATCAAACAATGCCAACCGTAACTTATGAAGACCTTGATATTTCTAAAATGGAAATAGCTCCGGGATTCCGTGGATATGGTGCTAAGGGAATGATTATTGAGAATCCAAAAAGTGCGATTCGACAAAGCGAGATAGAGAAAATCACTGCCGAAGTGCAAGCTAGAGGTGGCGATAGATATGAGCTTCAACAAGCCCTAATGCCCTTTGAACTCCAAGAGAAATTCAAAGGTAGAAATCAACGATTAGGAGATAAGTAATGAGCACACAACAAAAAGGAAGAACACTTACCATAAGAGCGTTAAAGTTTGACCCTCAAAGCGCGGTTTCTAAGCCACATTTTAGGGAATACAAGATAGAGGAAACAGATTCTATGACGATTTTTATCGTGCTAAATATGATACGCGAGAATCAAGACCCAGATTTGAGCTTTGACTTTGTGTGTCGTGCTGGAATCTGTGGGAGTTGCTCGATGATGATTAACGGGCGTCCGCGTCTGGCTTGTCGCACACTGACAAAAGATTTGCCAAGCGTGATTACACTTATGCCATTGCCTGCGTTTAAACTCATTAAAGACTTGAGTGTCAATACAGGTGATTGGTTTGCAGGTATGACAAAGCGCGTGGAGAGCTGGATTCACACACAGCATACACCTGATATTTCTAAACTCGAAGCTCCTATCGAGCCACAAGTCGCTGATGAAGTCTTTGAGCTTGATAGATGTATCGAGTGCGGGTGCTGTATCGCAAGCTGTGCCACAAAGGTAATGAGAGATGACTTTTTAGGCGCAGCTGGTATGAATCGCGTGGCTCGTTTTATGATTGACCCACACGATGAGCGCACTGATGAGGATTATTACGAACTCGTTGGGAATGACGATGGTGTGTTTGGCTGTATGAGCCTTATCGCTTGCCACGATGTCTGCCCTAAAGAGCTTCCATTGCAAAGCAAAATCGCCTACTTGCGTCGCAAAATGGTAGCAGTTGGCAAAAAAGACTAAATCTTTAACCAAATGAGAATCTAGCGCAGTTGTCGCTAGATTCTTTTTCTATTCTCCCAATAGATTCTAAAATCTCTTATATAACCCAAATTTGCCACTTCCTAAAAATACGATAGCAAGCGCACCAAACAAATACAATCCCTGCAATTCGACAATCCACCCGCCGTGCTGATTAAGCGCGAAAATCTCCCCACCCGTTACCACGAGCGCGGCGACTATCATCGTCCCAATTATCATTAGTGCGTTCAATCGCACACACACACCAAGTATAAGCAAAATCGGCGCAAGCACCTCTCCTACATACACGCCATACGCTATAAAGCTAGGAAGTCCTATGCCTTGCATCGCTCCCTCTATGCCACCTATGCCATTTTCAATCTTATTTATCCCGTGTAAGAACATCAACCCTCCCACACTCAAACGCAATATAAGCCTGCCTACATCGCCACTATTTGCATAAAACAACATACAAACTCCTTAATAATGATTTTTAGCGAAATATTGTATAAAAAATTTAATAATATATGACGGAAGAAAAAGAGGAGATTCTGCATTCACTCCTTAATAAGCAAATACAGAATCTAAGAATACTAGAATCCAAAAGTATAGCGCACAAAGGCATTATAGCTTTGGCGAGTATCGACTTTATGGATAATTTGCGCTGCATTCTGATAAGGTGATTGATAATCAAATATTGTCGTATTAAACATAGGTATCATCGCACCAACCTCAATACTATGATATTTTAAGATATTTGTCCTCACCCCTACATTCCAATTTAGCGCGAGACCAAAGCGTCTATCCTCTGCTTTTTGTTGAGGCACATTACTATTGGTTTTAAGAATTTCGTGGAATTGATACATTGAATCAATCCTATCACTTTTCCAATATTGGAATCCTATGCCAAGCCCACCAAATACACCAAGGTTAAAGTTCTCTCCCGCGATAACATTAAAGAGTGCTTCAGCATTGGCTGTAAGGTTGAATTGATACACAGCTGTCGTGCCACCTTGAAGCACAAATGGTGCTTGTGGCATTTGTGTAGAGGGTACTCCAAAACTTGTTCTCTTGCCTTGAAAGGTAAATTGGTTGTAATAAAAGCTCCCATACGCTCTAAATCCAAAAAATGGAGTAAAGAAATGCTTATATCCACCTACCACACCATAGCCCGGACCTGTGTTAGTCGAAGTGAAATCAGCTTGATACATCGCTGCGCCTGGAACAGCATCAGTAACATTCTCGTGATACACCAAATCCCCATACATAAGCTGTGCACCGACAAACACACCGCTCTCTTCTGCCTTAACCTGTGTGCTAGCAAGCACAATCGCACACACAAATCCTAGAAGAAGCCTATAATAAAGACCCCCCCCCCTAATCTTAGATAACATTGCGTTATCAAATGCCTTAACCATACAATACCTCCGAAAAATGAAATTAAGCGTTTGCTATTCAAGCACCACTGTCTTTTGAATCTTAAACCTTAAGCAAACTTGAAGCCAAATGATACAAAAAAAAAAAAAAAAAAACGCTTTAAGCTAAATCGACATAATACAAAAATTTTTAATCTTTTTCAAGGAAAAAAGTTAGATTTTAATAAATTTTCGCACTAAGTGATTGAAGTGCAATAAAAACAAAAATAATTCCAAAATGAAAGTTTTTCTTGCATTTTTACTAGAATTTAAAGAAATTTTAAGCATTTGGTCTTTTTCTTAGCCAAATATTAAGCATTTCCACGCCTAAAGAAAATGCAATGGCAAAATATAAATATCCCTTTGGGATATGGAAATGCGCCCCATCAGCCACTAACGCCACACCAATTAAAATAAGAAAGCTAAGGGCGAGAATCTTAATAGAGGGATTTGCCTCGATAAACTCACTAATACCCTTAGAAGCAAACATCATCACAGCAATGGCGATGACTATGGCTAATATCATCACAACGAGATTTTCCGCCATACCAACCGCCGTAATCACAGAATCTAGCGAAAATACAATGTCTAAAAGCGCGATTTGCACTAAAACTAAACCAAATACCGCGCTTACTTTTGTGGGCTTTTTATCTTCCTCGCCCTGCACCATTTGGTGTATTTCACTCGTGGCTTTATAAATCAAAAACACCCCACCAAAAAAAAGCACCAAATCTCTCCCGCTAAGCGCAAAATCACCAATAGTGATAAAAGGCTTGCTTAAATGTGCGAGAACAAAGACAAAGCAAAGCAATGCAATGCGCGTAATGCACGCCAAGCTAAGCCCCAAGATTCTCGCTCTTTGGTGTAAATGTGCGGGCAAACGCGACACCAAAATGGCTAAAAAAATGATATTATCAATCCCCAGCACAATTTCCATAATGCTTAAGGTCGCTAATGCCATCCACGCGCTTGGGTCAAAAATCCATACAAATAAATCTGCTATAACCAACCCTTTTTCTTAAAATACACGATTGGGAAAATGGTAGAAAGCACCATAATAATAAGCACCACAGGATAGGCATATTCCCACTCTAATTCTGGCATATTTGTAAAATTCATACCATAAATCGTGCCGATAAGTGTAGGAGGCATCATCGCCACCGTTACTACCGTAAATAGCTTAATAGTCTTATTTTGCTCGATGTTGATTTGGTTTGTAAGAATAGTTTGAATATTATCAAGCGCGTTCATATTTGCCGTAGTAAAATCCACCAGCGAATTTAAGTCTTTTAGCACAATAGAGAGCGTTTTTTTGACATCAGGGTCTGGCTTATTGCTTTTTAAAATCGCTGTAATAGCGCGCCGTTTATCAAACAAAGAATCCCGCACACTCATATTAAGCTCTTGAAGATTTGAAATCCCACCAAGCGTGCCATTATAATCTGTAACTTCCTCACTGCTAAGCACACTTTTACGCAACACGCGCGTATCTTTCGCTGCAGATTCTAGCAAGTCGGCGTCTTTCTCCACTCGCGCTTCAAACATTTTAGCCAGCAAATCAAAACCATCTTCAAAAATTTTAGGGCTTGCAAGCACCACTTGCTGTAACTCATCAAACACACGAAATTCATTATAGCGAATGGTAAAAAGTGTTTGTTTATGTAAAATAAAGGTAACCGTCTCATTGACTAGCCCTCCTTCATTATCACGCACTAAAAAGTAAGTGTTAGACACGATACTTCGGCTATCTTCCCAATAACGCGCAGATTCCTCGATTTCCTCTCGCTCTTCTTTAGTAGGAATATCGAGGTTATACGCATTGGCGATGTAGTTTATCTCCGCACTTGTGGGCTTTAATAAGTCAATCCATAATATCTGCTTGCTTAAGCGCAAATCTGGCGTAACCTCAACATTCTCCTTGCTCACAAACCCATCTTTTTTAAAAAATACATTCACTTCACACCTCCACTTCGCAACAATCTCCACTTACTGCATTAACTTCAATGCAATTATAGAATCTAAATAAGCCAAACGCGCCTTATTTGAGTAAAATTCCACGACAAAAATTATTTTTTTCACATTTATTGCTTTGAGATTCTCATACAGGTTGTATTTGTTTGTTATCAGCTAGGTTATTATCTGCCACATTTTGTAAAAATGTGATAACAAACTCGCTAGCTTTCATATAGCTTTGCGCACTTTTGCTTGTAGGCTCAAAAAACACGATGGGTTTGCCACTATCGCCACCTTCACGCACCTTTGGTTCTAATGGAATCTGCGCTATGGTGTGCGTATTATACTTGCTCGCGAGCTCTTGCGTGCCACCTTTGCCAAAAATATCATACTCTTCCCCACAATTTGGACAAATAAATCCACTCATATTTTCGATGATTCCAGCGATTGGGATATGCAGAGATTCAAACATATTTAAACTTCGCGCACTATCATCAAGGCTTACTTTTTGTGGTGTGCTTACGACTACTCCCGCACTCACAGGCACACTTTGAGCGAGCGTGAGTTGCGCATCGCCTGTGCCCGGTGGCATATCAATGACTAATATATCTAACTCACTCCACAGCACATCAGTAAGCATTTGCTCAATCGCCCTCATCACCATAGGACCACGCCAAATAAGACTCTGCCCCTCCTCATAAAGCACACCGATACTCATCATCTCGATTCCATACGCTTTAAGCGGAATGAGCTTTTTGAGTTCATCATTTACCATTGCCTTATTGGCGTTAAGACCGAGCATTCGCGGGATATTTGGACCATAAATGTCCGCATCAAGCAATCCCACCTTTTTTCCCGCTTGAGCGAGTGCTATGGCAAGATTCACACTTGTGGTAGATTTCCCCACACCGCCTTTACCTGAGCTAATCATCACAAAATGCTTAATATGCGGTGCGAGATTCTTCGTTTTGGGAGTTGGTTTTTCTTGTTTGGGAATCTCTGGGGTAGAAATGTTTATGCGCGGGTTTTGTATGCCAATTTTTTTTAATGCCATTTGCACATCGCCACCGACCTTTGCCACAATTTCATTAGAACTTGAGGGAATGCTTAAGTGAATCTCTGGTGGATTTGCTCCATCATTTATCTCTTTGACAAAGCCAAAACTCACAATGTCTTTTTGGAAATTTGGGTAAATAACACCACTTAATGCTTTAAGTATTTGTTCTTTTGTCTGCATAATCAATCCTTATTGTGTATGAAGTTGTTGTGTAAAGTGTTTTAATAAAGAAAAGTAAATAAGATTCTTTTTAGGGGCAATTTTTATGCGTTTATTTTGTCAAAAATCCTCTAGTTATAAAACTTCGTATAAAATTGTATAAATTTTGCAAGGAATTAAAATGCCAAATAAGGAATTAAAATGCCAAATACAATAAAGCCCACTATGCCAACATCGAACGCAAAAACCACAAATTTGCTATTTTACGCGCTTTTGGCGTTGTTTGTCTTTATTGTGCTTATTCGTCTTGTTAGCCTCGCGCTATATCCGCTTATGGACCCCACAGAGGCGCGATATGCCGAAATGGCTCGCAAAATGCTTGAGTTGAGCGATTTTGTGGTGCTACACTACACTTATGAGTCGCCCTTTTGGGGCAAGCCTCCGCTTAGCTTTTGGGGGAGTGCGCTAGGAATGAGCCTGTTTGGAGTCAATGAATTTGGTGCGAGAATCGCGCCTTTTGTCGCGGGATTGCTCGTATGTGCGCTGTTTTTTGCGTGGCGTTATGATATGCGCGATTTTGCCCCCTTACAAAGCCCTAAAGAAACGCAAAATCTTTTGCAATCTCACAAAAAATGGCAACTGCAAAATCTCACACGCTCCCGATACACGCTTGCTTTAGCGAGTAGTATTATTATGCTTAGCACGGCTCTTGGGCTTGTCGCGTGTGGGGCTGTGATGACTGATGAGTTTTTGCTCTTCTGCGTGGGGCTGTGTATGGTGGGGTTTTGGAATTGCGTGGCAAGCCCGAATTTACACATACAAGATTCAGAATTTAAAGCCAAAAATGACACAAATACGGGCGATAAAGCAAGCAAAAGCGCGAGCCAAAGCACGCAAAAAGCACGATTTTGGGGATATGTGTTTTTTGTGGGGATTGGGCTAGGATTGCTTGCAAAAGGACCGCTTATTTTTGTGCTTTCACTCGTGCCGATTGTGGGATTTGCCGTGCTTATGTGGCTTTTTCATCGCATTTGTCAATCTCGCCAAATAACCCAAAATCTCACCCAAAATCCACAAAACACACCCGCACAAACCACCACAAACGCAAGCCAAAATCTCACACTGCGTTACAGCAATTTGCCCCTTGTGAGCGGGACTCTCCTCGCCCTGCTTATCGCGCTTCCGTGGTATATTTTGTGCGAATTGCGTAGCGAGGGATTTTTGGAGTATTTTATCATCGGCGAACATTTTAAGCGATTTTTAGAAAGTGGCTGGGAGGGGGATTTGTATGGGAGTGCGCATTCACGCACGCTTGGGAGCATTTGGATATTTTTCCTCGTGGCGTTTTTGCCCTGGAGCATTATTTTTGTAGGATTTTTCGCCCGCCACATCGCCACGCTCTTTGCGCATTTTACAATCTCCGCAAAAATCCCTTTTATGAAAGCCTCTTTTTTCAATGCCACACGGGATTTGGCGGGGCAAATCGCGCAAAATCTCCTCACGCATAATGCAAAAACTCTCTACCTCACACTTTGGATTCTCACCCCACTTGCCTTTTTCACCCTCTCGCGCAATGTGCTTTGGACTTATGTCCTGCCCTGCGTAATCCCATTTAGCATATTGCTCGCGCAGTGGATTTTCTCTACGCACACAAAGGCGTTTGCGACATACATTTGGATTTTGCCTTTGGTGCTTGTGGGTAGCTTTGGTGGCTTTGTGCCTACGCAAAGCGCACAAAACCTGCTCTCTCCCTATCATCACAAAGATATTTTTACGCGCTTTAGCGGGGACTCTCGCCTTGCTTTTATCGGGTTTGCTCCGTCTTATTCTGCGGAGTTTTATACCCACGCTAAAAATGACGCGCTTAGGGCTAAAAATCCCTCCATAACGCCATTGCGAGAGGAAATCTACACGCGCAAAGAGTTGCAAGAATGCGTGGCATTCAATAGCGAAACAACCCACAATCAAGGGCTTAAGGGTTGTGCTTTACGCGAGATTTTGGGCACAAATGAGCGCGTAAGTATCGCCATAAAAACGAGTGATTTTGCTACCTTTGGCGAGTTTTTCGCGCTTTATGCTCTCGCATTTAGCCCAATCGTAGAATCTAAAGGCATAACCCTTTTGCAGAATTTCCCCACAGATTAAAAAACTTCATATAAAAATAATATGCTACAATGCAAACTACAAACCATTCCTAAGGAGACACTATGCGCCTAAGTGAAGCAATAGCATTTTTACAATCAAAAAATATACAAATTAAACATTTGCAAACAGCGCAGGACTTTGAGCTTAGCGCAATCGCTCCACTTGATGAAGCGACACCATCGCAACTTAGCTATATCGACCAAGATAAATATGCTAAAGACTTGCAAGACTCCAAAGCTGGTGCTGTGCTCGTGCGTGAGAATCTCACAAATCAAGTGCCACAAAATATCCAAGTGCTTGAAGTTGCAAATCCACATTTAGCTTTTGCCTACCTCTCACATTTGTTTAAAAAACCAGAATTTAGCGACCCAAACACCAACTACGCAATAGAGCACACAAACGCTCAAATTGCTCCAAACGCATTCATTGGAAAAGATGTAAGCATTGGAAAAGGAAGTGTGATTATGCCAAATGTCGCAATTAGCGATAATGTCAAAATTGGTGAAAACTGCATTATATATCCCAATGTGGTAATTTACCGCGATAGTATTATTGGTAACAATGTCATTTTACACGCGGGGAGCGTCATTGGAAGTGATGGCTTTGGCTATGCACATACAAATCTTGGCGAGCATATCAAAATCGAGCACAACGGGTGTGTAGAAATACAAGATAATGTCGAAATTGGCGCGAACAACACTATTGATAGAGCAGTGTTTGGTAAAACGCTTATCAAACAAGGCGCAAAAATCGATAACCTCGTGCAAATCGGGCATAACTGCGTAATCGGCGAGCATAGCCTGCTGGTCTCACAAGTGGGCTTGGCAGGGAGCACCACCACAGGACGCAATGTCGTAATGGGTGGGCAAGCTGGCACAGGAGGGCATATCCATATCGGCGATTTTGTCCAAATCGCAGGGAGAGGCGCAGTTGGCAAAAATCTCCCGCCAAACACCAAATGGGGCGGACACCCGCTAATGGAACTCGATGCGTGGATGAAGTTTTATGTCAAATTGCGTAAAATAGTCAAAGATTCTTAAAAATCCTGTTTATGATATTTAAAGAATTTAAAAGGAGGTAAGATAGAGAGGTAGCCTAGTCTTTCTTTAAGGAGGATTGCTTACTAGGCTACTTAAATAAAAAGTTGCGATAGCGTTTTTTCTAGGTTGGAGTTGGAGGGGACCCTGCGAGAAACGCTAAAGTAAGTTGTATTCAAAGCCTATCTACTCGCTATTGGTAAGCTTTGGTTGAAATTGTAAAAAACAAACCTAAACAAAAAGTAAATCACAAAATTTCTTTAAGGTTTTAATATTTATTTAAATATATATAATAGAGTTCTGTATTTTAAATAAAGGAGACATAATGAACAAACACGATACTATCACGCATCAAAGCATAAAAGAGCTTATGGATATTTTTTATGATAAAGTGCGCAACGATGAGAATCTAGGACCAATTTTTAAAGCACAGCTTGGCAATGAAGATTCTCGTTGGGAGACACATAAAGAGCATATTGGAAAATTTTGGAAACAAATGCTCTTAGGAGAAATGGGCTTTGAAGGACAGCCAATGAAAAAGCACTTGGAATTGCCACCTTTCCCACGCGAGAGATTTGGCGATTGGCTTAGTCTTTTTGAAACCTCTCTAAATAAAGTGCATACCAAAGAAGTAGCCCAAGAGATTCTCTTTAAAGCCCGCGCTATCGCACAAAAATTTCAACAAATGCTCTATGAAGTGCCTCACCACTAAAGCATTTTAAGAAACAAGCATTATATTATATAGAACCCACAAAAACTCTCGTTATAGAATCTCGATTCTATAACGATTTATCAACTACCTATGAGAGCCTATTTATTCTCAAGTAAATTTTGCTCTTTCATTGCGGTATAAATCTCATCATATCCGCTCAACGCCTCTTTATCCACTCTGCGCCATTCATTCAAGCCCTCCATTGCCATCATTTTAGCGATTACAGGGTCGCTTTTGCGTGCATTTTGACTTAGGAGCATTTGTGAAAATGCCTCGCCAAGTGCGCTATCATATTTTGGCAACACGCTAAAATTACAATGACAATACCCCGGCGAGCTCCAAAAGCTCTCAATCTCTGGGTATGTGCCCTCTTGGAGGATTCTCACCCAAGTGCTCGAACCAATGCTCCCTGCATCTAGTGAGCCATTTTTGATTGACTCTAATACATCAAACTCACTTCTCCCCGTATCGCCGTGCTTACCCATATCACTATTATGGCGCACTATGCCTAATCCTGTGGCTTTTATTTCATCGCTCTTTCCTCGCCCACACTCATCAGGAGAGTTAAACTCTGTAATTTGTGGAGCAGTCCTTGCCTTTTGCAGATAATATAACGCCATAATTGCAGCCTGCGCGCTATCTCTACTGCCTAAGCCAAATCTTTTGCCCCTTAAGTCCTCTAAAGACTTTATCCCGCTATCTTTGCGTGCTACAAACTTCGTAGTAAAACCAATATCTGTATCACGCATAATAAGAGCTTTTGCTTTATCTTGTGTGGCGTGCAGTGTGCGTATCCACGCGACATTAGTATTCCACGCTATATCGATATGTCCCTTAAGGAGAGAATCTACCTGTCTTTCATAATTACTAAAAAGCACATAATCCAAGCGGAATCCAAAATCCCTAGCATTAGCATAATCACGGATAATATCCCAAATAGGCACAACCTTTGGGTCATAAGCGACCGCCCCTAATAAAATCGTTTTCATTCATTCTCCTTTAAAATACAATCATTTCACCAACGCATCGCCTAGCCAAATTTTAAGCACATCAAGGCTTGGTGCCATTACTTGCGAAGCGAGACAATCACGCATATATCGCTCTAATGGCAGTCGTTTGGCATACGCATTTCCACCGCCTAATCTCATTGCAAGAGAGCAAACCTCCATAACATTATTAGTTGCGTTAATCCTACTTGCAAAGATTTTAGCCGCACAATCAGCCTCCCCTGCCTTAAAGCTTCTAGCCGCTTCATACACAAGCGCGAGAGAACTTTGCACCTTAGTATAAATTTCAGCTAAATGCACCTTAACCATTTCAATGTCTGATAATGCTTGTCCGCTCGTGTATTTGCGACTTTTTGTATAATCAAGCACACATTGATATGCCGCACTTGCTAGCCCTGTATAAACTGCCGCAAGCCCACTTACAAAATACGCAAGCTCCAATGGAGCTTGTTCCTCAAACTTCCCTTCCTCCCCAATGAGAAAACTCTCATTTACTTGCACGCCATTATATTTCACAGGCATTGATGAGTTTCCACGCATTCCTAAGCCGTCCCACGCAGATTCTTCGTGTATGATATTTGGCAGTGTCCTATCCACGAGCCAATTATTTTGCGCACCTTGCACTTTGCACGAATTTGTGTTAGTGAGATAATAATCCGCATTCAAAGCCGAAGTAACGAAACTCTTTCGCCCTGTGAGGATTCTATTGTTGCCATCGATTTTTTCTGTAATATCTGGCGCATTAAAATGCGTGCCCGAACCACTTTCACTATATGCCAAAGCGAGAGCAATTTCGCCTTTTGCGATTTTTGGCAAAAATTCCTTTTTCATACTATCATTTGCAAATCCCACTAAACACGCACTAGCAGTATTGTGCATCATATAGCATAGCCCTGTGGTGGCGTCTTTTTGTGCGAGCTCATAGCACACTTGTGTGTGCTCTATGATACTTCCGCCCACACCACCAAACTCTTTAGGCACTAAAAGCCCCATAAAGCCCTCTTTTTTAAGCGTATTATACGCCTCTTTTGGGAATCTCCCCTCTTTATCCACGCTTTGTGTAATTGGCGCGACCACTTCTTGTGCGATTTGTTGTGCCTTTGATTGCACATTTGATAATTCTAGCATTGTTGTTCCTTAAATATAATTTTGTAATTCAATCACACGGATTGCTCAACAGACATAACAAAAGCTAAAAAATATTTGAAGTCTTAAGAATACTTGTCTGCGCCCTATCCTAGAGCCTGACTTCCGTAAGTATATCAAATTTTTACATTTTTTATGCAAAAATCTTTTTATAAGGATTATAATTGTGCAATGAAAGCGCAAAATTATCATCTTATTGTGAGTGGAGTTGTGCAAGGCGTTGGGTTTCGTCCATTTGTGTATAATCTCGCCACGCGCTTAAAACTCAAAGGCACAATCCAAAACCACGCCCATTGCGTAATAATCACGCTTTACCATCTCTCTTTAAGCACGCTAAAGCACTTTATAGCACTTTTAAAAAGTAACGCACCCAAAAATGCCAAAATCACTACAATCACTTATAAAAGTTTTGTAGATTCTCACTTGGCAAAGGACTTTCGCATTATTCACACAAATAACACAAACACGCACACACAAAATCTTTCATTGCAAATCCCAAAAGATTATGCAATATGCCAAGAATGCTTAGAAGACTTCTATAATCCCACACGATTTCACTCGTATGCTTTCACCGCTTGCACGCAGTGTGGAGCACGATATAGTATGCTCTACTCCTTGCCTTATGAGCGGATAAACACCACTATGCGCGACTTTATGATGTGTGAGAAATGTCAAAAAGATTATGAAAATCCTACTAGCAGACGCTTTCACGCTCAACCAATCTCGTGCAACCATTGCGCCATAGAATTTTCCTTTAATGGAGTAAAGACAAATGCAATGCAAGCGTGTATAAACGCACTTACAAACAACAAAATTGTAGCAATCAAAGGCATTGGTGGCTTTGCACTCGTTACCAAAGCAAACAACACGCAAAATATAGCGCAATTACGAGCGAGAAAAAATCGCCCACACAAGCCATTTGCCATTGTGTGCAAAGACTTAACCCAAGTGCGCCAAATCGCCAAATGTACCAAAAAAGAGGAGCAAATCCTGCAAAGCAAACAATCTCCTATCGTGCTTTTAACTAAAAAGAAACGATTAGATTCTCACGCTCCTCTAAGCCAAGAATGCTTAGATTTAATCGCGCCAAATATCGACACCATAGGAATCCTCCTTCCATTTAGTGGCATTTTACACTTGCTTTTTGGTTTCCTTGATAGTCCGCTTATTTTCACAAGTGCTAACGCCAATGGCTCGCCAATCGCTACAAACACACAAGAACTCCAGCAGTTTTGCAGTGTGTTTGATTGTGTGCTTACTTACAATCGTGCCATTGTTAATGGTATTGATGATTCTGTGGTGCGCTTGATTGATAGAAATGTGAGAATCTTGCGCTCTGCTCGTGGTTATGCGCCACTCACACTAAAGAGCGTATGTAAGCCCAAAGCACCTCAGGCACAGATTCTCGCGCTAGGAGCGAATCAAAAAGCGAGTTTTTCTCTTAGTGATGGCACGCATACACTCACTTCGCCTTATATCGGGGATTTAAACAATCTTAATACACTTGCTCGCTACCAAGACACACTTGCCAATATCCTTGCGCTCTATCGCTTTACCCCACGAATCTTTGTGTGCGATATGCATCCACAATATGCGACAAACGCGTTGGTTAAAGAGTTTGCAAGTAAGGCAAAAAACACACTAGATTCTACAATCGCCACAAACTCACACAACCTCCAAATCACACAATGTGAATTTGTCAAAAAGCAGGACAATCACTTTGCAATCCAACACCATTACGCGCATTTTTGCGCTATTTTGGGAGAGAATGACAAATATGACAAAAAACAATATTTAGGCATTGTTTGGGACGGGACGGGATTTGGGGTAGATTCTCATATTTGGGGTGGCGAAGCCTTTGTGGGTAATCTCCACAGCGCAAGGCGTGTAGCGAGCTTGCAAGAATTTAGATTGCTGGGTGGGGAGAGCGCGATTAAAGATATTCGCCGTTTAAGCCTAGCACTCATTTTAGCATTCGCCCCAACGCATAGAGACATAATTATCCCGCATTTTAACACACAAGAACTCACGCTCTTAGAGCAAATGTATGAGAAAAACTTAAACTCCATTGCCACAAGCTCGGTTGGCAGGCTTTTTAGTGCGGTAGCACACATTCTTGGCATTGCGGAGAGTGAGAGTTACGAGGGACAATGCGGAGCAATGTTAGAATCTTTTTATGACAAAAATGAAGTGCGATTCTATCCGCCACGCTTTGTAGATGATTTGCGCATTGATTTAGCACCACTCATAAGCGGAATCTGTGCGGACAAAAAATCTCATCTCAAAACTACAAACATTGTAAGCAAATTTTTTAACTCACTCGCGCAAATTGCCCTACTCATCGCACAAAAACACAAATCTCACACAGATACAAATGAAGTATTCTTTAGCGGTGGGGTGTTTGCCAATAAAGTCTTGTGCGAGCGAATCGCTAAGATTTACAAACAAAATGGCTTTAGGGCAATATTTGCTACAAAATATCCAAGTGGCGATGAGTGCATTAGCTTAGGGCAGGCACTCGCGATAATCGCACGAATACAGCAACGCACAAAAATAAGGCAGATTTAAAAAAACTTCATTGCCAAGTTTTTAAGGCTTAGGAGAAATAAGCGGGTTTGGGCTACACTAACCCATCTCCCTCCTCGTCATATTCCTCATCATCTTGCTTTTCTTTAGGGCATTTGTTGGCATAGGCGACTTTATCATTGCCGACATTTACGATTTTCACCCCGCTTGTGTTGCGTCCCGCTTCGCGTATAGCTTCAGTATCTACGCGTATCATTTTGCCCGAGCTTGTGAGCACCATTAAGTCCATATCCTCATCATTGAGACTTATCACGCTTACGAGATTTCCTGTTTTTGGTGTGAGCTTCATTACGATTACACCCTTGCCCGCACGCGATTGCAAGCGATATTCGCCAGCCGTAGTTTGCTTGCCAATGCCACGCTCACTCACGGTTAGGAGTTTATCTGTGTCGTTATCAATGGTGGTCGCACCCACAACAAAATCTTTATTAACTTTAAACTTTAAGCCCGTTACGCCACGCGCCACGCGCCCAATCTCACGCACATCATCAACGCTGAAGCGGATACACATTCCTTGATAAGTAGCGATAAAGAGTTGTTTAACATTGGCGTTAATGATATGTGCGGTTACGAGCTCATCGTCCTCATCTAAGTTTATAGCACGGATTCCCACACTTCGCACATTGCCATATTCGCTTAAATTTGTGCGCTTGACAAGTCCATTTTTGGTGAAAAAGACAAGCGATTTATCGGTGTTAAAATCACTTGTAGTGATTGTCGCCATAATTTTTTCATTTGCTTGGAGATTGATGAGATTTACCACCGCCTTACCAATGGCTGTCCTGCCCGCTTCGGGAATCTTATAAACTTTCAACCAATAAAGTTGCCCGCGATTGGTTACAAAAAGTATGGTGTCGTGTGCGTTAGCGATAAAAAACGATTCGATAAAGTCATCATCGTGGGTGTTACCACTAATCTTGCCTTTACCGCCACGATTTTGCTTTTCATAAGTTTTTAGCGGGACACGCTTGACATAGCCTCTATGACTCATCGTAACGACCACTTTTTCATTAGGGATTAAATCCTCTATATCGATAGCATCATAGTCATCTTCAATTTGGGTTTTACGCGGAGAGCTAAACTTCTCTTTAATCTCTAAAAGTTCTTGTTTGATGATTTCTTTGAGCTTTTCCTCACTTCTAAGGATAGATTCTAAACGCGCGATTTCAGCAAGAAGCTCGGCATATTCTTTCTCAATTTTATCGCGCTCTAAGCCTGTAAGGCGTTGGAGGCGCATTTCAAGGATTGCTTTAGCTTGGAGCTCTGTGAGTTTAAACTTTTTCACAAGAGCATTTTTTGCTTCCTCGCCATCGGCACTTGCACGGATAAGCGCGATAATTTCATCGATATTATCAAGCGCGATTTTTAAGCCCTCTAAAATGTGTGCTCTAGCTTTTGCCTTCTCTAATTCAAAGATACTTCGGCGGATTATCACGCTTTTGCGGTGGGTTATAAAAATATGTAACAACTCTAAAAGTGTGAAAATTTTAGGCTCTTTGTTGTTAATTGCTAGCAAAATAATGCCAAAAGTGCTCTCCATTGTGGTTGATTTAAACAAATGATTAAGCACAATTTCGCTCATCGCCTCTCTTTTAAGCTCAATTACCACGCGGATTCCCTCTCTATCAGATTCATCGCGCACTTCACTAATGCCCTCGATAATTTTCTCTTTGGCAAGCTCGCTAATTTGTTCAACTAGCTTTGCTTTATTGACTTGGTAGGGGACTTCATCAATGACAATAACTTCTTTAGTCTTGGTATGCTCAATATGTGTTTTCGCGCGCACTTTCACACGCCCACGCCCTGTGCGGTAGGCTTCTGTGATTCCTTGCTTGCCATAGATTATCCCGCCTGTTGGGAAATCTGGTCCCTGCACAATGTTGAGAATCTCATCAACTTCCGCATTAGGAGTATTAAGCAAATAAATCAACGCATCAATGATTTCATCTAATCTATGTGGTGGGATTGAAGTCGCCATACCAACGGCAATACCGCTTGAACCATTTAAAAGCAAATTTGGCAAGCGTGTAGGAAGCACTGCTGGCTCGGTGAGCGTATCATCATAGTTGCTTACAAACTCCACAGTTTCTTTTTCAATGTCGCGGAGCATTTCCTCGCTTGCTTGCGTCATTCTCGCTTCTGTATAACGCATAGCTGCCGCACCATCGCCATCGATTGAGCCAAAGTTCCCCTGCCCATCGACAAGCTCCAAGCGCATTGAGAAATCTTGCGCCATTCGCACGAGTGCATCATACACGGCTATATCGCCGTGTGGGTGATACTTACCAATCACATCGCCCACAATTCTCGCGCTTTTTTTATAAGGCTTACGCGAAGTTACGCCAAGCTCGTGCATAGCATAGAGAATCCTACGATGCACGGGCTTTAGCCCATCTTTTGCATCAGGGAGCGCACGCCCTACAATCACACTCATCGAGTAATCTAAGTAACTCTCTTTAATGCTATCATCAATTTGAATATCTGCGATATTTCCATTCTCTAGCAGGTTTTCCATTTGTCTCTCCGTTGTTTAGGATTAGAATCTAACACAATATATCGTGCAATTATAGTAAAAAAGACTTAAAAAATGGCTTAAGAGTTTTGCGCCATATCATACGCCTTTGCTAAAAGCTCCTTTGCACCATTTGCAATCATTCTTTGAGCTACAATTCTTGCGAGCTCTTGTGCGTGTAATTTTTGCTCTGCCACACTTGCACTAGATTCTAGCGTGCATTGCTCCTCATCACGCATACTTGCACTCCCATCAGGTAACCCCACAATCGCACGAAGGCGAAGCGAATCGCCATCAATGTTGGCAAAAACACCGATAGGCACTTGACAACCGCCATCAAGCAAAGTAATAAACTCTCTCTCAGCTAAGCAACAAATACTTGTTTGGGAATCTTCTAGCTTTTGGAGTGATTCTAACAATGCGCAATTCTCCGCACATTCAATCCCTAAAGCACCCTGCCCCATAGCAGGAATAAGAGAATCTAACACCTCAACTTTCAACCCCCCTGCGTGCAAATCAATCTCTAATCTATCAAGCGCAGCCTTTGCAAGCACAATGGCATCAAACTCACCATTTTTTAGCTTTTGTAATCGTGTCTGCACATTGCCACGCAAAGAGAGTGTATCCAAATCACTTCGCAATATTTTTAACTGCAAAGAACGGCGCAAAGAAGTCGTGCCAACCTTAGCATTAAATGGCAGAGATTGTAGATTCTCATATTTCACACTTAAAAGGCAATCTTGCCATTGCGCTCTTTTGGTAATCGCACACAGCATAAGTCCATTTGGGAGATTCACAGGGACATCTTTAAGACTATGCACGGCAATATCAATGCGATTCTCAAGCAAGGCTTCCTCTAATTCTTTGGTAAAAAGTCCCTTGCCACCGATTTTTGATAACGGCGTATCAAGGATTTTATCACCCTTTGTCTTAATAATCTCTAGTGTAGAATCTCTATTGAGTTCATTTTTTAGCCGAGATTGAATGTGTTTGGCTTGCCAAAGTGCAAGCAAACTCCCGCGTGTGCCGATGATAATTGGTTTCATTGCGCGCTAAACTCCGCCAAAACTAAATCTTTATCAATCTCGCGTTTGATTCTGCCCTCGCGCGTGATAATCTCCACTTTATTGTCGCTTAAAAGTTTGCCGACCACAATAGCCCTATCAAAACCAATAAGCTCAAAATCACTCATTTTAAAACCAAACCGCTCATCTCTATCATCAAGCACGACATCGACATTTTTAGTGCGGAGATTCTCATAAAGTTGAAGTGCGTAGTCCATTTGCACGCAATCTTTGGTATTTGACACAATAATCACCACATCAAAGATTTTCGCTCCACTACCCCACACACAGCCAAACTCATCAGCTTTTTGCTCTAAAATCGCAGGCAATAATCGCGTAACACCAATCCCATAACAACCCATAATGAAGTGTTGTGCCTTACCATTAGAATCCAAAAATGTAGCATTCATAGATTTAGAGTATGTATCTCCAAGTTTAAATATATGTCCAATCTCAATGCCTTTAGTATGGCTTAATGGCTTGCCACAACACTCACATAAATCACCCTCGCGAACTTTAGTAATATCTGCGTAATGCTTATGCGCTAGCTCCGCACTATTCATATCCACGCCCACGAAGTGATAGTCTCGCTCGTTTGCGCCCATTATAAGATTGCTCGCACCTTTGAGACTTATATCAAAAATATGCGGGCATTGCAAGCCAATCCCACCGATAAAGCCCGCTACAATGCCACTTTTCTCATCAATCTCACATTCTTCAAAGAAAAGATAATTTTTACAATCTTGCATTGTATTAAGCGCGTTAAGTGCTTTTGTCTCCTCACATTCATCATCGCCACGCGTGAAAAAGACTACCCACTCACTTTTTTGCGCGCTTGATTCTTTATTTGACTTTATCTCCTCGTATATAGCCTTTTTTGCCACTGCTTTTATCGTGTAGAATGGATTAACTTTAAAAAACTCGCATAATGATTGTATAGTTGTGGTGCTTGGAGTGAGAAACTTTGAAAAATCCGCCTTTGGTGGCTCTATGGGATAGGAAGATTGACTTTGAGTAGAATCTATACTTGTTCGCAATGCCCTTTTTGCTGCCTCGAGATTTGCCGCATAGCCACAACTCTTACAAATCGCCAATGTATCCTCGCCACAAGGAGCGAGCACCATAAATTCCTTGCTTCCACTTCCGCCAATCACGCCACTATCAGCTTCTACGACTTTATATTCCAGCCCTAGCCTATCAAGGATTCTCCTATATGCGCGCTCCATAGTGTCAAACTCTCTATCTAAATCCTCTTTTGTGCTGTGGAAGCTGTAAGCATCTTTCATTACAAATTCCCTCGCACGCATAAGCCCAAATCTCGGACGCGCTTCATCGCGGAATTTGGTGTGAATCTGATAGATATTAAGCGGAAGTTGTTTATAGCTTTTAACAAAACTTCGTGCAATATGCGTGGCTACTTCCTCATAAGTAGGTCCAAGCACAAAAGCATTTTCTTTCCTATCGCTAAAGCGGAGCAATTCCTTGCCATACTTGCCAAATCGCCCGCTCTCCTCCCACATTTCCGCAGGCGTTACAAAGCCAAAGAGCAATTCTTGTGCGCCCGCGTTATCCATTTCTTCTTTGATGATAGTGCGGATTGTATCAAGCATTTTTTTGCCTAATGGCAAAAAATTATAAATCCCTGCCCCCACTTGCTGGATATAGCCCGCACGCACAAGGTATTGATGAGATTTTAGCACAGCATCTTTTGGAGATTCCTTTAAAGTGGGAATAAAAAGTTGTGAGAATTTCATTGCCCAGCCTTAGAGTGTTTTGTCTTTATGTGGTTGTTGAGAAATATTGGCTTTTTGGGAATCTTTGGCGTTATTTTTTGTCCAAGTGAGCGGGCATTGCTTTGCATTTGCCACTTGAGATAGTCCTCCGCTCATCGCATTTGCCTTTTGGATAAACTCCTCACATTTGTATTTGTTTAAAAGCACAATTTCATCATTTATATCAAAAGTTACTTTCAAAGCCTCGATAATAGGGTCTGCGTTAATGCTCTCTCCTGCTTGTTTGATACGCATAGTGGGAGCGTGTAGGAATGTATTAAACGCGCCGTGCAAGATTTTCTCTACATTTTTTTCATACTCTTTTGGTATGTAGCCTTTTTTAATTGCGCGTGTGAGTTCTTTTTGGCTTGCTTGTCGTGCCAAATCACGGATATGCTTGATGATTGGGTCTGCGCCTAAACTTTGCAACCACTTAAAAAAGTCTTGTGTGTATTGCTCGATGATATTGTAGGCTTGCTTGGCACTTTTTTCACGCTTGGTGAGATTTGCATTGACAATTTCTTGCAAGTCATCGACACAATATATATCCAAATTGGGAATCGTAATATCCTCAATATCGCGCGGCACGGCTAAATCAAACCAGATTCTATAATGTGTGGCATCAGTAATCATATCTTTGGTAACCACCGTATGAGGCGCACCTGTGGCAGAGATGAAAATATCTGCACTTGCTAAAACTTCTTTTAGCTCGCTAAAAGGTGTGATAATAATATTTGGCTCTGCACTTAGTTGCTCTTTTAGCTCATCGAGCGTCTTTCTTGCATTTTGCATATTGCGATTAAGGAGGGTGATAAAGACATTATGCTTAAGTAAATGTTTAAGGGCTAAAATACCCATTTCTCCCGTGCCTAAAATCGCTACTTTTTTGGAATCTAAATTCTGTCCTTTTTGCGTGAGAATAGATTCTATCATATCCACTGCTGCGCCAGCCACAGAAGTATGACTACTTGAAATATCTGTGGCATTACGCACACTTGCAGCACATTTAAACGCGTGGTGGATAAGACGCGTCATATCCTTAGCGCAAAAGAGATTCTCATAAGAGAATCGATACGCATCTTTAAGTTGTCCTGCGATTTGTGTCTCGCCCACCACTAGAGAATCAAGACTTGAAGCCACGCTAAAAATATGATACACCGCGTATTGATTGTAGCGTATGTCAGCACATTGCTTGAGTTCTTGAGCGGAGATATTTTTGCATTGCTCTAATGCGGTAAAAATAAACTCTCGCGCAAGTTTTATATCAACCACACTGCTATAAATTTCCACACGATTGCAAGTTGAGAGGAGCACGACTTCTTTAATCATATCATTTGCGCAAAGATTCTCTAAGAATCTATATCGCTCCTCATCGTTAAATGCAAGTTTCTCGCGCAATGCTAAATCCACATTTTTGTGTGAAAAGCTCACCACCATATATTGTGCATTTGTCTGTTGTGCGTGCTGTATCATCTTAAAACTCTCTTTGTATCATATTTGTTACAATGCCCTCTAACCTCACATTCACTTCCTTTGCTCGGGGGTCTTGCACGGATTGGATACACGCTATGGCTTTGTTAGCATACTCTTTTGCCAAAGCAATGCAATCATTCACACAATTATAGCGTAAAAAAGCATCTCGTATCCATTGTTGCTCTTTCGTGTTTAATTCACGCCTATAAAGGCTTAGAAGTGTGTCAAATTCTTTTTTATCGGCTCTTTGTGAAAACAAAATATAAGGCAAAGTCGCTTTCCCCTCGCTAAAATCACTCATCGCAGGCTTGCCTAGCACCTCTGCGCTTTGGGTAATATCCAAAATATCATCAACAATTTGAAAGGCAATGCCAAGATTAAGCCCATAGATTCTATACTTTTGACTATCTAATCCGCATAAAATCGCGCCACATTCGGCACTTGAAGCAATCAAACTCGCCGTTTTGTCCGCACACATTTGAATGTATCGCTCCTTATTGTCATTGAAGCACTCACTCATCGCCACATCTTCAATCTCACCAATAGAGAGGCGAAACACAGAATCTGCAATGCTTTGTGCGATTTTTGGTCCAAAGCTAGCGAGCTCAAAAAAAGCCTTAGAATAAAGCGCATCGCCTAGCATTATGGCATTTTTATTCCCAAAAAGTGCGTTTATAGAGGGCTTAGCACGCCTAACTTTGGCATTATCGATGACATCATCGTGCAATAAACTCGCACTTTGGATAAGCTCAATAATCGCACAAAGTTTCAATGCCTCATCACTCTCCCCACTAATAGTAAGCAAAAGTTTAGAGCGCAACATTTTGCCCGTGCTTAGTTTATCAAACTGAGCGAGCAAAATTGCATTGTGGGAATCTTTTATAAATTCTTGCATAAGCGTAGCGATTTTTTGTCTGCTTATGGCAAAATCACTTTGTATCACACTTGTTTGCATTATCTCTTTCCTTATAATGTTTCTTCTTGCCCGAGCTCTTCACTTCCCAAACTTGCTCCCACACCCTCAATGTAGAGTTTGAGATGGGCTTTTTTATCAGCAAAGTCTTTAAAAAAAATATGAAGCATTGGCGGTCGCTTTGGATTCTCCCCTAATGGGAGAGTGAAATCACTGCGTTGATAGTCCTTATACAAAATAACTTGATGATTAAAGCTATCATAACGAATGTGAAGCAACAACCCATAATTTTTATACAGCGTCCAACGCATAACAAATGGCTTCTCAACAGAATCGAGCAAAAAACTTGCGCGATAATTTTGCTCTTTTTGAAGTTCTAGCTCCCTTTGCCAGCTCCACTGCGGTGTCGCGCCAAGCATAACACTCACGCTAACGACACACACTAAAAAGACTAAATACCGCATTTTTTGCCTCATCGCCCTATCCTTACTCCTCACTACTCGTGGTTTCCTAAAATATTGCCCATAGATTCAATGGCAAGGGAGTCTTTCATAGCTCGCAAATTCTCCTTTTGCTCCTCATCAAATCCACGAGAAAAAAGCCCCACTTCATTAGAATCTAACCCCTTAGATTCTATAAAAAGCTCCAAAATTGCCACTTCCTCTAGCAATCGCTCTAACTCCAAGCCTACAAGTGTTGGCGAAGCATTTTGCATAATTTCTTTCCACTTCTCTAATGGCGGTTTGCCAAAAAGTTCTAAATCATCAAGTTGCATTACTCTCCCTTATGTTTTAAGTCTCTCACACGGCTTAAAACCGCATTTTTATGTGCTTCTAATCCCTCAATATCGGCTAAATTAGCGCAGGGCTCGCCAAGCTCTCTCATCGCCTCTTTGCTAAAGTAAATAACTGAACTTTTTTTCATAAAATGCTCTACGCCAAGCGGAGAAAAGAATCTCGCGCTTCCTCCCGTTGGCAAAGTATGGTTAGGTCCAGCGAGATAATCCCCGATAGGCTCGCTCGCATATTGTCCCAAAAAGATTGCTCCAGCATTACTAATATGTGGTAGTAGCGAAAAAGGCTCACTTACAAGCACTTCTAAATGCTCGGGGGCGACTTCATTCATTAACTCCACGCTTTGTTCTAAATTTTGCGTATGGATAAATACAGAGCGATTTTGGATACTTTTTTGCGTGATTTGTGCGCGCTTAAGTGTGGGGAGAATATCTTGTATATGGGTAATCACAGATTCAATCAATGCCCTATCATCACTTATTAAAATCGCGCTCGCAAGCTCATCGTGCTCGGCTTGTGAGAGTAAATCCCACGCGATATATTCCGCATTTGCCCCACTGCTTGCGATAATGCCAATCTCACTAGGTCCAGCTATCATATCGATTTGCACATCGCCAAAGACGAGCTTTTTTGCCGTTGCGACAAAGATATTGCCCGGTCCTGTGATGACATCGACTTTTTTACACTCCTCACACCCAAATGCCATAAGTCCAATGGCACTCGCACCGCCGACTTTATATGCCTGTGTGATTCCACACAAATGCAGGCTTGCAAGCAAAAGTTCATTTGGTTCATTGTGCGGAGTGGGCGTGCAGACGATGATTTCTTTCACACCCGCGACAATCGCTGGAATCGCATTCATTAGGAGTGAGCTGGGATAGGCTGCCTTGCCACCGGGTATGTAGAGTCCTGCGCGTGCAAGTGGTGTTACTTTTTGTCCCAAAATATTGCCATTTGATTCCATATCAAGCCAAGTTTTTTCCTTTTGCTTACTATGAAAGGCGAAAATACGCTCATACGCGATATGCAAAGATTGCTTAGTTTGGGAATCTAGCGCATTATACGCACGCTCGCACTGCACTTTTGAAATCATAATGTCGCTAAAATCCTTTGGATTCCAATTATCAAATTGCTTAATGTGGCGCAAGAGCGCGGAGCTTCCATCTTGTTTAATCTCTTTTAGGATTCCTTGCACGATAGTCGTAGCGTTGTCTAAATCCATATTTCCGCGTGCCAAAATTTCATCAAACTTCACTCTAAAGTCGCTTTGGCGCGTGTCTAAGATTCTCTGTGAAAGCCCGCTTAGTGCCTTTGTCATTGCATAATTCTCCATAACATTTCAAATTGTATTTTCATTTTACCCCGCATTATAACAAAATTAAGAAAATTTCTTATATTTTTAGGTTTTCTTATATTTATTACACTATAATGCGTGTAATTTTTACTTTAGCTAAAGGATATACTATGAATCTCTATGAATGCAAAAAAGACTCTAAATGTAAAGTAGTGGGGCTTAAAACTTGTGATAACGCCCTAAAAGAGCGACTCCTCTCAATGGGAATCTACAATGGTGTAGAAATGAGCCTATGCAACCATACCTTAAGCAAATCTAGTCTTTGTGTGCTTGCTAATGGCGTGCATATCGCGTTGCGTGAGAATGAAGCGAGAGATATTGAAGTTGAGGGGCTTTAAGCCCCTTATTTTAATCCTCTAAAGTCCTTACATCAAGTCCTTTACTCTTAGTGGATTAAAATCCAAATGTATAGCGCACATAAGCATTATAGCTTTGACGCGCACCAACCTTATGTTCGATACCTTGTGGCACCACAGCAGTTCCATACCAATACCCCTTATAATCCATAATCGTAGTCTCAAACATAGGAATCACAGCACCAATTTCTAAAGAATTAACCTTTAAGAAGTTCATTCGCACGCCTGCATTCCAATTTAGTGCCACACCAAAGCGTCTATCTTCTTGTCGCTCAAAGGGTTGGTTTTGTTTGATAAAAGTATTATGAAGTTGATAGACTTTATCCAATCTGTTGCTTTTCCAATATTGGAATCCTATGCCAACCCCACCAAATACACCCAAATTAAAATTCTCTCCTGCGATGACATTAAAGAGCGCGTCTGCGTTTGCTGTAAGGTTGAATTGGTAGAGCGATTCTTTCCCACCCTCTAGATTCCCTTGTGCCCCATAGTTTGCGGAGCGACCTTGAAAGCTAAAGGTGTTGTAATAAAAGTTTCCATACGCTCTAAATCCAAAAAATGGATTAAAGAAATGCTTATACCCAGCCAATACACCATAGCCCGGAGCGGTGTTATTAGAGCTATAATACCCCATAACCGCATTACCACCTGTTACAGATTCCGTGAAATTCTCGCTATACCGCAAATCCCCATACATAATCTGTCCACCGACAAACACGCCACTTTCCTCTGCTTTTGCCTGTGTGCTAAAAAGTGCAACTGACATCGCCACCGCTACAAGGAGTGTATAAAAGACCCCCCCCCTCAATGCTCTATTACTCATAGTAATACCTCCAAAATAAAGTGATAATAAAGCGAATCTCCACCTTTGTAACCCTAAAAGAATCTTTAGAAATCAACTCCCAACGATACAAAAAAAAAAAAAACGCTTTATTCTAAATCGACATAATACAAAAATTCTTAAAGTTTTTCAAGGAAAAAGATTTAAAATTTAGGAAAATTTCTTACATTACAAATGTGGCACATTACACATTTCGCCAAAAATGTAGGGTATAATTCCACTTCCTAGATAACACGCCTTTCTTTATAAAATGCGCAAGTCTGTTAGCTTAAGAAGTCTTTGGGTTGCGTGGTGCGCTCGGTGTGCGGGTATTTTCGTTTGGAGCTCTAAAAGGTGAGAATCTGCCCCCTAATGAGTGCCTTAAACCCTGTTTTTTACTTTTTTAGGCTTTGCCTCAAATGTAGAGTAACGGTTATCTGGGGTTTAACTTCACAAACAAAGGCATAAAATGCAAACTTATAATATCCTTATTATCGGTAGTGGCGGGAGAGAATACGCTATTGGATTATCTTTATGGCAAGATTCTCGTGTGAGTGGCTTATATTTCGCACCGGGTAACGCTGGCACTGCCCTGCTTGGCAACAATATCACTTATACAAATAACGAAGAACTTTTAGCCCATTGTGAGAATCTCGCTATCAATCTCGTGGTAGTTGGACCTGAAGAGCCACTTACTAAAGGCGTAAGCGATTTTTTGTCATCACACAATATTAAAGTGTTTGGCCCAAGTGCTAAAGCGGCGCGATTAGAGGGCTCAAAAGCCTTTATGAAAGACTTCGCCACAAGGCACAAAATACCCACAGCAAGATATTTACAAAGCGATGACATCGAGCAAATCCGCGCATTTATCGCCACGCTTAACCCACCAATCGTAGTCAAAGCCGATGGATTGTGCGCGGGCAAAGGCGTGATAATCGCGCCAGATTCCACAACTGCCCTGCAAGAAGCGCAAAAAATGCTAAGCGGAGAATCGTTTGGGGAAGCGGGCAAAAAAGTCGTAATCGAAGAATTTTTGCAAGGATTTGAGCTCTCTGTCTTTGCGCTTAGCAATGGCAAGGATTGCATTATCCTCCCTCCAGCCCAAGACCACAAGCGACTTTTAGACAATGATGAGGGAGTGAATACAGGTGGAATGGGCGCATACACGCCCACACCAATGTGTGATGAAAATCTCTTTAAGCGCATTAAGGAGAAAATTATGCTCCCAGCGATTAAAGGCGCGAGAGATGATAATATGGAGTTTTGTGGTGTGCTTTTTGGCGGTATTATGGTAGTGGAGCAAAAAGGCGAGCTACAACCATATTTACTAGAATTTAATGTGCGTTTTGGCGACCCAGAATGCGAAGTGCTTTTACCCACGCTCAAAACGCCATTGCTTGATATTTTGCTTTGTGAGGACTTTAGTGCGTTTGAAGTAGAGTTTAAGGATATTTATAGCTGTGGTGTGGTCGTGGCTAGCAAAGAGTATCCTTATAAAAGCTCAATCCCACAAAATATCCATATACGCCCATTTGATAGCAATTTGGGGCATTTAGTCTTTGCGGGAGTGAGCGCAGGAGAGAATCCTAGCAGTTTGCCACGAGATTTTACGCGCTCTTGTAGCAAAGATTCTCATTTGCCACCACAAGGCAGTGATTCTCACTTGCTTGCAAGCGGTGGGCGCGTGCTTTTAAGCATAGGGCTTGGCAAATCCTTGCAAGAAGCGCAACGCAATGCGTATGCGATTTTACAAAATGTGAATTTTAGCGGAATGCAATACCGAAAAGACATCGCCCATCGAGGCATTGCATTCTTACAATCCAAAAACTAAGGCACACAAACACGCAATGAATGAAAAAATACAAAAACTTTTAGAACGCGAGAATCTCGAGCTTGCACCATTAAATGTGCGATTTTTGGCGTATTTGTTTGATTGTTTTTTGGTGCTATTTGTGTGTGTGATTGCTTTGTGGAGTAGTTTTAGCGCAGTTTTTAACGAAGAAGATTTGCAAAATGCCATTGCCCTTTTAAAAACTGCCTTGTGGCGTATTGCATTGCTTTATACGCTTGCATTTTTTTGCTATGAAGTGCTTTTAGTAAGCCTGTATGGAGCGACTTTAGGCAAAATGATTCTTAAAATTCGCATTGTGAGTGTAGAGTTTGTGGATAAACCAAGCATTGCAAGAGCTGTTGTAAGGGCATTTTGTAAATGCTTAGGGGCGATATTTTTATATGTGGGCTTCATAATGGCTTTTGATGGGCAGTTTAACCGCGCATTGCACGATAAAGTGTCAAAAACTTTAGTGGTTTAGGTAAAATGCAAATGCGGGTGGTGGCGTTATGTCTTATGCTATTAGCAAGCATAGCAATCGCAGATGAGCCAAAAGATACGAAAGCACAACTTTTTGAACTCTCAGCTAATAGTGTAACCTCGCAAGGTAATGTCATCACAGCACAAGAAAATGCGTTTTTACTAAGTGAAGACATTTATATGTATGCTGATATGATTACTTATGATAGAGAGAGCAAAGATATAGCTTTGCGTGGAAATGTGCGCGTGTATTATGGCGATACACTTTTTATCGATGCAGGAAATGTGAATATAAACTTGCAAACCAAACAAGCCTCTATTAACCCAGCATTTTTACTTGGAGAGGGTGGATTGTGGGTCGCAAGCGCACAATTATCAAGCAATGAAAACACTTATAGCTTTAAAAAGGCTATTATAAGCTCGTGCGATGTGCAGTTTCCTATATGGCATATTGATGCGACTTCTGGCTCTTATAACACACAAAAGCAGTATGTAAGCGCGTGGAATACAAGACTTTATCTTGGTTCATTGCCGTTGCTTTATGTGCCGTATTTTACCTTTTCCACAGGCACTACACGAAAGAGTGGGTTTATGCCACTAGAGTTTGGCTCGACAAGCCGTGAGGGATATGTCTTTTTAACGCCCTTTTACATCGCACCCTTTAACTCGTGGGATATGACGCTCACTCCGCAATTCCGCACACAACGAGGTAATGGGCTACATTATGAGCTAAGAATCGCTGATAATAAAAATAGTGTAGCCACGCTCAATGTCGGGTATTTCAAGCAATATGAAAATTATATGCAAACTTATGACTTAAAAAATAAGGAGATTTATGGATTTGACTTTATATACAAAAGGGAGGGAATCTTTGGGGCACTCTTTAGCAACTACAACGACAATCTCTTTGCTGACTTGCATTATATGAATGATTTGGATTATAAGCGACTTCAAAGTGTAAATGGTCGCTTCAATACACGCCTAAGCACTTCTAGACTCAATTATTTTGGACAAATCTCCAACCACTATATTGGCATTTATGGAAAATACTTTTTAGACTTATCAAATCCTAGCAACACAAATACACCCCAAGTCTTACCAAGCGTGCAATACCACCACTACATTAGCCCGATATTATTGAATAATCTCTTTTATTCGCTTAATATAGAGAGTAAAAATATCACGCGCCAAAGCGGTTATACTTACACGCAAAATTCCCTTTCTCTACCACTTGGAGTAAGTGTGTCGGTGTTTAAAAACTTCGCTAACTTAAGCGGGAGGATTGATGGGTTTGCAAGCAATGTGAGTCTTGGCAACGCACAAAACATCAACGACCCATTTACCAAACAAGCCGTGCAACCCTCAATGAACTACACTTACGCAAACTATCAAATAGCCTTTAATAGCGATATAGCCAAACCTTATAAAAATTTCTTTCACACTGCGCATTTTGATTCTCAATTTAGCGCACCGCTGTATTATTATGCCCAATATGGATTAGATTCTACGCGTTATGAAGCATATAGTGAGCTAGCAAAAACTCTCAATGCAGAAAATCTCGCACAATATTGGAATCCAAACGACATTATAGACATTGGCGCAAACAAACCAAAAGTGGATATAAAACTCTCAAATTACTTTTATAGCACAAGTGGCAAGGAAATTGGCTTTTATAGAATCTATCAGCGAATTTTTACTAACGACTCTACACTCAATGCAAATCAACCACTGCGCCAAGAAGTCGGGATAAATATTTTTAGTGGGCTTACTCTTACAAGCAATCTTTTTTTCTCGCATAGGACAAATCACTTTAATGAAGCCTCATTGACATTGAATTTTAATAAATTTGGTTTAAGGGCGAATGCAAATTACTTTTTCAAACTCGATGAAGACACTATGCTAAAAAGTAGTGCGTATAACAACATTTATAGCTCGGCATTTTTACGCGCGAATATGCGCTATGACTTTGGTTACTTCACGCTAGATGCAAATATAGGCTATGATGAAGCAAATGCGAGACTAAAAGATTGGTCGATAGTATTTTCACGCGATATTGCGTGTTTTGGCATTGGGTTGAAGTTCGCCACTGATGTGCGTCCTATATTTACCAATAGCGGTATTGATACGCTAAGCAACCAATACATCAAAATCGAATTTCGATTTTCTCCACTTACACCAATTGGATTCACACAAAAATTGCAAAATTAAGGACTTTTTTGTTGGTATTTGTATAAAAAAGGAAATTGTCTCTCTCTACCTTGTAGAGAGCGTCTTTGGTTTGGGTTTTTTGGTAATAGTGGGAGTTTTGGTTGGTTTGATATTGCTTTGTATTGTATTTTCTATTTGTGCTATATCTATATTTTTTACCGCATTGAGTAAGATATTTTTGTCATCTTTGCTTAATCTATATAAATCTCCATCTTCAAAATAAGCTAATCCCTTTACAACTTGCATAATAGGAAAATCATTACCAAAATATCGCCCAAACTCACTTAATCCTTGCTCTAGAGATACTTGATTTGTCTTTGTAGTCTTTATATTCTGCTCTATCACAAGTAACTTTTAGTTTTGTGATGAGTAAAGATTTTAAACTTGCAAGTTGCAAAATGCCATCATCACTTTGAATCGTATCTACAAATTTGACAAATTCTATATTGCCAAAGAAAGAGATTTTGACATTATTTGTAGTCATAAAAGATAGCGTATTATCTATTTGTAGCATTATTTCGCCTACTTTAATGCCATTTAGACTTAAAAGAATGGATTGAAGTTTTGATATATCTTTATGCGTAAAAAAATCAAAATCTACCGATTCCCTATGCCCTAATTGCAAGGCTAATGCTGTCCCGCCAAAAAGCGTAAAATCCATATCTTTTAGCACTTTAAGATATGGATAAATTTCTTTTTGCTCTTTTGGCAATATTTCAAAGTGCAGTTTCATCGCAAATATCCTCGTTTTGGTAATGGCGGAATCTTGCAGTTTATCCCATACAATCGAATATGCCAAAAATGCCAAGACTTTTTATCAAACCAACCTGCTTGAGCATTTTTAAGTGTTTCTTTTAGAATCTTATCGCTAAATTCGCACACTTTCTTAAAGCTACTGATATTGTTGGCGTCTTTCATTGCACTAGCTATAACTCGCAAAGGATTATTAGCAATAATTTCATCTTTTTTCTCCCACCAAACATAATGGACAAAATGGGCTAAAAGTTTTTTATCTTTTGAAGTCATTGGAAATTTCCTTTAAGTCATAGAATATGAAATTATAACACAATATATTTTTTATTTTAATCTCTCTTAAATTCGCAACCCTTGTTGTTGTTATTTTTCCATCCACTACGCAGTTTATACTTACTGCTAAGTCGCTTTTACTCTTTTTTAATATTTTTCCAAAACCCTTTTTACATCGCTGTCTATCGCCCGATATTTTTTTGATTATGATATTTTTAAAGCATTACCATTTAAGCAAAATCTCACATTTAAGCACGAAAATGTCAAAATTTAAGATATAATGCTCTCAATGGACGCTTGTTGCGACTATGTCTTTTTAGTGTGTCCTTAGTTTGGTTTTCCCCTGTTCTCTTAAGGTTTCGGGGGAAGTAAAATACTCTCCTTTTGCTACAATCTACTCTTTGTGAGGAATAAAAGGAATGCAGACAAAACAATCTTATATATTCACCGATAGAGCACACGCATTAGAGCAGCTACTAGGAGTTTTCGCGCTCAAAAATCTCGATGTCTCACAAACCGTGATTTTGGCTACGAGCTTTGAGGGAGTGTTTTTCGCAGATGTCTTAGCGAGCAAGCTAAAAGTCCCCCTTGATTATCTCTTTGCTGAAGTTATTACCGCGCCTCTTAATAATGAATGTAAAATCGCTATTGTAAGTGAGGAACTTGATATTGTGATGAATGAGAATCTTATCAATGCGTTTGATATAAGCCTTGATTATGTCTATGGTGAATCAAAGCGACAATATGAAGACAGCATTATCCCTATGCGTTATAAGTTTCGCAAGGGCGAGTTACTCTCCTCACTTAATGGGCGCGATGTGCTTATCGTAGATCAAGGCATTGATACAGGGCTTACAGCAATGTGCGCGATAAAAACCTGTATAAGCAGGCACGCCAAAAGTATTAAAATTGCCACGCCTATTTTGCCATTAGTAGTCAAAAATGCTTTGAGTGAAATTTGCGATGAAGTGCTGTGCGTGCAAGCATTGGATAATTTCGTAAGCATTGGACATTATTACAAAAACTTTGAACCCATTGAGCCAAAGACTATTGAGGCGATTTTAAATACACATTTACACAAAAAGACTAAGGAGGAAGCATAAATGAGTAAGGTGAATATTACACTTGGGGAGAGAATAGAATCTTGTCGCTTTGATATTGCTAATCAAGCAAATGGTGCGGTGCTTTATGAATGTGGTGGGACAAGCATTATCGCCACTGTGTGCGTGGGAAATACACCAATAGAGGCAGATTTCGTGCCACTAAGCGTGCAATACATTCAAAAAACCTATGCCGTTGGAAAGTTTCCAGCGGGCTTTATCAAGCGTGAGGGCAAGCCAAGTGAATTTGAGATTCTCACTTCAAGGCTTATAGATAGGACTTTGCGCCCACTTTTTCCCAAAGGTTTTGCATATCCAACACACATTGTAGCAATGGTCGTAAGCTATGATGGACTAAATGACTTAGCCCTATGCGCGCTAAAAGCAGCGAGCATCGCCCTATATACTTCAAACATCATCATTGAAGGGCAAGAAAAATCGCCATTAAGCGCACTGAGAATCGGACGCATAAATGGCAAGTTTATCATCAACCCAGATTCTCACACACTTAAAGAGAGTGAATTGGATTTGTTTGTGAGTGGTAAAGGCGATGAACTCCTAATGATAGAAATGAACACACAACAACAAAATGATAAGCCAAATCTCTTAAGCGAGAATCTCACCATAGAAGCACTTGAGCTCGCAAAAAAACATATAGCAAATGATTGCAAAGAATATGAAAAATTCCTAAAATCCCACCAAAAACAACCCACCATACCATTTTCCCTAAAAATTAAACAAACCCATTCTTTGGAGTTTTTGCGACAACATTGTGTAGATTCTATAAAACTTGCCATACAACAAGCCTCAAAAAGCGAAAGAGCGGGGGCATTTGATGAAATCATTAAAGAAGTAATCGCTCAAGGATTTGAAGAAGAAGATGTCAAGCATTGCTTAGGCATATTCAAAAAATCCTTAGTGCGCGAGATGATTTTGCAAGATAGCGTGCGTGCTGATGGTAGGGCATTAGATGAAGTGCGTAAAATTAGCATTGAGACAAATATTTTGCCACACGCACACGGGAGCGCGCTTTTTACACGCGGGCAAACACAGGCATTGGTCGCTTGCACCTTAGGCACAGAATCTGATGCGCAAGGCATAGAGCCTTTAGGAAGTGTGGGCGCGAAAGATAAGTTTTTATTTCATTACAACTTTCCAAGTTTTAGCGTTGGTGAAACGGATATGATAGGCTCTGTGGGGCGTAGAGAACTAGGACACGGCAATCTTGCAAAAAAAGCCCTCAAATCAAGCATTGTGCAAAACAATGCCGTCATTCGCATTGTTTCAGAAATTTTAGAATCCAATGGCTCAAGCTCAATGGCAAGCGTGTGCGGTGGAAGTTTAGCACTACAAGCAAGCAATGTGGCAATGCACTCACTCATCGCTGGCGTGGCAATGGGGCTTGTAAGCGAGGGAGAGAAATATGCTATTTTGAGTGATATTACAGGCTTAGAAGACCACGATGGCGATATGGATTTTAAGGTTGCGGGTGATGAAAATGGCATTAGCGCGTTACAAATGGATATAAAACTTGGTGGGATTTCAAGCGAGATTCTAAATGCTGCACTTATGCAGGCAAAAGCTGCAAGAGTGCATATTTTAGGCATTATGAAGCAATCATTAAGCAACCTTACAATCAATTATGATATTTTGCCAAAGACTGAGAACTTTTGTGTGCCAAGTAATAAAATGGTGGATATTATCGGGCAAGGTGGCAAGACTATAAAAGGGATTATTGAAAAATTTGAAGTAAGCATTGATTTAGACAGAGAAAATGGCGCAGTAACCATAAGTGCGCAAAATGCAAAGAATCTAAAAGATGCGAAAGATTATATTTTGGGATTAGTGAAAGGATTTGAGAGTTATGAGGTTGGCTTAAAATTTAAGGGTGTGGTTAAAAAAATTTGTGATTTTGGTGTGTTTGTCGAGCTCCCAAATGGTGGCGATGGGTTGTTACACATTAGCAAACTCACCGATGAAAAAGGAAAAAAGCCAAGCGATATTTTAGGCGACACTAAAGAGATTGAATGCGTGATAATAGAAATCAATGGGCAAAAAGTGGGGCTTGGCTTAGCATAAATTTTACTCTTTTTAAGCCCCGCTAAATCTCCTTACTACTTATAATTTTCTATCGCCTTTTGCAAAATCTCTTGCGCCTGCGCTACACCTTTGTAATCTTTGACCTTTACCCACTTATTTGGCTCTAATGTTTTATAAGTTTCAAAAAAGTTTTTGATTCTATCAAGGGTGATTTGTGGCAAATCTTGCAGACTTTTGATATTGTCATATCTAGGGTCGATTTTGCTAATTGGCACGGCTAGGAGTTTCTCGTCCATTCCGCTTTCATCTTCCATCACTAGCATACCGATAAGACGACATTTTATCGCACTACCCGCTTGTAGTGGATATTCATTAAGCACGAGAATGTCCGCAGGGTCGCCATCATCTGCCAAAGTATTTGGCACAAAGCCATAATTAGCTGGATAAAACATCGCCCCATAAAGCACCCTATCTACCATTACCACACCACTTTCTTTATCCACTTCGTATTTGATATTTGAGCCATAAGGGATTTCAATAATTGCGTTGATTTTGTTTGGATTCTCACCTGCGACAAGTTTTGTAATGTCCATTTTTACTCCTTTTTTAAGATAATTTTGCTCGTGGATTTTTGATAAATTCTTCCATATCTGCCACGATTTCCTCGATAGTTCGCTCGCCATTGACTGTGTAGAGTAATCCATTTTTTTCATCATAAAATGTCCTAATCTCCTTAAGTGGCTTGCGATAGACTTCCATTCGGTTATTAAATACTTCGATATTATCATCTGCGCCTCTTGCCCTGCCTAACACTCTCTCCCTAGCGACTTCCTCGCTCACTTCCACCTCGATGACAGCCTCTAAAACTACATCATTTTGCCTCTCTAGCTCATCTTGCAAAGCGTGCATTTGCTCCACGCTACGCGGATACCCGTCAATCAAAATAATATCTTTTGGGGCATTTTTAAGTGCCTCAATAATCGTGCCAACCACAATGCTAAGAGGCACTAAATTTCCCTTGCTTACAAAACTATCGATAAGTTTGCCCTGCTCGCTCCCACTCGCCACTTCTGCACGCAATAGTTCGCCTGTGGAATAATGCACAATGCTATCAGCATTATTCTTTGCGATAATTTGCGCATCAGTCGTCTTACCACTGCCCGGTGCTCCAATGATTAAAAACAGCTTTTTCATTTTTTCTCCTTAGATTTAGCTTATGTAGATTCTCACATTCTATCACAAATTCGCGTAAATGCGTTAATTTTTGGGATTTCTCAAGCGAATGTGTAACTCTCTTAGTTGCTCCTCGCTCACTTCACTTGGCGCGTTTGCAAGCAAACAGGTTGCTTTTTGAGTTTTAGGGAATGCAATCACATCGCGCAATGAATGCGAATTACTAAGCAACATAATAAGTCTATCAAAACCAATGGCAAATCCGCCGTGTGGTGGCGCACCAAAGCTAAGTGCTTCAAGCAAGAATCCAAATCGCTCCTTTGCCTCTTGCTTACTAATACCTAAAATTTCAAACACTTTATTTTGGATAGAATCTTTATGGATTCTAATGCTTCCACCACCAAGCTCCACGCCATTTAACACTACATCATACGCTATAGATTCTATTGATTCAATATCGCTTTTGTCAATATCTTTTGGCATTGTAAATGGGTGATGTAACGCCGAAATAGAGCCATCATCATTTTTCTCAAACATTGGGAAATCCACAACCCACAAAAATTCTAACTTTTGAGAATCTATAAGTCCTAAATCCTGCGCTACCTTACAACGCAATCGCCCCATATAATCCCACACGACCTTTTTAGCCCCTGCACCAAAAAAGATAATATCCCCCATTTGTGCACCCACACGCTTTATCAGTGCGTCTAGCTTCTCTTGGGTGATAAATTTTACCAAAGGACCTTTGATTTCTCCCTCTTTAAGCTGGATATACGCAAGGCCTTGCGCGCCAAATTTTCGCACAAACTCTTCTAACTCACCCAAACTTTTACGCGAATAGCGTAAATCACCACCTTTTACACACAACGCCTTAAAGCGATTTTTTGCGCTCTCTTGAGCGATTGAAGCAAAAATCTCATTACTAGAATCGACAAACAAATCACCCACCTCTACAAGTGGCATTTCAAAGCGCAAATCTGGTTTATCACTGCCATAGGATTCCATTGCCTCGCAATATGGCATTCTTTTAAACGGCGTGCTTATAGGTTTGCCTGCTGTGGCAAAAATCTCAAAGAGCAATTTCTCAGCTACTTCCATTACATCATTTTGATTACAAAAGCTCATTTCCACATCAATTTGGGTAAATTCTGGCTGTCTATCCGAGCGCAAATCCTCATCTCTAAAACACTTAGCAATTTGGAAATACCGCTCAAAGCCACTTATCATAAGAATCTGTTTAAAAAGCTGTGGGCTTTGTGGCAGGGCGAAAAATTGCCCATCGTGGATTCTACTTGGGAGGAGGTAGTCCCGTGCGCCCTCTGGTGTAGAAGCGGTTAAAATCGGTGTCTCAACTTCTAAAAATCCCATTTTTTGTAACGCATTACGCGCACTTATAGCCACATCAGAGCGCATTTTGAATATTTGATATGCCTTTGGCGCACGCAAATCCAAATAACGATACTTTAACCGCAACTCTTCGTTTGTGTTTTCATCACCGATAGTAATGGGTGGAGTAAGTGATTTGTTCTCTATTATAAGCTCGCTTAAAATCACTTCAATCGCACCTGTCTTTAGCTTTGGATTCTCTAAACCCTCACCTCTTGCGCGCACCTTTCCCTTAGCGATAAGCACAAACTCATCACGCACACTTTGTGCTATCTCATAAGCCTTAGGCGTAGAATGAGAATCGCATACAAGCTGTAAGATTCCGCTTTTATCACGCAAGTCAATAAACACCACACCTCCGTGGTCGCGGTAAGAATTACACCAGCCACATACGGCGACTTCAGAGCCTATCAAATCTTTTGAAACTTCTGTGCATAAATGTGTTCTAAGCATTTGTATCCTTAAAAATACGCTAAAGTGCGTTTGTAATTATTTGTGTTTATGACTTAAGTAATCGGCGCAACGCCTGCTCTATTTGCGTTGGATTCCCTTTTGTTACAAACGCATCGGCTTTGAGCGTTTCTGCCATTTGCCTATTAGATTCTGAATCCATTGAAGAGTTGATAATCACAGGGATATGTGCCGTGCTTTGCTCCTCTTTTACTCGCTTTAACACCTCAAAGCCAGATACTAGAGGCATTTCAAGGTCTGTGATAACTGCACCAACCATTTTGCTCACTCCTGCATTATGCAAGTAATCAAGCAATGCCTTGCCATTTGGAAAGGTAAAATAGTTCAACTCAAGCCTTTCAATGATGTGTTGCAATGACTTCGCTGCTGTTTTAGAATCTTCAGCCAAAAGCACGATACGATTGCTATGGATTGCGCTTAAATTTTCTAGCTCTAACTCATCATCTGCGCTTCCATTGGGGAGTGTATCAGCCACCATTTTCTCCACATCGAGAATCTGCACCACACTCCCATCATCATACTTCATTGTAGCGGTAACCTTTGAGTTTCCATCAATGCCAAACTCACCTCCCGCCTCAATTTCGTTCCAACTTTTTTGGATAATGCGCTTCACACTCTGAATCTTTAGCCCAACTACGCAGTTTGAAAAGCTACAAATCACCACAAGATTCTTTTCTCCCTCGATAGAGTATGGGCGCAAATCCCTATAAGGGTCATCTTGGCTATAATATAACCACCTGCGCATATCTATCAGCGGGATTGTCTCCTCGCGCACGGTCAAATATCCTAACATTATGCCACTGTTTTCGCCCTCTGTCTCAGTTAGCTCATCGCTATAATAAATAATCTCACGGATTTTAAAGACATTCATAGCATAAAGTTGTGTCGTGCCCTCCACCTCAGTCTCTAATGTGAAACACAAAAACTGCGCTTCATTCTTAAGGTGTAGGGTGGTCATTTTATCAACATTTTCTACCAATGTATCCCTCCAAAGAAAAGAATCCAAAATCTCTATATAAGTCTTATCAAATGATTAAAGTTTAGAGCAAAATTAAAGTTATAATTCTAGCAAACTTCTTAGCAAAAAATTACTAAAAAGGAGAGATTTTGAATATTTTAGATTCCACGAGTTATAAAAACGCTATCAACACGCTCAACAAAATGGCATATCACTACTATGTCCTAGACAATCCTATCGCTAGCGATGAGGAATATGACACACTCTATCATCAGGTGAAAAACTACGAAGAGGCAAATCCTAAGGATATATTGCCGCATTCCCCAACGCAACGCGTGGGCGATACGCCACTCCAAGAGTTTGAGAAACACTCACATTTGAAGCGAATGTGGAGCTTAGATGATGTCTTTAGTGCAAATGAGCTTAAAGAATGGCTTGAGCGCATTTATAAATCCTATCCAAACGCAACCTTCACTTGCTCGCCAAAATTTGATGGTCTCTCACTTAATCTTTTGTACCAAAATGGGAATCTTATCAGCGCGACTACACGAGGCGATGGTATCACAGGCGAGCTTGTAACGCAAAACGCAAAAACTATTTTTTCCATTCCCTTACACATTCCACTTTTAGAAACGATAGAAATTCGCGGTGAAGTCATCATCACTAAAGATGACTTCACCGCGCTCAACCAATCACGCACACAAGAAAATCTCCCCCTTTTTGCTAACCCCAGAAATGCAGCAGCTGGCTCTTTACGCCAACTTGATTCTGCAATTACGGCAAAAAGACCTTTGCGTTTTATGCCGTGGGGAGTTGGAGAAAATCCGCTTAATGCGACAAGTTTTTATGCAATGCTAGGCAAAATTGAGGAGTTTAAGTTCGCAAAGATTCCATTCCTCACGCACGCGAGAAGCTACGAAGAAATTCTTGCCATTTATAATGAAATTTTGCACGCGAGAGAATCGTATCCCATAATGCTTGATGGAATGGTGGTAATGCTCGATGAGATTGCAAGCCAAGAAGCACTCGGCTGGACGATTAAATCCCCACGCTTTGCGTGTGCGTTTAAATTCCCCGCGATTGAAAAAACTTCAATCCTTAAAAGCGTAACCTTTCAAGTGGGTAGAAGTGGTGTAATCACTCCCGTAGCCGAGCTTGAAGCGATAGAGATTGAGGGGGCGACTATCACACGCGCGAGCTTGCATAACTTCAGCGAAATCGCCAAAAAAGACATAAGAATCGGGGATAAAGTAGTCATTATTCGCAGTGGTGATGTGATACCAAAAATCATAAAATCCCTACATAACGCACGCAAGGGAGATGAGCGTATCATACAACGCCCAAAAGTATGCCCAGAATGCGGAGGAGAGCTTTTGGTTGAGGAGATTCTCATTAAATGTCAAAATCTAAGTTGCAATGCCCGCATAAAAGAATCTATCGTGCATTTTGCAAGCAAAAAAGCTCTCAATATCGATGGTTTGGGCGAAAAAATCGTGTATGAACTTTTTGAAAACAACCTTATTAAAGGCATTTTGGACTTGTATTCCTTGCGTAAAGATTCTCTTTTGGCACTTGATGGCTGGAAGCAAAAGCGCGCACAAAACCTGCTCGATTCTATCCAATCGACAAAAGGCGTGGAATTGTGGCGACTTATTAACGCTTTGGGGATTGAGCATATTGGCGAGGGTGCGAGCAAAAAACTCGCGCAAAAATTTGGACTTAATGCCTTTAGTGCGACATTTGAAGAAATTTTAGATATTGATGGCTTTGGCGAGGAAATGGCACGCTCAATTTGCGAGTTTAACGCTACCAATGCGACACTTATCGCACAAATTTGCCAAATCATTCAACCAAGCGTGCAAGTTTTAGCCATTCAAGAATCTACCATTAGTGGCAAAACCTTTGTCATCACAGGCACACTAAAACGCAGTAGAGATGAAGTAAAACAAGAATTAGAATCCTATGGCGCACGCGTGAGTGCAAGTGTAAGCAAAAAAACAGATTTTGTGCTATGCGGGGAAAACGCTGGAAGCAAAGAAGAAAAAGCACGCCAATTAGGGGTTAAAATCATAAGCGAAGAGGAGTTAGATTCCCTTCTTCGCTCCTAAAGTGCATTAAAAACACGCCACCAATATGCTAAAAATTGCTTCTATGTTCCTCATAAGTTTTGCTAAAAGTGTGCGTGCCGTTTTTGTTGCGCACGAAATAGAGATACTCCACATTTGCTGGGTTGATACTCGCCTTAATGGAATCTAAGCTCGCACTCGCGCAAGGATAAGGCGGGATTCCCTTATGTTTGTAAGTGTTACACGGGTTTGTATCCTCTTTAATGCGCTTTGGTGTGATTTTGGTGTGTGAAAACTCCCCATAATTAAGCGCGCCGTCCATTTGTAATGGCATATCTTTATTTAGGCGATTATGCACCACGCCAGCAACGATTGGCATTTCATCAATGTTTGCTGCTTCTTTTTGCACGATTGCTGCCATTGAAACAAAATAAAACCATTTATCCTCATCATATTCGCCTAAAAGCTCTATTGCACGCGCTTTGTGCCATTTGTATGAAATCTCTGAGAGCAACTGCATAAATTCATCTTCACTTTGAAGCAAGGGTAGGCTATAAGTCTCTGGGACGATGATTCCATCAGGGAGATGAAAATATTTGTTATACGCGCTTTGGAGCTTTGTAGAATCAAAGTTGAACTTTTGGCTTGCATTTTGAATAAAAAAATATAAGGTCTCGCCGGGGATAAGGGTAATTTGTCTTTGAGCAGCCTTTGCGCTACTGAGTTTTAACAAAAAATCAAGCCGATTGAGCGTGATAAACTCCTCTTGTGATTGCGCATCACAGCCAAACGAAACATCAAAAAATCCACTAGAATCACTGCATTGCAATTCGATAAATCCACTTTGAGGATTCCCAAATGCACGCAAAAAAAACTCATCAATTCTACTAAATTGCTTGGGTGTGATTTGGTTTAAATGTGCTATAATCCCCTTTATTGAACCTTGAGGCACTTCAAGGATTTTAGGGAGTTGAATTGGCGTGGAAAAATACAAAGCAAGACTAAAGCACATCACAAAACTTAAGCCAAAAATCAAGCCAAAGACTTTAATTAGTTTGCTTACTTTTGTCGCTATCATAAGCACGCTCTCCTATGTAGGATATAGAATCTTGCGCGATGGAATCTACGCACAACATTTCTCTATCGCTGGGATAAATGTAGATGGATTGTATCTTAAATTAGAAAATAAGCTTGTTTTAGACATTCAAAAACTCGACCTCTCTCACGCTTTTGAAGATTCACAAGAAAGCACACACCAATCCTCTCAAGAATCCAGCGATGAAGAATCGCCCACACAAGAAGACGCACAATCTCAACAAACCTTAGAATCTAATGAGCCTGTTTCGGTAGATTCCATTGTAGGATACATTAAAGACGGGCTTTTGGTGCTTTCATATTTTCAAACGCTTAATGTCCATAACATTATCCTGCCTGATAAACAAGCGCGAAAGATTCTCTATGACGGGCATTTATATCAAATCTATGACCCCGATTTTGAGGCGATTTTAAACACCACAAATGACAATGGAAAAATCAAACTAGAGATTGAAACGCTCAATATTTATCCCTTAAACATTCAGCTTGATGGGAACTTAGAATATGCGAAAAAAACTTTCTTTTTTGACATATTAGCCACTTATGAAAAAGATTTGCAATCTCTGCGTGTCCTAAAACCACAACCAAACGCACAACAATCCGCACCACAGCAAGAAAATACACAACCAAACCAACAAGAAGATTCAAATATGGTATTTGCGCCACCGCCACATTTGCTTGCTCCGCCACCGCCACACGCTCAAGTGCAACGAAGCCAATACCAAGATATACACAACGCTACAAAACCCACTTTTTCAATCATTGGCAACACAAACTTTAAAAAAATCGATGTGGAAGTCAAAAGCTCAAAGATTGATTCCATTCGCTTTTTACAGCAATATCTCAAACCTCTCAAAAATAATGCGCTTGAGGAATGGCTCTTTAATCGCATTACTTTTGAGAGCGTGCAAATTGATACATTCACACTAAATGGCAAACTTAATGATAAGTTTTTAGATAATCTAAGCAAGCAAATGCGCGCCAAAGCCACCATTAAAAATGTCAAAGTCGCAGTCGCACCAAAAGTCGAGCCCATAAAGGCAGATAACGCGCATTTAGCCCTCGAAGATGGATACCTTAATATTACCCTTGATGAGCCGACTTTCAACACATACTCCATTAAAGATTCTGATGTGGGAATCAAGTTACCCTTTCATAATCCTGTGGAAGTCTTTGTCAAAATTCGCTCGACAAAAATTGGTGTAGAGCAACCACTTGTGGATTTGCTCAAATTTTATGGCATTGATATTCCACTCCAAACAGATAAAAGCACACTAAGTGCAGGGATTGACTTGCATTTGCGCGTGGTAAATCACATCGTGCAACCTCAACTTGTCAAAGGAACTATTAGCGGAAGCGATGTGAAGTTGCTTTTTTTGGGCGAGGGGATTTTCGCCAAAGATTTGGGGGTAAAAATCTCTATCACACCAGATGAGCAAAATGTCGCTGTGGTAAGCTCTCATCTCAACTATAATGATATTGTATCCACGAGCTTGTTGCTTAATATTTATCCGTTGCAAAGCAAGATTGAAGGCACACTCAAGCCAGAGAAAATTGACATAGATATAAATAAAATCGCGCAAAAACCTTTGCCAAAAGCCCTCCAAATCGCTGGTAAAGACGAATTTACAAAGAGGATTATCCGCGCCATTATAAAGGAGCAACAACCAGACTTGCCAAGCCTACTGCAAAAAACATCTAGCGATGTAGTAAAAGCAACCGATGAAAAATTCTCCAAACTCCAAAACAAAGATAAACAAACCACAGGGAATCCAAATCCACGCCCACAAATCCAACCGCTCAATCTTAGCGACTTCCCACCACTTGATGAAATCACACTTGATGGCACGATGACAAATGGAGGCTTTGAGCTCAGTATCCCTAAACTTGCGCTCACCATACATAAAAAACCAAAAGAAAATAGCAAAGATTCTCTTAGCACCATTGCCATTACAAGCCTTGCCACACTCTATCCATACTCTCCTGCCTTGCAGTATTATGGCTTTAAGGCAGGAAGTATAGAACTCGCAGAGATTGATAAAAATATCTTTGGAATGAATGTAAATCTCACCAACTTGGAATACCCAATCTACACAAAAAATGGCAAGCGGGTAGATTCTCTCTCGGTAAGTGGCAATATATACAACGACAAGCTAACGCTCGCCACACCAAATTGGAGTGTAGCTAACCAAAAAAACCACAAAACCAACACACCTCTTAACGCTCTTACAGGGATAGAAATAATAAAAAACAAAGGATTATTACAATTTAAAATAAAAGATTATGACCTCAATGTCGAGGAAATGTTTCACTCAAATATACCTGTCCTGCGTGAGAATCTAGAAAACAATGAAAGTAAAATAATAAGCGAAGAAAAACTTTTACAAGAAAGGCAATTTACTTTAGAAAAAGAGCGATATGAAAGAAGAAATGGCATACCCCCAAGCATCGTCCAGCTTGAAGCAACGCGCAGCAACATTATATATGATTATGTAATCCCCACTGATGAAATCACTCTCACACTGCGAAATGGGCGCATAGACGCGAATGGCAAATATGGCAATGGATTTTTAGAAGCAGAAATTTTGCACGGCTGGGCAAATATTAGATTAGATAATTTTAGCTCACAGTTTATCAATGTGGTAATGGGCAAAAAACTGCTTAATGAAAGGAGTTTATTTAACCTTAATGGACGCATACACAATAGAGTATTCAAAGGAAACATTGATATACAACAAGCCACATTTATGGAATATGCTTTTTTGCAAAACTTTTTTGCAACTCTCGACATACTTCCCAATCTTGCTTCGTTTAAAAAACCCGGGTTTAGTAAAGATGGGTATGAAATCAAACACGGCAAAATAGAATTTTCCCTTAGTCAAGATAATCTTGGCTTTGAAAAAATCGACCTTATTGGGAGCACGATTGACATTGAGGGCAAGGGCGTTATTGATTTAAAGAAAAAAACTATCGATTTGCGCTTGCAAGCAAGCACACTCAAAACATTAAGCAAAATAGTAAATCAAACTCCTGTTTTGGGATACATTATTTTGGGTGATGGCAAGATTTCTACAAATATTTCTATCAAGGGAGCACTTGATAAGCCAAAAGTGGAAACCACACTTGCAGAAGATTTTCTCACTGCGCCTATTGATATGCTTGATAGAATGTTGAATATTTTTAAGGGATTTGGAGAATGAAACCCAAGAACAACAATGCAAGAACAACAACGATTGTATGAAAAACCTATGTTTTTATGGTAGTATTCCAAACCTTTATATTTTAAACCCTTAGGAGAGACTTATGGAGACGATACATATCAATGCAAATACAGAGCTAAAACGCGCTAAAGATATAATGCTGTGGGCAACCTTTGCTTACATTGGTTGTTATCTTATTGGCTTGATACCTGTTTTAGAAATTGTTGGGAATCTCCTCTTAATAGGAGCGTGGATTGTAGGGTGTTATGGGCTGTATTGCTTTAGTAAAGTGGCTAATTCGCCGAGCTTTAAATACTACATACTTAGTATTGTGGCGATTGTAGCATTTTATGTGATTTTTGTGGCTGTGGCTTTGTGGCTCTATATAACTTTTGAAGAGGCTATTGCTTCTAATACATTGCAGAGCACTATTGAGGGGTTTCCTTGGCTTTCTTTAGGTGTTTTTATGATTGTTGTATCGCTTGGTGCTATGGCAATTCAAGTATTTTTGACTTATAAAGTTTCGTATGAAATGAGCAATATTACAGGGCTTAAGCACTTCATCACCGCTTATAAAATTTATCTTATCTCTGTTGTTGGGATAGTGCTTCTTAGCATTGTGTTTGGGTATCTTGTCTTAGACTTTATCCAACAATATTATAGTAATGATGCAAGATTATCAGAATTGGCAAACTACATTGAGGAATATGCGCTGGGACGAATAGCAAGTCTTGCAATGCTTGGAATCTTGCTACTTGTAATGGGTATATGTGTTATTGCGTATAATGTGTTAATCGTGTTAGGTGTGTATAATATAAACGAAGTTAAAGTGCGTGAAAAACTTCAAAACTAAACATTGTTAAATTTTAATCAAACTCCATAAATGAGATTTGGCGTTGCTGTAAGGTTTCGTTTATGGGGGGAGGGGATACTATGAAAATTGTATTACATAAACTTTTATTGGGTTTAGCTGTTTTTGCTTTATGTCTTTTTACAGGTTGTGGTGATAGTGGCGTCTTGCGAATGAGCGAGGGCGAACTTTCTACTGATAGCAAGCTAGAGATTGAGCTAAAAGAGCCATTTTTCAAAGATGATAAAACACATTGGCTTTTTGATTCTGGTGCATTGCGCGATAGAGCTGAAGCAATCAGCATCAACGGAGAAAAACAAAAAGCAAGGTATCGCTTTCTTAACAACACCACCTTTCAAATTATCCCAGATGACCTGCTAGAGCCAAATACAAGCTACAAAATCGAGGTAGATTTCGCTGCCATTGCAAAGTGGTATGAAAAAGAATCGAGTGTCAAAAATGTAACAATGAAATTCAAAACACTGCCCACACAAGTGTATTTAAGTGGTTTGCAACTCGCTAGCGATGGCGTAAAAAATACTCTACACGCGACTTTAGAACTCTCCCAAGATATAAATTTACAAAGGACAACGAGCGCGATAACACTGCAAAATCAAGATGGTGATACGCTTCCTATCAATGTCGCACGCATAGCTCCACGCGCATATAGTATAGAATCTAACACACTTATCGCCTCTGCAGAGAAAGACCTCACGCTTAATCTTATCATAGATTCTCAAAAGCTCGGCGGTAAAGATACACAAACCCACCCTATCGTGCTATTAAAAAATTCAACCCTAGCCCTCATAGACGCTCGCGCCAATGAGGAGGAAAAAACCATTACACTTGATTTTTCTCAAGAGCTTGCCAAAGTGCCAAACCTTAATAGCTTTATCACCATTACCCCAAAAGATTCTCAAACGCTAAGAAAGTTCAAATTTAACGCCTCTCAAGTAGGCAACAGCATTATTTTAAGCGGGGATTTTAACTTCGCCACGCCATATATCATCAATATCCAAAGTGGGCTAAGCTCGATAAATGGCATAAAAACAGAGGAAAGCCTCACCACCGAAGTGCTTTTTAAGGAATTGCCACCGGGCATTATGTTTTCGCAATCTGGGGTATTTCTCCCAAGCTCCGCGCAAAAACGAATTGCCTTTAAAACGCGCAATGTCAAAAAAGTCAAACTCATACTTAGCAAAATATATGCAAACAACCTTACGCAATTTTTCTCTGAGGAGAATCTCATAGGAAATGCCTCCAACAACAACGCCAAAGTAAATCGTTGCGAGCGAGAATACGATGAGGAATATGACGAATATTATGAGCGATGCAATTATGGACTAAACCTCGATAAAATCGGGGATACTATCTTAGAAAAAGAGTTTAGCGTGATAAATGAGCAAAATGTATGGGTGCAAAATGAGATAGATTTAAGCTCTATTGGGGATTTAAGCGGGATTTTTATCGTGGAATTACAATTTGATAAAGACAGCATTGATTATACTTTTGAGGATATGAGCGATTGGCGCGTAAGCAATTTCTTTAGAAATTATGCAAAAATCTCCAAGCATTTAGTCTTTTCTAACATCGCACTTATGGCACACCAAAGCGAGCGGAAATTCACCCTTACAGCACTTGATATTACAAGAAGCACTCCGCTTGCTGGAGTCCCAATTAGTGCGATAGATAAGAAAAACCAAACCCTACAAAAACGCACGACAAATAGCAATGGCGAAGCAATTTTTGATAACATTGATGAATCAAAACTCCTTTATTTCATCGCACAAAGAGGCAATGACACGGCAATCCTCAAGCCAAACTCTACGCTTGTAAGCACAGAGGGCTTTGACATAGATGGCACGACAAGCATTGGTGGGATTCGAGCGTATATTTATACTGATAGAGGCGTGTATCGACCGGGAGATAGTATATTCCTTGATGTCATCGCACGCAATGATGATAAAGTGCTAGATTCTGCGCACCCTGTGTTTTTATCACTTAAAACTCCGCGAGGCAAGACATTTTTAGACAAAGTGGTTTTAACAAGTGCGAGTGATGGATTTTATCACTATGAGATAAAAACTCCAAAAAACGCCGATACGGGAGTTTGGGAAGCCACTATTAAAGTGGGAGATTCTGTGTTTAAAAAGCAATTAAGCATCGAAGCTGTCGTGCCAAACCGCATAAAAGTGCTTATCAATGCACCTGATAGCATTGATTTAAGCGATAATACCCAATCTGGCCTTGATCTTGATATAGAAGCTGCCTATCTCTTTGGCGCACCAGCAAGTGGGTTAGATTCTGAGTATTACGCGGTTTTTAGTTCTAAAGAGTTTAAAAGTAAGGCTTACAAGGATTTTGTATTCTCTACACCGGGGTCATTACGCTACTATAATAACCTATATGGCGAGGGTAAGCTCGATGAAAAAGGCAAAGAAAGCACAGAAATCCCTTTAGAAAATATTGAAAAAATCAATGGGAATCTTAACATTGCCCTTACAGCAAAAATCATCGAAAACAATGGGCGATTTGCCGTGCGCCGCAAAAATATTGATGTTGAGCTTTATAAGAGCTTTGTCGGTGTGAAACCCCCACAAAGCCAATCCATAGCGATTGATGAAAAAATCCAAATCCCTGTAATAGTGCGCAGTAGCGATGATAAAAAACTTCTAGCCAATAGAAACATTCACTACACCGTGTATGCTAATCAATACTCGTGGTGGTGGGATTATGATAGCCAAAGTGAATTTTTGCGCTCCATTAAAACTGATAGCAACACAAAGATTCTCGCGCAAGGGAGCATAAAGACAAAAAATGTCCCTGTTATGTTTGAGTATATCGCTAAACAAAATGGACAAATCTACATTGAATTTAGCGATGAAGAAAATGACGCAAAAGCGGGAGTTTCACTCTATGCAGGTGGCTTTGGTGATGCGCTTGATGCGCAAAAAATCACCGCACTAAAAATCAAAACCGACAAAGAAAAATACCAAGTGGGCGAGAGTGCAAAAGTGAGCTTTGAGAGCACGACAAATGGCAGGGCGTTAGTGCTTATTAGCAAAGAAAATAAAGTGTTGTCTCGCTATTGGGTGAATACAAATGCTAGTAAAACAGAACTCTCTATCCCAATCTCTAGCAATATGACACCAAATGCGTATGTGAGTGTGGCATTTTTGCAAAATTATAACACACAAACTCAAATCGACCGCTCAATGCGACTTTATGGTATAGTGCCGCTAATGGTAGAAACGCAATCAAAGCTAAATTATGAAATTAGCGCACCAGATTCTATCTTACCAAACACTGAATTTGAAGTCAAACTCTCCACCAAAGAAAACATTCCCTCAACTTACACTATTGCTATTGTAGATGAGGGATTGCTTGATTTGAGTGATTTTCAAAGTCCAAACCCACACAAATATTTCTACTCCAAAATTGCCTTTGGGCTAAAAATGTTTGATACTTATGATTTAATTATTGGCAAAACATTTGGCAAGGTGCATAAGGTGCTAAAAGTTGGTGGCGATGAGGAATTTGAGGGAAAACAAAAAAATAATGAGCAAGCACAGAGGTTTAAGCCTGTGGTGCTGTATAACGCCCCTGTAAAAACTGATGAAAATGGTAACGCTACACTGAAATTTAAAATGCCAAGCTATCTAGGAAGCGTGCGTGTAATGGTCGCTGGGGCGAATAACTCTCGCTATGGCAAGGCAGAGAAAAACATCAAGGTAAGCGCGCCTGTGGTAATGATGCCAACAATCCCGCGCACGCTTAAGGTTGGAGATACATTTAGTTTGCCTATTGAGCTTTTTCCTACCACAGATTCTGTAAAAAATGTAAAAGTCAATGTCGCCTCGCAAAATGGCATTATCAAATTTAAAACAAACAGCCAAAGCGTGAAATTCAAAAATAAACAACCACAAAATATCATCTTTGAGGGCAAGGTAGAAAACGAGGTGGGCATAGAGAATATTTTACTAAGCCTAAGTGGCGATGGAGCGAGCTTTAAAGATTCCGTAGAGATTGATATAAAACCCATAAATCCTTATGTCAATACTTCCACAAATTATGTCTTGCAAGCGGGCAAAAAACTTGAAATTAACGCGCCACAAGACTTCATCAAAGGAAGTAATAAGGGCTTTATCACACTCTCACCAAATCCTATACTAAACATCAACCACCGCGTAAAATGGCTTATGCAATATCCTTATGGTTGCATTGAGCAGACCACTTCAAGCGTAATGCCTCAACTTTATTTAGACAAATTAAGCACTTTTAAGGGCATTGATAAAAAGCGCATTATCGAGAATATTAACGCTGGAATCTCGCGCATAGGTGGATTTGTAACGCCAAGCGGTGGATTTGCATATTGGCAAGGAGAGAGCAAAGCTGATGAGTGGGGCACACACTATGCTGGGCATTTTTTAATCCTTGCTAAAGACTTGGGATATTATGTGCCAGATTCTATCTTGCGAGGGTGGGTGGCTTATGAGCGCAACTTCGTGCGTAGCACAAGCCAATCTAAAGCGTATTCACTTTTCTTGCTCGCCCTAGCTAAAGAGCCTGAAATCCCTGTGATGAATGCACTATATGAAAATGGACTAAAAGGCTTAAATGTCGTTGATAAATGGCTTTTAGGTGCAGCATATAAACTCGCTGGCTTTGAAGAGCAGGCAAAAAAAATTGTAAAAGACATAAGTATCGTGCCTGATAGCACAAAAAATTTCTACGAATATAGTTATGGTTCAAAACTCCGCGATGAAGCAATGATTTTACAAAGTCATCAAATCATTTATGGCGCAGTCAATGAAGCATTGTTTAATAATGTCTTGCGTGCGTTAGAATCAAATGATTGGCTCTCAACCCAAAGCACAGGATATGGATTGCTAAGCCTTATAAACACACAAAATGGGGATATAAATGGCACAATACAAGCAAAAGTAAGCGCAAATGGCGCAAATAGCGATATAAAACTAAGTAATGATAGCGCGCAAATCCCGCTAGACTTTGGCAAAGCCATTATAGAATCTAAATCTCAAGCCTATGCAAATTTCTCGTGGGAGGGTATCCCAATGGGAGACTCCCTAAAGCCAATGGCTAAGAAAATCCGCATTGAACGGGCATTTTTTGATGAAAATGGCAATGAAGTGAATGTAAAAAATCTAAAAAGTGCGCAAAGTTTTTGGATTAGGCTCAATGTAGTAGCTGATAACAAAAATATCAATATGCGCAATATCGCTCTCACTCAAGCGTTGCCAAGTGGTTGGGAGATTGAGAATCTCCGCCTAAACAACGCGGAAAACTTGCCAGAATTTATCCAACAATCAAACGCTAAAGCTATCACATACACCGATATACGCGATGATAGAGTAATGTGGTTTTTTGATATGAGTTATTCAAATGCGCTCCAGCAAGCCTTTGTAAAGATTAACACCGTAACACCGGGTGAATACACACTCCCACCAGCCTATGCTGAAGCAATGTATGACAACTCGTATAAAGCGATAACTAAAAGTGAGAAAGTAAAAGTTTTAGCAAAATAAAAGACTACTTTGGCTATAATGGCGCAAAAATTCAACTTTGGTAGTTGCACCATTATGGCGAACTCAATCTCCACCTAAATCCGCAATTACTTTAAGTTTAGATTCGTAAAATCATATAACAAAAGGATTTTAAGGAGTGTAAATGGATGTAAAAACCTACGAAATAGCACTTGTGCGAGAAATCGAAAAAAAATGGCAGGAGTTTTGGCAAGCAAACGCCTGCTTTGAGCCAATCCACACGCAATCTAGCACAAACGCTAATAACGCGCAATCTAAAGTTGATTTCACTCTACCCAAAAAATATATCCTCTCAATGCTCCCCTACCCAAGCGGGAGAATCCATATGGGGCATGTGCGAAACTACTGCATAGGGGACGCTCTGGCTCGCCATTATCGCAAAATGGGCTACAATGTGCTACACCCTATGGGCTGGGATAGCTTTGGTATGCCTGCTGAAAACGCCGCCATAAAGCACAAAATCCACCCTAAAATTTGGACTTATGAAAACATCGATACGATGAGAGCCGAGCTAGAATCTTTGGGGCTTAGCTTTTCACGGCAACGCGAGTTTGCCACGAGTGATGCTATTTATACGCGCTTTGAGCAGGAATTTTTTATCCAAATGTGGGAAAAAGGGCTTATCTATCGCAAAGAGGCGTTTTTGAATTGGTGTCCTAATGATAAAACCGTGCTTGCAAATGAGCAAGTCATTGATGGTAAATGCTGGCGGTGCGATACCCCTGTGGTGCAAAAAGAAATGAGTCAATACTATATGAAAATCACTGCGTATGCGGAGGAATTGTTGCGCGATTTAGATGGCTTAGAGGGGCATTGGGCAAATCAAGTCATCACAATGCAACGAAATTGGATAGGCAAATCTCGCGGGCTAGAGTTTAGCTTTAGTCTAGATTCTAAGTCTTGTGAGAAATTGGGTTTGCCCTCGCAAAAAAGCCCCCTCCCCTGCAAAGAGGGTTTGGAGGTGGATGCAAAATCTAAAACCCCTCCCCTTAATCCCCTCCCGCAAGGTGAGAAGAAAACGCAATCAAACGCTCTAGATTCTACAATTAGCGTCTTTACCACGCGCCCTGATACCATTTATGGCGTAACATATTGCGCGCTAGCTCCCGAGCACGCCATAGTCAAGCGCGTCTTAGAGCTAGGCTTGCTAGATTCTAGCGTGGCAAGCGCGATAAAGGCTATGCAAAATACAAGCGAGCGCGACAGGGCGGTAGCAGAAAAAATGGGCTTTGATTTGGGATTAGAGCTACTCCACCCGCTCACAGGGCAAAAACTGCCACTATGGGTAGCAAACTATGTGCTAATCGAATATGGAAGTGGTGCGGTAATGGCTGTGCCTGCGCACGATGAGAGGGATTTTGAGTTTGCGTTAAAATACGGCTTATCAATAAAGCGCGTAGTAAAATCTAAGGAAGATTCAGAATTTAAAGCAGATTTGAGTGAGGAAGTCGCGGATTCTACCCACCACCTAACCCACTCCGCCAAAAATTCATTGAGGGAGGGGGAATCCAACGAGCAAGACGATAATGAAAACCTCGCACAAGCCTTTGTAAATGACGGGATTTTGCTAGATTCTGGCGAGTTTAGCGGGCTTAGTAGCGAGGAAGCACGCGCCAAAATCATAAAGCATTTTGAATCCAAAAATCTAGGCAAAGGCGTAACGAACTACAAATTGCGCGATTGGGGCGTGTCGCGTCAGCGGTATTGGGGTGCGCCTATCCCTATGGTGCATTGCGAACAATGTGGAATCGTGCCTGAGAGATTAGAAAATCTCCCCATAACCCTGCCCGATGATATTCTCATAGATGGCGAGGGGAATCCGCTTGATAAGCACGATTTATGGAAGCATTGCACCTGCCCCAAATGCGGTGCAAAGGCGTTGCGAGAGAGCGATACAATGGATACTTTTGTAGAATCTAGCTGGTATTTTTTGCGCTACACCACGCCGCGTGAGCTGTGGGAAAAAGCTGCGTTTGATAGCGATTCTTTGCGCTATTGGCTAAATATTGATGAGTATATCGGTGGGATTGAGCACGCGATTTTGCACTTGCTGTATGCGCGATTTTTCACCAAAGTGTTGCGTGATTTGGGCTATGTGGAGATTGATGAACCATTTGCAAACTTACTCACGCAAGGTATGGTGCTAAAAGATGGCGCAAAAATGAGTAAATCTAAAGGCAATGTAGTCGATCCAAACGCGCTTATACAAAAATATGGCGCGGATTCTGCGAGGCTCTTTGTGCTATTTGCCGCACCACCTGTGCGAGAGCTAGAGTGGAATGATAGCGCAGTGGAGGGCTCATATCGCTTTATCCGTAGGCTTTATGAGAGGGCAAAATATGCAAAAAAATGCAACGCATTGCCAAAAATTGATGCCCCCGCGCTCAATGAAGCGCAAAAAAACGCACGCAAAAAAGTCTATGAAGCATTGCAAAAAAGCAATGCGCTCTTTGAAAAGCGCGCAAATGGCTATGCGTTTAACACGGTGATTGCGGCGTGTATGGAGGCACTAAACGCGCTAAGTGTGGCAGAATCTAACGCGCAATCTAGCGATACAAACAAAACGAGCAAAAACACGCAAAGCGAGCAAAATGCGCAAAATAGCGATATTTGGCGAGATATTTGGACAGAAGGGTATTTTATTTTGCTTAATATTTTAGAGCCAATTATCCCGCATATCGCGTGGGAGCTTAGCGAGGAGCTATTTAATCGCAAAAATTTCGCACCCATTGCCATTGACAAAACGGCATTAGAAGTGAGTCAAATCACTCTTGCAATCACTATAAATGGCAAAAAACGCGCCGAAATCGAAGTGCCTAGCGATATTGGGGAAGATGAGCTTTTAACCCTTGCAAAACAAAGTGTTGCAAAATGGCTTAATGGCGAAATTATAAAGCAAATTGTTGTGCCAAAAAAATTAGTCAATTTTGTATTGAAACCCTAGAGATTTGGGCGATTTATGGAGCAAGTAATTGTATAGAATCTATAACATCATAAACTTTTGGCATTGTGGGCTTTGGGTTGTAATTTGTGGCTTATGTGTCGGGTGTGGGTATGCACCTGTAAGCGGATATGCCAATAAAATTTTTGAAAGTGGTGTGTATGTCGAGATTACAATGGACCCAAAAATGCCAGAAGCAAGCGTTGGTGTGAAAGATTCCATACATTTAGCGATTTTGACACGATTTCACAATGCGCTTACTTCTAAACAAAATGCGAGTAGCATTATTGATGTGCGCGTAGTCTCGGCAGAAAGCTACCCAATATCTTATGATGATAAAGGTTTTATTAGCTTTTATCGCGTGAATGTGGTTTTAGACTTTAATGTAGTCAATAAAAATGGTAAAACCTTTCGCACTACAAATTCAGGATACTACGATTACGCGGCAAATGCAACTTCTGTGCTTATTATCGAAGAAGGGAAGTTTAACGCCATTACTAATGCCGCTAATCAAGCACTTGATAAGTTTATCTCGCAAATGGCGTATGGGGGCGCAAGAGAAATCTATGAAAACAAAGCAACAAAAGAAACAATTACAAAGGAGGAGACAAAATGAAAGAATTAGATGACATCATCTTAGAATCTTTACTAGAAGCAAAAAAGCGCAATCTAGACGCCCAAAATACTTCAGAGCTCATAACACAAGCCGTTACTCGCTTTGAAGAGGCACGATACAACGATGAATTACGCCACATTAAAAGCTACTCAAACAACCTTAACATTGTGCTTATGAAAATTATTAGAGACTTATTCTCCTTTAGTGCCAAAAGCAAGTATGAACCATTGCTTCAAATTGGACTTATTAACTCAAAGGACGGACTTAAAGAACTACAAAACCGCTGGATTGAATTTTACAAAAAGCGCGAGCATTTAGAAATTTTAAAAAATGCCGCCACACATATCTCAAAATCACTTATTTCGGAATTTGTCGCTAATGATAAAGAAATTTTAGACCTTATCAAGGATATGGAAAACCACCCACAGAATCTAAGCGATGTAGAATTTCTCTCGCGCATAGATTCTGTGATTGCGCTCAAAAAAAGTAGAGAAAACAAAGAAATTTTAGGATATTCAAAACTTGCGGGGCGATTTATCATTGATATATTTGATGCAAAGAATATGGGCGATACACAAACACTCAATGACACTAAAAATCCATTTACTAACCTTGTGCGCGAAAAGGGCAAGGACAAAAACATTTATCAAGCACTCTATGACCTCTGTGAATCGTGGCGCAATGAAATCGCACTGAAAAAAACGCGCGCACAAATAGAGCAAGAAGAAGAAATCAAAAGAGCAAAAGAACTTGAAGAACAAAAGGCAAAAGAGGAACAAGAAGAAAAACAAAAAATGGAGGAAAAAGCCAAACAAAGCGCGCAAGAATCTAAAGAATCACAAACTCAAAACCAGCAAAAAGACGAGCAAAAAGAGCCAACCCCTGCACCCACACCACCGCCTCCAAGCTCACAAGAATGGAAAAAAACACAGCATTGGAAAGACACTGAATTGCTCTTTAGACAGACAAAAGATGCGCGCTTGTGTGCGGTAAGGATTTTTAACTATGATGAAATTTTAGAGACTTTTGGTAGCGAGGGGCACTCTCGTGCCTTTATGATGATGAGGCAGACTTTTATGCGTCATCTCACTTCTGTGCGTAAGGGAAAAGATATTTTTGAGCCAAAGCAAGGTGTGTTTTATCTCCTCGCACACGGCGATAAAAAGCGTGTGGAATCGTGCTTTGATTGCTTTTTAGAAGAGCTTGCCTCCCAAGTGTTTGTGTATGATGAGGAGCGCAGAGTTATGGACTTTGAGGGGAGAATCTTTGGCAAGGAAAAAGACTTCGCTCACGCAATGGACGAACTTGTAAGATTTTTAGCATAAATAATGAAATCTTTAAAAACCTTTTTGGCGCAAAAGGGCAAAGAATACGCGCCATTTGACACGCAAAGAGTGCATAGAATCTATACACTCTTAGAGCCTCATTTAGAGAAGCTATACAGGCAAAGCAGGGAATCTAAACAAAACTCCCCCTTTATTATCCACATTTTAGGGACAAATGGCAAGGGTAGCACGGGGCGATTTATCACGCTTGGGCTAGCACAAAATGGCTATAAAGTCCTGCATTTTACCTCGCCACATTTATTTGATTTTAATGAGCGATTTTATATGGCAAATATGCAATCTTGCGCGGATTTAGTGGATTGCGTGGATTGCGTGGATTGCGTGGATTATGGCTCAAAATCTAGCGCGAAGGCAAAAATTACAGATTGTCGCACGCAAGATTCTAATCAACATAGAATCGCCACTCATAGCGAGCTAGAAAACGCGCATTTATGGTTGCAAAGATTCCCTATTGTGCGAGAATCAAGCTACTTTGAATACGCGACTTTTTTGGCGTTGTATTTGGCAAAGGATTGTGATTTTTTTGTCTGTGAGGCGGGGCTTGGCGGGGAGTTTGATAGCACGAGCGTGTTAAACGCGGATTTAAGCATTTTTACGCCTATTGGCCTAGACCACGAGGAATTTTTAGGGAGTGATATTGCCTCTATCGCTGGGAGCAAACTTCGAGCAATGGGGAAAAATGTGCTTCTTGCTCCGCAAAGATTCACGCAATGCAAAAAAATCGCAAAACAAATCGCACAAGAAAAAGATGCTCATCTCTTCACAATCCCAAACCTCCATAAAATCATCATAAGCGACCAATCCAATAATTCTAATGCGCAAAAATTCAACCAATACGCGCAAAAATTCTCCAAAACCTTTCATTGTGAAAATATGCAACCCTTAGATTCAATATTTTGGCGTGATTTTGCTCAATATATCGCAAAAAATACCTACCCGCAATTTTTGCAAGAAAATCTTTTTTGTGCAATTTTTGCGCTATTGTTTTGGAATCTGCGCTTTGATTTCACAACGCTAAAAACACTTGATTTACGCGGTAGATGCGAGATTCTCGCACCAAATATTTTACTTGATGTGGGGCATAATGTAGAGTGCGCAAAAGTATTAAAACACACAATAGTGCAAAAATTTGGTAAAAAAAATATTATATTAGTGTATAATGCTTACTTTGATAAGGCTATATCGGCAATCTTAAGTATTTTAAAACCCGTTGTTAGCGAGGTTTTAATCCTTAAGGTAAAAAATGACCGCATAATAAAAAAAGCGGAGTTGGAAGAAATATTGCATAATCTTGGGTTAAAATACAGCGATTTCACTCCAGCTAAATTACACAAAGACAACAATTATGTAGTCTTTGGCTCTTTTAGCGTGGTGGCTGAGTTTTTGACAAAAAGTGGGTAGAAAAGAAAAACTAAAGGAGTGGCAAGTGGAAAACGACAAGTTGATGATTTCTATCATTGATGATAATGGCTCAAGACAATTTAGCGTGCATAATGCTATTAAAAGCTTTGGATTGTATGTGTTAGCAGGTATATTAGGGCTCCTAGCTTTGTATTTGGTGGCGTTGCATATTTTGACAGAGCAGCTTGATGAACTTGTGGCAAAGAAAAATGACGCAAGGGATAGATTCCAAGAAATATATGAAAAAAACAGCAACTTAGAGCGCGATATTGAATACAAATCAAGCGAACTTGCTAAGGCAAATAGCGAAATACACAAACTTGAGCATATCATCAACATTAACAAAGACAAAGTTGCGCTTGATGAGCAAAATATGCAGTTTAGTATCAATGACTTAAATGACATTCAAAAGCAAACCGTGCTAAAAATCGTCCCAAGTGGGAATCCTATCCAAAACTATGAGTTTCCAAGTCAAAAAACAAGTCAAGATTCTAAAGGCACAAAAACCCCAAGCAAGCCAGAAGCAATTTATTACCAAATCGCTAAAGGCACGCCTGTGTATGCTACAGCAAATGGAATCATAGATAGCACGAGCACACAAAGAGGCGGACATTACGGAGTGTATGTCAAAATTATCCACCCATTTGGTTTCACTTCTACTTATGCAAGATTAGATAAAATCGAAGTAAAAAATGGTGAATTTGTCTCAAAAGGACAACTGCTAGGATATAGCGGAGATTCTGGGAGCAGTAAAAAAGCGGAGCTTTTATATGAGTTGAAGTTTTTAGATTCTCCATTGCGCACGCTTGATTATGCGATGTGGAATAAGCAGGAGTTTAATGATTTATTTACCAATAAAGACCCCGTAAATTGGAATTCTCTTATTTGGGCGTTAGATGACCTTGCTCAACTCCAATCTTACGCAAGTGCAGATAAAATAGACAATACCCCATAGGTAAAAATGATTAGGCAAGAGATGAAAAACAATAAACGACTTATATTGATGATAACTGACCAAAATGGCACGCGCTATGTAAATATTCACGCCATTTTTCGTCAGTTAGCCTTATATGCGCTTATTCTTATCTTAGTGCTTATTATTTTTTCTATAACATCAATTCAAATTTTTAAACAAGAAATTGAAAATATCTCTACACTCAACGAGACGATTCTCACGCAATACGAAGATATGCAAAGTCAAAATGCAGAGCTCAACGCTCAACTTCAAGAACAAGTTGATGAAATCTCTCTTTTGGATAAAAAGCTAGGCGACCTTGAGGGCACGATTGGCGTAGATAGCAAAAAAAATACAGATAGCCTCACTTCTCGTGTGGATATTGCTTCATATACGGGTGCGCAAAAAGCCTTTGTAATGAAATTTATCCCAAATGGCTATCCCATCACAAATTATAAAATTATTTCAGCAGATTATGGATATAGAAGACATCCTGTATTTTTTACCCAACACCTCCATACGGGCATTGATTTTGCTGCAGATAAAGGCACACCTGTGTATGCTACGGCTGATGGTGTGGTGGAATCTGCCGAGATGACCTATGGAGGTTATGGCATTTTGGTGAAGCTTGACCACTCTTTTGGATTCCGCACTTACTATGCCCATTTGGAGAAAGTTGTCGTTTCACGCGGTAGCTTTGTCAAAAAGGGGCAAGTAATTGCGTATTCTGGAAGTAGTGGTATAAGCACGGGTCCTCATTTACATTATGAGATTAGGTTTTTAGGCAATGTGCTAAATCCAAGGCACTTCATTAACTGGAATATGAGAAACTTCTCATCAATCTTTGAAAAAGAAAGGAGCATACAATGGCAATCTTTGCTAATGACGATAAACAGTCTAATGGAACAGGAAGCGGAAACAACAACGGAGGAGCCACTATCATTGCGCAAGGCACAAGGATTAAGGGCGATATAAACACTGATTGCAGGCTACACATTGATGGCGAGTTTGAGGGTAATATCAACTCCAAAAATACCGTAATGATAGGCAAAAGCGGGGTAATTAAAGGTGAAATAACTGCTGATGCGCTACTTGTGGCTGGCAAATTTCTTGGAAACTGCGTTGTAAATTTACTTGAGTTAAAGGCGCAAGGGCGTATCGAGGGTATTATCACGGCAAACGAGATTACCATTGAGCGCAAAGGTGTATTCATTGGGGAATCTAAGATTAAAGAACCCAAAATCCCAGCATTTGATAAAAAATCCACAAAAATTTAACGCTTGATACAGGCTAATTTATATTCACTTTTAGCTAAGGGTATTAGTGGTTTTGGTAAAAAGTGCGCCCCGCACGATTTAGCTAAGGGCTTTATCCTAGCCCTTAGGGATTTTGAAGAGGCGAGAGGAGCTTTTGAGGTTTTCGCGCTGTTTGATGACTTCCCACAGCTTACGCACAGCTCAAACACACAAGATTCCAAATCATCAAAGCTCTCTCCACTAAAGCCATTTTTACTCCCTGAAATGCGGGCACATTATGGTGAGGATTTGCGTGCGTGGCGAGAGGATTTACTCACACTTTTGCAAACCTTGCGCGAATTTTACGCCTTTAGCAATCCTAAGGTTCTGTGCGCGCCAATTTCTAGCATCGCCTACCCTTTGCCAAAGCCAGAGCTTTTAGAGGGTTTTTGTGTAGATAAATCTCATTGTATCTCACCAAATGAGCTTACACAAAAACTTTTGGGCTTTGGGTATGAGAATGTAGAAGTCGTAGAAATGCAAGGCGAAATGAGTGTGCGTGGCGAGATTATAGACATATTTTTACCCTCTAATGATAAGCCATATAGAATCTGTTTCTTTGGTGATGAAGTTGAGAGCATTCGTGTTTTTGATTGTGCTACGCAACTAAGCGATAAACAAGAACTCCAAAACTTGCAAATCCCACCAGCATTTTTCAAGCAAGAATACACACAAACAAATGACAAAGCAGATTCACAAAATGCCAATGATTTATGGAATCTAGGCGATAATGGTGCGCACTTAAGCAAATCTTTTTGTGCATTTATTAGTCAAGCGGGACTAAAAGAACTCCAAGAAATCACAAGTTTAGAATCAAACGCGCACTTAACCAGCGAAAAGGACTTCATTGTGCTTGATGAATGCTTGCCAAATGACAAAGTCCAAGAAATTGACTTTAATCCTAAAATGTTACACTCACTATTAGCCCTACACAAAGACAAGGTTATCACACTCATCGCGCCAAATCACGCATTGCTAAAGTCCTATGGATTTGACTTTAACCAAAGTGATAAGGACACAGATTCTCAAACGCTCTACACAAATCCAATTATAAGTGATACAAAAATATCTGCCAAACACTTGCGCGCTATCATTGCGCCGTATTGTATCAATGTGCGAAGCAATGATGAACTTATCATTTCATTTAATCCCAAAAATGCACCCAAACGACCAAAAACGCGTCCAAAAATCCAACTAAATGAGCTCACACAAGGTGAATTTGTCGTGCATAATGATTATGGCATTGGAATATTTTTAGGGCTCAAAAGTGTGAGTGTGCTTGGCGTGGTCAGTGATTTTATTGAAATTGCGTATGCTGGGGAGGATAAACTCTTATTGCCTGTGGATAAACTTAGCCTCATTTCTCGTTATGTGGCAGATTCTAGCACTATCCCTATACTTGATAAACTTGGAAAGGGGAGTTTTGCCAAGCTCAAAGAAAGCGTGCGTAAAAAACTTTTAGAAATTGCTGATGGTATCATTAAACTTGCCGCTCAAAGAGCCCTTTTGCAAGGCATTAAGATAAGCAGAGATTCTAAGGCGTTTATGCAGTTTCAGGCACAATGTCCCTTTACACTCACTGATGACCAAGAGCGCAGTATCAAAGAGATTTTAGATGATTTGGAATCTGGACGCGTAATGGATAGGCTTTTGAGTGGTGATGTGGGATTTGGCAAAACAGAAGTAGCGATGAACGCAATATGTGTGCTGGTGCTCTCTGGCTATCAATGCGCCTTTCTTGCGCCCACTACCCTTTTATGCGAGCAGCATTTTCACTCACTTGCGAAGCGATTTTCTCAAGTGCTAAAGGCAAATGGAAAACCCATTAGTGTTGCACGGCTTGATAGATTCCAAAGTGCAACGCAAAAGGCAAAAACTGCTAATGCGCTCAAACAAGGCGAGATTGACATACTCATTGGCACACACGCACTTTTGGGCGTAGAGTTTGCTAATCTTGGTTTAGTGGTAATTGATGAAGAGCATAAATTTGGCGTAAAGCAAAAAGAAAAAATTAAATCGCTTGCTCACAATGTGCATATCCTCACAATGAGTGCCACACCAATCCCACGCACGCTAAATATGGCACTCTCTTCACTCAAAGGCTTTAGCGCACTTCGCACACCTCCGCTGGAGCGAAAGGGCGTGCGGACATTTCTTAAAGCCTTTAATCACAACCTTGTGCGTGAAGTGATAATGCGTGAAATGCGCCGTGGTGGGCAAGTATTTTATATCCATAACAATATCGCAAGTATTGAGCGTAAAAAAGCTGAGATTGCGCAGATTCTCCCACAATGCAAAATTGCCATCTTGCATTCACAGATTGATTCCGTGCAAAGCGAGGATACAATGATGGAGTTTGCTAAAGGTGCGATTGATGTGCTCCTTTGCACGAGCATTGTAGAATCTGGCTTACACTTACCAAACGCTAATACTATCATTATACAAAATGCCAATACTTTTGGAATCGCGGACTTACATCAATTACGCGGGAGAGTTGGTAGAGGCGATAAAGAGGGCTTTTGCTACTTATTGGTTGAAGATTTTAATACACTTACCAAAGAAGCAAAGGAGCGATTAAGTGCGTGTGAGAAAAACTCCTATCTAGGAAGTGGGGAGAATCTCGCTTACCACGATTTGGAGATTCGCGGTGGTGGGAATCTGCTCGGTGAGGCACAAAGCGGACATATTAAAAAAATTGGCTACACGCTTTATCTCTCAATGCTTGAGGATTGTATCAATTATCTTAGCGGCAGGGGCATTGAGAATACCCAACAAGTTGATTTAAAACTTAACATCAGCGCATACATTTCTCCAGAACTTGTCAATAGTGATAAATTGCGCCTTGAGTTGTATCGTAGATTAAGCCTATGCAAGGAATTAAACGAAGTCTATGAGATTGAAGGAGAAATAGAAAATCGCTTTGGCAAGCTAGATTCTATGAGTTTGAACTTTTTGGAGCTTATCAAAATACGCATACTTGGCAATAAGTTGCGTTTAAAGCAAATTATGAGTTTTGGCGAAAATATTACATTTACGCAAGAGAGTGGGGAAAAGACTTCCATAAAGTCTCCCAGCAAAGATTTTGATGATGTGCTAGGAAGTATTATGGAATATTTGCGAAAAACCGCACCATCTCCATCGCACGCAAACAATTAAACTAAGAATTTTTAATTGTTTGGAAGTTTTTCACATTTTGTGCGCGAGCTTTTTTGCGCGATAATGCCCCTTCATAACGCTTGATTTCCTCTGGTGTCTTTGGCTCAAATGGTGGGATTTTCTTTTTCTCCCCTGTCTTTGTGTCAATCGCCACCATTGTGAAATAGCAAGTGTTGCAATGCGTTACAAAGTGGTTTTTAATATCCTCGCTAATGACTTTAATCCCAACTTCACAACTCGTGCTCCCCACATAATTCACACTTGCCAAAAAAATAATAAGCGAACCAATGGGAATGGGGTGCTTAAAAACGAGGTTATCCACACTCATCGTTACCACTCCGTGCCCACAATATCGTGTAGCGCACGCATACGCCACTTGGTCTAATAGCTTCATAAGCTCACCGCCGTGAACAACACCACTAAAATTCGCCATACTAGGACTTGCCAAAACGCTCATTGTGAGTGAGCGCGTATCAAAAATATCTTCCATACGATTCCCCTTTTTTGTAAGATTGTTATAATTATGCCCTTGATAAAGTTAATAAAAGTAAAAATTTCTTTATCCAATTAAGCGATTTATATCATTATACACACCAAGTAACATCACACATATAAGCACACTAATGCCAAGCGCACTAATTAAAAACATCGCTTTTTCTGGCGGGGGAGATTTGAAAATCGCCTCATAAAGAGTAAAAACTATCCCACCACCATCAAGCGGAGGAATAGGCAAAAGATTGAGGATTGCTAAATTTATCGAAATAAGTGCGCTGAAACTCAAAAGCAAGACTATGCCACTCTCACTCGCTTTTGAAAGTCCATCGGTAATACCAATCACACTGCTTATTTGGTCGTGTGAAATCACGCCTGTGATGAGTTTTTGTATGCTTTGAAAGATAATTTGCGTGGCAAAAAGTGTCCTATCAAATGCCTTGCTTAGAATCTCAAAACCCTCAAATCTAAGCGTTTGCACCTCTCCACTTGCACGAATACCAATAAAAGCACGCCTAATATCCTCGCCAAATATATTTTTTGCTGATGAAATGCTAGGCACAAGCGTTTTTTGCAAAATTACAGAATCTCGCTCTAAAACAAGAGAGATTTCGCCATTGGTGTGAGATAAAATCTCTCCAATCTCCTCAAAAGAACGAATACTTTCTCCATTGATGCTTAAGATTCTATCACCTTTTTGTAATCCCACTTCTTTTGCAGGCATAGAATCTACTACCTCACCAACCACAGGAGAAAGAGCATTAAATCCAACCGCACAAACCACCACATACAACAAAAATCCAAGCAAAAAATTAAATCCAACACCACCGAGCAAAATAGCGATTTTTTGTGTAGGCGACTTTGCCACAAAGCTATCAGAATCGAGATTCTCTTCCGTGCGTTGCGTGGTCCCGCTAGATTGCTCATATTCGCCTGTTCTTGCAGCATTTTCTCCTTTCATTTTTACATAGCCACCAAGCGGGATAATGCAGAATTTATAGCGCGTGCCTCTAAATTCAAAAGCAATAATTTCTTTCCAAAAGCCAATACTAAAGGCTTCTACCTTTACCCCACACGCTCGAGCAACGATAAAATGTCCAAGCTCGTGGAAAAATATTAAAAAACAAAGGATAGCAAATGCACTTAAAAGTCCCATTTTAGCCCTTTAGACTCTTGTAGTATGCGAGTGTGTAGGTAAGCCCGGAATACAAAGTTAAAAATGTCGCAATCCACAATAACACTTCACCACCGGGGAAAAAATCTGCAAGCAAAAAAGCAATGGCAGCGATTTGTGCGCCCGTTTTGTATTTGCCAATGCTAGAAGCAGCAACACTTTTCCCACTCCCAGCAGCTACCACACGCAATCCCGTGATAAAAAATTCCCTGCTTAAAATCAAAAATACCGCCCACTCTGACGCGCGCCCCAACACCAAAAGCGCGATAAACCCAGACAAAATAAGCATTTTATCTGCCAATGGGTCAAAAACCTCGCCAAAAAGGGATTTCACACGATATTCACGCGCAATATATCCATCAAAAAAATCTGTAAGACTTGCAATACAAAAAATAAGACAGGCAAAGTAATTCACCCACGAAAAATCTACATACTCTGGGAAAATAAGTGTGTGATGAAGCACGACAAAAAGGAGCATAAAACTTAAAAATATGCGAGAGATACTTAAAATATTAGGAATGTGGCGCAAAAAAATCCTTTAACAATATGGAATCTACTTCATAAATCGACATTTTACCCAAATGCTTGGGGGATTGTAGCCCAAATACACCATAAAAAATTAAAGAATCTTGCAAAAATCTAAAAAATCATTGTATAATTGCCACTTTATTATTTTAAATGCGGAAGTGGCGGAATTGGCAGACGCACCAGACTTAGGATCTGGCGCCGCAAGGTGTGGAGGTTCAAGTCCTCTCTTCCGCACCATTGATTTTAATACATTCAAGCAATACAAAAATCCTCAATACTTAATCCTCACAATAATTTGCCTTTGTTACCTTTTGTTACCATATTACCTTAATCGTATATTTTTAAGTTGTATTTTAAGGTTAAATATACTACACTTTGGGACATATACTTGATTTGTGGTTGCTAGTATTATGAAATCAAGGTTAGGAGGCGTAAATGGGCAAAGAAAAACACGCAAATATCATCACCATAGCAAATCAAAAAGGTGGCTCTGGCAAAAGCACCGTCTCAATAAATCTAGCCGTAAAACTCCTAGAATTTTCCGATAAAGTTTTGGTAATGGATACTGACCCACAAAAGAGCATCGAAAGCTTCACCAATGTCCGAGAAAATGAAGCGAGCGCGCAAAGAAACCTTAAACACTTTACATTATCCAATCGCACGGGCAATATCACAGAATCACTCAAGCAATTTCTTAAACTCTATGAGTTCATTATCATTGATACGGGCGGGATTGACAGCCAAGAATCACGCAAAGCAATGCTTTATGCAGATTCTATTGTTTTGCCAACCACGCCATCACTTTTTGACTCCGATGTGCTTGCTTCGATGCTTGCCACTCTCACGGAAATTAAAGATGTGAATGAAGATGTCAAAACGGCAATTTTAATGAATAAAATCAGCACAAATGTATTTTTAGGCAAAGAATTAGAACAATATCGAAAAAACATAGAAGAAATTTGCAAGGAAATAGGCGTAAAGGACGACTTCTACTTACTTGAAAATGTGCTAAAAGAGCGCATTGCGTATAAACGCGCGGTAAGCGAGGGGTTAGGAATTAGCGAGTTTAACGACACAAAAGCTCGCGATGAATTTGAAAAATTCTTTGCAGAATTTGCCAAAGTCGCTGAGCTACCAATTTCTAGCAAAGAAAAGAAGACAAGTAAAAAGGGCAAATAGACTAGCCCAATCTAAACAAAAGGAGAACAGAATGGACAAAATCAGCAAAATCGAAAAAATTGAGGGGAGCAAAAAAGCTAAAAGCATTGTTTCTAAAGCGAGCAACCGCACAGGCAACACAAAAAAGACTACAACTAGGACACCAAGAAGCAAGCCTATTGTAGTTAAAAGGGTTTCTACGCCTAAATTGCAGGGTGTTTCTATTAGTGTTGATAAGGCACTTATTGAAAAGCTTGATACACTGCTCCAAAACTTAGGCAAAAAGGCGCAGAGCAAAGTAGCCTTTATCGAAGAGGCAATCTCACGCCATATCAAAAAACATAAGAAAAAACTTGGCAAAATAGGTAAAAAAGATAAAAAGAAATCAGGAGTAAAAATCTCTAAAAAATTGCCAAAACTTGCGTAAGCAAAAATCAAAAGTTGCTTGATAAAAGTGCGTGAGTAGGCAGGAGAGTTATCTAACTACTCACACTCATTGCAGATTCCGTGTGCGACTACGGATTTTACCCTGCCTTGTGCTTTTGCACCCTTAGGCAAGTCAAAATCCGTGATTTTGTGGCAGACATCACACACAAAGTGCGCTTTAGCATCTTGCGCTAGCTCGTAGTAGCTTTTGCGCTCTAAATTGGTCTTTACCACCACGCCCCTTTCCTCAAAAAGCTCCATATTGCGATAAAAAGTCGTTTTATTTGCGTCTAAGTCAAACTCATCAAAGCTAAGTGGCTTAGCCGATTTACGCAAAATCTCTAGCATTTCTAATCGCAAATCCGTGATAGCGATATGGTTTTGTTTTAGCAATGAGATAGAATCCATTTTTTGCCTCTTTTGCCTTATTATAGTTTTGTGCGTTCGCGCATTTCTCGCGCTTTAAGCGTTACGCGTTTGGCATTTTTTAAGCACATTATAGCAAATTTGGATTTTGCTTATGCGATTTTAGCGTGCAATTTCGCATAAATTTTGCGCAAAAATCATCTACGCCCTAGCATTCACGCTATCAATGTAACTATCCGTTTTTTCGCGCAAAAGTCTCTCTACAAACAGCGCATCAAAATTGCGCTTAAACTCGCCAAAAGTCGCGCTAGATTCTACTAACTCGATAAAATTCTTTAATGTTATGGGTGCGAGTTTGCTCTCAAACTCTTTGGCGCAGAATTTAAAAAATAGCGCGACATCAAAGTGGATATATGGCGCGATAAGCACAGCTCTTTGTTCTACACTGCTTTGCTTTTGGGATTCATACAAATGCCGTGCTATGCTCGTAGTTTCGCTATTTAGCTGTTGATTGCGATTTTTTATCATTGTGGCTTCAAAGTTACAATTTTCATAGACTAAATCCGCCTTGCCAGCAGGTGCGTAAGATAGTGGCTCACCATTTTCATTATAAATCAAATTGGATTGCAAATTATTAAGCCCATATTTTTTGCCTAAAATAAGGGCGAGTAAATATTCCAAACGCAACGATTCAGGGATATTTTTAAAATCATTAGATTGACTTTCTTTTGCACTAGCTAAAATCCGCAGTTCATTTAGCAAGTTTGCAATCTCGCTTTTTTCGATTTTGCTTTGCAAAGATTTTGTATAAAATGCTTGATTTAATCGCGATTCAAGCGCGTCTAGATTCTCAAATTCGCTTGTATTCACGCTCACATTAAGGCTTTTTGCCTTTTGTGCTACTACGGATTTTCGCACCGCTTCATTTTGAATCCACGGGAGATTTACACTCTCTAAAAACGCGATATATTCCTGCACACTTGTAAAATCTAAGCAATCATAACCCTTATATGTTTGCAATAAAGCCTGAATTTTTGCCCCCTCAAAGTGTGAAAAATCATAATAAATATACTGTGCCACGCCTCGCGCTATAAGCAATCCGCTCATTTCAAACTTTCTAAACACCTCATCGGCATAGTCATTGAGCGTAGCATAGCTTACGCGCTCTAAGCCCTGCTTTTCAAACAAATATTGCGTGATATATTCTTTGTTTTCCTCCAAACCATAGATTTTGCGATATGCCAAAATCTCGCTCACGCATTTTGCATAATCACAATCTTTCATTCCAAGCACAAAGCTTTTAAATTCGTGTTTTAAGATTCCCTTTGATTCATTGCCTAATTTTCCCCATTCTTTTTTCAAGCTATCAATCACAAAAATCGTATTTAAAAATGGGCGGGCTTTGTTCGCTATTTCTGGTCTTGTGGGATTATTTGTATGCCAGCCAATCATAATCTTTGCATAAATATTTGTAGGGCTAGATTTTCGCTCAAGCAAATCAAAGGCAAATTTTGTCAAACTTATCGCTTTGCATTTTTTATCACCCAAAAGCATAATAAAACCCTGCGATTCAAGGGCTTGCAAATGTGTCTTTATACGAAATACAATTTTTTTTAATGTAGCAATATGTGGATTTAACGCCAAAAGTTTTTTAAATTCTGAATCATTGAGCTCGATTTCATTTTCTAATTTATCTTTGATTTCATTTGAGATATTACTTAGCGTATAGATTCCGTTTTTGACAAATTCTTCAAAGCAAAGTTTGGCGATTTTAGCGTCAAATACAAAACCATTAAATCGCCTTAAAGCGTGCAAAAACTCCACATTTCGCTTAGGATTTCTAATCGTGGTGCTAAAGGAAAATACTTTATATTTCATAAAGATTCTCCATTGTAATTTGACATATAATTTGTGATTACAACTTCAATACTTTTGCCAAGATTTTTGCGATGATAGTTTGCGTTTGCATAATCGCGTTTGATAAAATGTATGTGGTATTTCGCGCTCCATTGTTTAAGCAAGCCATTGCGTTTGCCATTAGATTCAAGGACATTTGAGAGCGCGAATTTTTTATTTTGAGAATTTAGAGAATCTAAAATCGCATATAAATCCTTTTCGTCATTTTCGCTCCAAAGAGCATTATACGGGGCTTGTGTGATTAAATACGGCGGGTCGAAATAAAAAAAATTATCCAAAAACTCACCATTTTGATACAACGCACTATCTCTAAAATCTAAGTTTAATAGCGTAATATGTGGATTTTGCAATGCGTTTATAAAAGCCTCGCATTTATTTTGCTGAAATGCTGAAAAATCGCTTTTCCCCACAGGCACATTGTAATCGCCCTTTGCGTTAAAACGCACAAAATCGATTCTAGTGAGTTGCGCTGAAAATAGCGAAGTAAGTCGATAATGCGCGTTTCTTTGTCGTTTAGAATCAAATTTTTAGATTTTGCATTTAGCCCGACAATCCCGCTGCCACAAAATACATCTACAAAGTTTGTGATTTGTTGCGGAAAAAGTGGCAGTAGCGATTTTAAGATTCTCGCTTTGTTGCCTACATAATTTAAGGGTGAGAGTATCATTGCCCACCCTTTGTTTCGTCATTGCATTTTGAGTGAAGTTTTTTCTTGCATTGTTTTTCAATGTTTTGCAAAGCATTGCAAATGCGATTTTGCGCCTTTGTGTAGTAGTCTTTATCAATCTCGCAGCCGATAAATGCGCGATTTGCATTCAAACACGCGATTGCAGTCGTGGCAGAGCCACTAAATGGGTCAAAAACGAGTTGATTTTGGTTTGTGTGGATTGAGAGGATTTCCTCAAAAACTTTTAGGGATTTTTGCGTGGGGTGTAGGCGTTTATTTCCCCCCCCCCGTGATTATGGGAGCTTTAAACGCGCCTTTAAGATAGGGCGTATCTTTTGGTTTATTAAACACCCAACGCTTTTTACCTTTCACAGCCCAAATCGCGCATTCAAAATCCACCACATACCTTGCATTGACATTTCTAGGCATAGGGTTTGATTTTTCCCAACGGAGTAAATCTTTGACTACGCAACCGCTTGATTCTAACGCTTCCACAATGCAGGTGAGATTTTTCCAATCATTAAAGATGATTATGCTTCCGCCATTTCTTAGCAACGGCACACATTCCTTTATCCATTCGCTTTGATTAAACCCATAATCCCATTTGCCAAAATCTATCCCCGCTCTGCCCATCGTGGTGAAGTTATTTTTGCGCGAAATATTATACGGCGGGTCGGTTAAAATACAATCCACCTCGATTTTTTCGCGCTTCATAAACTCCACTAATTCTTTATAATCACAATTTGCAAAATATAGATTTTGGGCTTGCAATGCGCTTAGCAACGCGCTATCAAAAATGGCAGAATTAGCACATTCACTAGGCGTGTGCGAATGAGAAAAAGAGTGTGCTAATTGCGTTGTCATTTATTGCCTTAAGTGCTATGTGGATTTTGGCTTGTATGTATGTGCCAACTTCTAATCGCACATCTTAACCTATTTTTACCTATCATTTATCACTTTTGGTTTGATTTTTTGTTAATTCTTAAGCAACTTTATTTTTATAAAGCAACTAAGTTGCATTTAAGCAAAAAAGTGTTATAATCCGCCGTTTAAATTTTAAAAAACCACCAAAAAGGTGAAAAAGGACTTACAATGCAGGATTTCAAACTACAAACAAAGACGCGTAATGATACACCATTTAATGACTTGCAAACACACACCATATCACAAAGCCAAATGCAACGCACACAAAATCTAACGCTAAAGGCACTTTGTCTTTGTGCGTTTCTCACTAGCGCAAATGCCCTGTATGCAGACAATGCAAACAAAACAGCGCAAAATCAACATACGCCAACCACGCAAAGCAGCGCACAAAACACAGACGAAATCCGCGATAATCAACACAAAGCGCATTCTCACAGCGACTCACACGAGCATTCGCACGCGCATAACTTACAAAATGGACATTCTCACTCCCACGATTTTAATGCAGATTCTAGCCATTCGCACGCGCATAATCCCCACACAAATTCGCACGCCACGCAAGCAAATCACGGGGATTCCCACGCCACCAAGCGCGATTATTTGCATACTTACGAACTCCACGAGCACGAGCATTCAAAGCAAAGCGATTTTGCTAGTCTAAGCGCAAAAGTGGGAATCTTTGGCAAATCCTCTGCCCTTGCGAGCAAAAGCGACAACGCAAACAAAGACAACTACGCGATGCTTTACTCACGCCTTTTGCTTCGCGCAACCCCCTTTGCAAACGCGCATAACGGATTAAGTGGCTTGCAAGTGGGCGTGGGTGCGGTGGCGTATTCGCCTTTTTATAGCGACAGGGCAAACGCCTACACTTATATCAATTCAAATTTTGTCGCAAACAACGCGTATTTGGGCTATATCAAAGATTTTAACCGCGCAAGTGTCGAAGTGCTAGCGGGGCGATTTGAGCAAGAATTAGAGTGGGTGGGGCATTCATTGCAGGGCGTGTTTGGACGCGTAACGCTCCCATTTAGCACAGGCACAAATCCACATTCTGCCCAAATCTATGGAATCTGGGTAAATGAGCACGCAGACATTACGCGCGAATTTAGCTCGGATTTTGACTTTTATAAGCACCTCTACCCAAAAGAAAATCTTTTCGCTGGCGGGGTAAATCTCTCCCTCGCCTTAAGCCAAAATACGCGCTTTCATATCGAGCCTTATGCGTATTATTTGACGCATTTTTTTAGCGTGTATGGGAGCAAATTTGTGCTAGATATTGGCTTTGGCGGGGATTTTAATGGCAATGTAAGTGGCACAAAATGGCGGAGCAAGACTATCGCACACGGGGCGTTTTTGTATTCAAATTATGCGCGAATCCACGCAGGGCATAATCATAACGAAGCAGGTGGCGAGCATAACCACAACCACGAGGACGGACACGGACACTTAGATACGGATAATCGAGGCGATACTTATTTCGCGCTCTTAGAGCAAGAGTTTCTCTACAAAGATTTGCTCTACTTTGGGCTAGGATTTCAGCATATTGGTAGCAAGGTGTTTGAGCTGGCAAATATCGAAACCACTTCGCGCTTTGAAGCGCACGAGGGGCAGGGATTTGGCGTGATACGCCCTGGTGCATTGCATAGCGGTAGCCATACGACAAACGCTTATGACGCGCATACAAACACTTACTATGGCTTTGTGGGGGCGCGATTTGGCGCACAAAGGCGATTTGGCTTAGAAATTATGGGGCGAGATAGCACAAGCAGCGCAAAAACACAGAGCGCGTTTTCGCTAGGATTGCGATATGAATTCGCTGGCGGCTTTGAAATCGGAGGACTGGCCGTGTATATGCTTGATACACACGCGCACGATGGAGTCGCTCATACGCTCAATCGCTCCTTTGGCAAGGCGTATATGCAGTGGAGATTTTAAAATTTAAACGCAAATTTCAACGCAAAATCAACATAAGGAACAACGATGAAAAAATATAGATTTAGCAAAATCTTGCGTGGAGGCATAGTGGCGTTTTGCACGCTAGCATTGTGCTTCAATGTAGCAAGCGCAAAAGACTTCAACGCACAAAAGCCCATAATCTCGGTGAGTATCGCGCCTGTGGGCTATTTTGTGCAAAAAATCGCTAAAAATAGCGTGGATATAAACCTCATAATCCCGCCAAATAGCGATGAACACACGCTAGATTTTAAGCCTAGCGTGGTGGCAAACCTGCAAAAAAGCGCGGTGTATTTCACTATCGGGCTAGAAATCGAAGCGATTTTGGCACAAAAATTTAAGGACATAAAAATCGTGGATATAAGCGAGGACATAGCAAAGATGAGCGATACGCACGAGCATAATCACGATTCGCACAAATCTAGCGACAAAGCGCACGCGCATTCACACGGGGATTCTCACGCGCACAAATCTAATACGCATTCGCACGATTTGCACGCACATTCACGCAAAGACCCGCATATTTGGCTTGACCCGATTTTGGTAAAAACAATCGCCCAAAATATCGCCAAAACTTTATGCAAGCTCTACCCGCAAAATGCGAAGTTTTACGCGCAAAATCTCGCGGATTTTGAAAAAGAATTAGATAGCTTACACACCCAAATCACACAAATCCTCTCCCAAAGTAAGCACAAAAAATTTATCATCTATCACCCAAGCCTAAGCTACTTTGCTTTGCGGTATAATCTCACTCAAATCCCTGTGGAGATTCTCGGCAAAGAACCTAAGGCAAGGGATTTACAAGCCCTAATACATCTAGCTAAAAAAGAGCAAATCCGCACGATTTTTGTGCAGGCTGGATTTGCCCAAAAATCCGCTAAAACTCTTGCCAAAGAGTTAGACGCAAATGTCGCACAAATCAATCATCTAAGCGATGAGTGGGACAAGCAAATGCTCCACATAGCGCAAAAAATCGCGCAAAAAATCGCAGAGCAAGAATAAGGCGTAGAGTAAGGCTAGCAAATGCGAGTTTTGTTTGGATTTTGCCTTTTTGTCGCGCTTAGCATAGCGCAAATCTATGCCTGTGCGCTGTGCCAAGCCTATATCCCAAATGTGCTTGTAACCGTGCTTAATATTAGCAAGCATAACGCGCAAAGCTCTATCGCGCTTGAATGGGAATTTGAGCGCGAATTTACCCAAACGCTACTGCATACTTATGATGCAAACGCAAATAATGTGCTTGAAAAAAGCGAGCTAAACGCCATAAAAAACGCGCTTACAAGCTATGCCCTGCCAAAAAATAACCTAACCCAAATCCTGCGAGAAAATCCAAACAATGAGAATCTAGAGCGTGTCAAATTTCGCGTGCAACATAATGAAATCTTTATGCGCGATGAGAGGCTTATCTATCGCTATGAAGTCGTTTTAAATTCTGATTTTGACATATCTAAGCGACTTGCCGTGCAAGTCCAAGATGAGGGGGATTTTTTTGCGTTTCAATTTTTGCCACGCGACATTGCGCTAGGGGAGCGGATTTTGGTGGGCAATGCAAATGCAAACCTTATCATTTTTGAGGCAAAAAATGCGAGCGATTTGAATGAGGATTTAAGCGAGGATTTAGAGGATTTTCAAAAAGCAAAATCTAGCGATTTAAATTCTGAAACTATGCAAAATCTCCCCCCACATTCTAGTCTGCAAAACATAAAAGATTCTAGCAAGGCGTTTTTAAGTGCTTTATGGCAGGGCATAGTTGCGCTCAATGCCAAAATGCTCTCCACCATAAAATCCCACATTGTTGGCGAAAACGCGGGCGAAAAAAGCGTATTTGGGATTTTGGGCTTAATGGCGTTAAGTTTGCTTTATGGCATTTTGCACGCCGTTGCGCCCGGACACGCAAAGTTGCTGACTAGCTCGTATTTTTTAGCGCACAAAGGCTCTTATGCAAAGGCGTTTGGGTTTGCCCTGCGCGTAGGAATCGTGCATATTGTAAGCGCGTTTGTGCTTGTGGGGCTTGGGCTTTTTGTCTTAAAAATCGTGGTGCAAAGCCTCGCAAATGAGGCAAATGCGATTATCACGCAGATTTCAAGCGCGATAATCATCGCGGTGGCGTTAATTTTACTCGTGCGAAAAATGCGTGGCAAACACGCGCATACTTGCGGGTGTGCGTCCTGCCAAAATCACGCGCTTAACTCAAACGCGCTTCATAAGAACAATGCGACACATTCGCATTCTACGCTTGCAAACGCGCTGAATGCTATGCAATCTATATGTTCAAACATTGAGATTGATTTTGCCAAATGGGGCATTATAATCGCAGCGGGAATCGTGCCTTGCCCGAGTATGATTGTTGTGCTTTTGCTATGCTTTGAAGTGAGCTTTTTTAGCGCGTTTTTAAGTGCGCTTTGCATTGCGATTGGAATGAGCTCGGTGGTGTTTGTATCTGCGATTTTTGCGCATAAGGTGCGGTTAAGTGCGAAAAGTGAAAAAATCTCTCGTGCGTTAGAATACTTCGCGCTTTGTGGAATGCTTTGTGTGGGGATTTTTATGTTTGCAAACGCAAAATCTGGCGTGTTTTAAAATTTAAATTTTAAAATGGCGTGGATTTTGGGTATGAGATTTCGCAATTTTTGAGGTAATGTTATGGAGCTTTTTAGGATAGAAAATTTGGACTTTGCGTATAGTGCGAATCAACCGCCCGTGCTAGAACATATCAACTTGCGCTTTTTTAGTGGCGATTTTTTGGCGATTACAGGGGCAAATGGCGGGGGGGAAATCCACGCTAATAAGGCTAATCTTAGGTATTTTGCACCCGCAAAATCCACACATAACGCGCTATGTCAAAACTACGCAAATGGGCTATGTCCCACAAATCACGCAGGCAAATCCAAACTTTGCGATTCGCGCCATTGATTGCATTACTATGGGGCTTGTGGGAAGCAGAACCTTTGGCTTTACACCCAAACGCGACAAAGACAAAGCACGAAATGCTCTCTCGCTTGTGGGAATCGCAAATCTTTGGGATAGAAATCTCAATGATTTAAGCGGGGGGCAACGGCAAAGAGTCTTTATCGCGCGGGCTTTGGTGGGGGAGTGCAAACTACTAATCTTAGATGAGCCAAGTGCGAGTGTGGATAAGCAAAGCGCGGAGGCGATTTTTTCACTTTTAGATTCTTTGCATAAACGCGGTGTGGGGATTTTACTCATTAGCCACGATGTGGATTTGGCAAGTAAATACGCAAACAAAGTCGCAACGCTTAATCGCACGCTAGAGTGGCGACAAAATCCGCAAAAGGTGCAACAAAATCAAAATCCTATCCGCACGCATAAAAGTGCATTGCAACGCGTGCAAAAGGCGCAAAATCTAAAGGGCGCAAATGTTTGAAATTCTCTCTTTTAACTTTATGCAAAATGCCATTTTTGGCGCGTTTTTGGTAAGTGTGGCGTGTGGGATTATCGGCTCTCTAGTGATGATAAATCGGCTCTTTTCACTAGCGGGAGGCATTACGCACGGGGCTTTTGGGGGAATCGGACTTGGATTTTATCTAGGGCTTAGTGGCGTTGCTATGTTTGCTAGCACGGCGATGTTCGCGCTATTTTTAGCCATTATCGTGGCATATCTTAGCAAAGCCTATCCGCATAGAAGCGATAATGTAATCGCCGTGATTTGGGCGTTTGGTATGGCGTTTGGGATTATTTTGGTGGATAAGAGTAGCGATTTTGGCGGGGATTTGATGAGCTATTTATTTGGCAATATTTTGGCGATTAGTGGGGAAGATTTGGCGATTATGGGCGTGTGTGATGTGCTGTTTGTTGGCATTGCTATCGCGTTTTATCGGCAGTTTGAATCGATGAGCTTTGATAGCGAGTTTGCAGGGCTAAAGGGCATAAAAACGGAGATTTTGCATTTAGTCTTGGTGTGTGCTATCGCGCTTTGCGTGGTGGTGGCTATGCGCGTGGTGGGGCTTATTTTGGTGCTTGCATTGCTTGGGATTCCCTGCTTTATCGCGGAGCGATTTGCGCGGACTTTGGGCGGGATAATGCTTCTCTCGTGCATTTTAAGCGCGGGATTTTGTTTGATAGGCTTGGCATTATCTTACGCGCTTAATCTCTCAAGTGGCGCGAGCATTATCCTCGTAGCGTGCGCTAGCTTTGTGCTTGTGGGTTTAAATATTATGGGTTCATTTGTGCGTAGTGTTTAGCATATTCCTCATTCATTAGTTTTTCAAGATTCTCATACCATTTCTCATCAGTAAAATCAGGCATAAAAGCATCAAGCATAACGATACGAGCAGTATCACTCAAAGAGCGCACAGGCGAGGTATCATACATTTTGCGTGAGTTAATGAGTAAAATTGGCTGAATCTTTAGCTTGAATTTTTGCGCGATAATTTTCGCACCCTGCTTAAATGGTAGGAGTTTTTCATTTCCTCTACCACGCGTGCCCTCAGGGAAAATGACAATAGGTCGCCCCTGTGCTAAACGACTCTTTACTTCTTTGAGCAAATGCAATGTGCCACTTTTATCCTGTCTATCTATTAAAATCATTTCAGGGAGCGTAAGCGCATAACCATAAAATGGAACTTCACCAAGCTGTTTCTTTGCTATCCAACAAATATTTTTAGGGTGAGAACTCTCTAAAAATATAATATCCCCCACGCTTTGGTGATTAAGCATAATGAGTTGCGCACTCTCATCAAACTCCCCTACCCGCTCAACCTTAAAACCATTTAGAGTGAAAAATACCCAACATTTTAAACGCGCTTTTTTACCATTGTCTTTGTGTCGCAAAAAGTAAATTTGCACGATAATAAATGGCAAATATCCTAAAATAATCAATGTGGCAAAAATCCCTTTAATCGTTGCCCATATTTTTTGAAGCAATGATAAGTCGTTATTTTTTGATGACATACTCACCCCGCACCCAACCTACTTGCTCATCATCGATAAGCACTTTATAAAACATCACACTTTCTCCATCAATCACTGCTGCCCTCTCTCCTAATATCTGTGCTGGAGTGGAAGATTCTATAACTCTTATAATAGTGGAGTTTTTCATTGGCACAATGCTTAGTTGTGCCCCTGATTCCACCGTGCCAAAATCGCTATTAAGCACGACATCATAAATTATCATACCGATAAAAATCGCCCCAAGAAACACAAAAACTTTATAATTACGCCAAAAATAAAGCCCTATAAATAACGCTGCCATTAAACCAAGTGCTATGCGCTTAAAAAATACTGAGCCAATCTTTGGGGCGAGTTCGCTTTGGGTTGTTACTATTTCATCAGTAGCATTGATAGGGAATCTCACCGCCTCAAATCGCGCAGTATTAAGGTTAAAGTATTCAAAGTTAAGCTCGCTTTGCTCCTTTGGTAACAACACATAATAAATCCCGCGAGCTACGCCATCAATAGTATTTAGCTCATCAAAGCCTTGATTCTTAATATTTTTAAAATACAAATCTTCTGCATTGGGGCTTTTGACCTCAAACTCAAAAATGACAATATTTTCATTTGTGCTTGCCTTTTCTTTATGCCATAAGACTTTGAAATCACTCCCAAGCACGCCCGTGTATCTCGCGTTTGAGCGTAAGTCAGTAGTTTTAATTTGTATTTGATTTGCACTCACACTCTCCTCATAGCTTTCATCAGCACTAATGGCATTTACAAGCATTGCTGGGATACTAGCATTGCGCGAAAGAATCTTAAAAACATAAGTCGCGCTTAAAGTATTGTTGCCTAGATTTTCCCAATTTGGCTTATTTCTAAGCTCTAACTTTCCGCTATATGCACTACTAAATTTCGCACTTCTAAGCTTCGCTCCTGCAAGGAGTGAAATCTCATAAGTAACCCGCACTTCCTGCCCGACATAAAACTCTTCGTCTTCTTGTGGAGCAGAAACCACATTCACATACACGATTTTTGGACGCTCATATACTTCATTCTCTTCGTCTTCTTGACTCAATGCCACTCCACAAACAAGTAGCACAAAACACATAATCCTTAAAAACTGCTCTCTCATTTGCATTCTCCCTTTTAGATTCTAGCCTATGTGATGAAGTGTATTGGCATTTTCACACAATGCCTTTAACATCGCTAAACCATCTACTCCGCCGAGCACAGATTCTATCGCACGCTCAGGGTGAGGCATCAGCCCAAAGACATTTTTGCTCTCATTGCACACTCCAGCGATGCAGCCAATAGAGCCATTTATATTGCTTTGGTAGCGCAATAAAATTTGATTGTTTTGCTCTAATGCCTGTGCGCTCACCTCATCAATATAATATGAGCCATCGGCGTGGGCGATAGGTAGCGAAATAACGCTATCTAGCGTGTAATCACACAAAAACGCATTGTCATTAGCACATACACGCAAATCTTGCCATTGATGGATAAAATGTAAATTTTCGTTGCGTTTCAATGCACCGGGCAACAACCCAGCTTCACAGAGAATCTGAAAGCCATTACAAATGCCAAGCACATAACCACCTTCTTTAGCAAATCGCTCCACCGCACGCATTATAGGACTAAATCGTGCTATCGCGCCACTACGCAAATAATCTCCATAGCTAAAACCACCGGGAACAACTACAAGTGTGGTCTCATCTGGGAGATTCTCGCATTTATGCCAAATGATTTTTACATTTTCTTTGAGGCTTTTATACGCGTAGGCGACATCTTGTTCGCAGTTTGTGCCGGGGAATTGCAAGATTACCACACTCATTTATAATGCCTTATGTGTGTTGTTCTTTTTGCTCTCCGCATACATTTTCATCGCTCATTCTCCAAATTGTATTTTATGAGTTCTATTCTTGTGAATCGCATTCTTGCACGCAATATTCTTCAATCACCATATTTGCAAGCAAACTCTCACACATTTGCTTTGCTTCGCTTAATGCTTGGGTTTTATCGTTGGTTTTTAAAGTAAGGGTGATTTGTCGTGCGAGTTTCACACCCTCCACACTTTCAAATCCCTGTGCGTGCAACGCGTGATAAATTGCCTTAGCCTGCGGGTCTAACACACCACTTTTTAATGTTACAATAGCTTTTATACGCATATTCTCCCCTAGCGTAAAATACGGCGTAAAACTTCCTCATACGCGACTTTGACTTCTCCAATGCCCTCACGGAATCTATCTTTATCAAGTTTTTGGTTGCTTTGCCTATCCCAAAATCGACAATTATCAGGGCTTATCTCATCGCAAAGCAAAATATTTCCGCTACTATCTCTACCAAATTCAAGCTTAAAATCAATGAGGCGCAAATCTTTGGCGATAAAAAAATCTTTGAGAATCTCATTTATCTTGCGTGCTTGTTCTCGCAAAAATTCATTTTCCTCTCTTGTGCTGATATTAAGAAGTTTGCAATGTTCATCATTGATAAGTGGGTCGCCAAGCGCATCATCTTTGTAAAAAAACTCCACAAGCGCAAATGGCAAACACTCCCCCTCTAAAATCCCCAAACGCTTAGATAATGAACCAGCTGCGACATTGCGCACAACCACTTCGATAGGGATAATCCGCGCCTTTTTGCATAACATATTGCTCTCATCAATCATTTTAATAAAATGTGTGGGAATCCCCTTAGATTCTAAAAGTTCAAAAAGTGCCGTGCTGATTTTACAATTTAGTGCGCCCTTACCTTTCTCACTCCCCTTTTTTTGTGCGTTATACGCAGTTAAATCATCTTTAAACTCCGTGATGACTTCATTTGGATTATCCGTAGCAAAAAGCTTTTTCCCTTTTCCTTCATACAGCATTTGTTGTTTATTCATCTCTACTCCTTACATTTTGCTTGTTATTTTTTAAGCACCGCCCACGCACGAAGCATATCAATACCTGTTTTTAACTGAATGTCTTTATAAATGTCTTCTTGGGTTACATCTTTGTTGCTTATTTCTTTTGAATCTTGGGTATTTTTGGATTCTGTGTTTGTTGTTTTGGCATTTTGCTTTTCGTCTTTGATTTTTTCTAATTCACCCTTTAAATGTCGCTTTAAGTCTGCTTCTTTAAGAGAGAAGTTGTTTTCATTCTCTGGCACACTACCCGGATAAACGACCACATCAGGTTCTAATCCTGTCGCCTGTATCGTGCGCCCGCTTGGAAGATAATACTTTGCAATAGTAAGTTTAATAGCCTCCCCTGCGTCAATTTGCTTCACAGCCTGCACGCTTCCTTTACCAAAGCTCTGCTCGCCGACTAAAAGAGCTCTTTTATGGTCTTGCAACGCTCCAGCGACAATCTCACTTGCGCTCGCACTTCCTCCGTTGATAAGCACAACAAGTGGTACATCAGCATACAATGCACTCCCGCTTGCTTTAAACTCAACATTTTCACTTTTTTTACGCCCTTTTTGAGAGACAATCACTCCGCTTTTGATAAAAAGCCTTGATAAATCTACTGCTTGGTTGAGTAACCCTCCGGGATTTGAGCGTAAATCAAGCACAATCCCATCAACTTTACCCAGCATTTTAAGCCCGTTGCGCACATTCATCGTTACATTTCTATCAAACGAATTTACACGCACATAGGCATATTTTGTGCCTTGTATTTTTTTAACCTTTACAGAATCTACGCGGATAATATCGCGGACAATGCTATAAACAAGTGGTTTGTTCTCTCCATTACGCACGATGGTAAGCTCAATCTTTGTTCGCGGTTTGCCTCGCATTAGAGCCACCGCCTCATCGATAGTCATATCAAGAGTGCTTTCTTCATTTATCTTTAAAATCACATCTCCGCTTTTTAGCCCCGCTTTATACGCTGGAGTATTGTCAATAGGAGCAATGATAGTAAGCGCACCATCTTTCATACCAAGTGTGATTCCAAGTCCGCCAAACTCACCATCTGTTTGGGTTTTTAAATCATCAAATTGCTTTTTGTTAAGAAAACTTGAATGTGCATCAAGATTCTTTAATAACCCTACAATCGCTTTATCCACGATTTCATCAATGCGCATTTCATCGACATATTCATCTTCAATTTCACTAATGACCTTGCGTAATTTTTTATACGCATCAAGACGATTTTGCTCCTTATTTGTAGCACCAAATCCTACACCTAAACCAAAAACCGCCCAAAGCAACAACCCTAACATCAGCATAAACGATATAGGTTTCTTATTCTCTACCATTTGCAACCTCTTTAAATTTGAAGTATTTTTTAAAAAATCCCTTATTCTAGCAAAATTTTCTTACTTTTTTACAAACATAAAATTTTTTGCTATAATCCAACGAGGTATTAACGCCACATAACTCACATAAATGTAGTTTTGCCTATAAGGAAAAATATGCTAAAAAACTTTCTTAACACTTTATTTAGTCCCGAACACAAGACTCGCGTGCTTACGGCTGGCATTTTGATTCTTGCTTTGGTGATAATTTTTACCATAAATAGCATTTTTATTGTTTGGCTTACTTTGGGTGTGCTTTTTGTCGTATCTATTTATGAGGCACTTCGCTTATATAAAGTAGAATCTGCGTTGCATTTTTACCTTGCTAGCGTGGCGATTTGGATTGGAGCGTATCTTTACATTGAACAAAGTGATAATATAAGTGGTGTATTTTACCCAGCACTTATTGTGCTAATGATTTATGCGAGTTACCTTGCTTATACCAAAAGCATTACACCAAAAGTTTTTTGCCCTTTTATTTACCCTACACTCCCATTTTTGGCACTTTTAGCACTTTATGCACAGCACGATAGGCTTGGTCTTGTTTCCCTCATTGTCATTGTAGCTTGCACAGATAGTGCGGCGTATTTTGGGGGCAAGGCGTTTGGTAAGACGCCATTTTGTCCAACCTCTCCTAAAAAAACCATTGAGGGCGTAGTCGTTGGTATTTTTACAGGCGGAATTATTGGGAGTTTTTTACTCATAGGATTCACGCCACATTTTTTCCTCTCTGTGCTATATGCGTTTCTTATCGCTATTAGCAGTGTGTTTGGTGATTTATTTGAGAGTTATTTGAAGCGGGAAGCAGAGATGAAAGATAGTGGTAATATATTCCCCGGACACGGCGGTGTGCTTGATAGACTTGATGCTGTGCTGTTTGGCGGTATTACGATGCTTTTTTTACTCTCATTATTTGAAGTATAGAGCACAGATTCTCTTAATACTATGACGCCAACAACCAACAACACTACACAAAGCCTTATCATTCTTGGTAGCACAGGTTCTATTGGGGTGAATGCGCTTAGTGTGGCAAAATCCTTTGACATAAAGATAGAATCTCTAAGTGCTGGGCGTAATATCGCACTACTAAACACCCAAATCAAAGAATACACACCACAAAAAATCTGTATAGCAGATTCCAAAGATAGGGACAAACTTAATACAGCCCTTATAAAACAACATAATATTGAGGTTTTTTATGGGACAAGTGGCATTATAGAAATGATAGAATCAAGCCAATCAAACCTTGTGCTAAACGCCATTGTGGGATTTGCTGGGCTAGCCCCAAGCCTTAAAACAAAGCAATGTGGCAAAAAACTTGCCCTCGCCAATAAAGAAAGTCTAGTGAGTGGGGGCTGGCTTTTTGGTGGTTATACTATTACGCCCATTGATAGCGAGCATTTTGGGCTTAGCTACTTATTGCGCGATAAAGATTCTCAAACACTTAAACGACTTATTATCACAGCAAGTGGCGGTGCATTGCGCGATATGCCTCTTATGGAACTTCCAAATGCAAGCCTGCAATCTGCACTCAAGCACCCAAATTGGAAAATGGGGCAAAAGATAACTATTGATAGTGCGACAATGGCAAACAAACTTTTTGAAGTGCTTGAAACATTTTGGCTTTTTGGTGTGCGAGAAATTGACGCCTACATTGAACAAAGCTCACTTATCCACGCATTGGTTGAGTTTATTGATGGCTCTCTTAGCGCGCATTTAAGCGTGGCTGATATGAAACTCCCCATTGCGTATGCGCTAGATTCTACCAAAGCACGCAATCTTGGGCTTATCGCACCATTTGATATGACGAAGTTTTGCAACATTGCGCTTAGAGGGATTGACACAGCGCGTTATCCACTATGGAGATTAAAAGATGAGTTATTAAGCTCACCAAAGCTAGGCATAGTGCTCAATGCAAGCAATGAAATCGCTGTTAATGCGTTCTTACAAGAAAAAATCACTTTTGGCAACATTGTCAAAATAATAGAATCTGCGTTACAAAAATTTAGCAATGTAAGCTCATTGGGGCTTATGAGTTATGAAGATATAGCTTATGTCGATAACGAAGTGAGGCAATACACACAAAAACTCATTTAAATTTTTACTAAAGATGCCACGATTTATAAATTACGATATTTTAAATGTGCCTATTTATGAACTTAGCAGGCAGTTTTGTATGGAGATAAGCTACAAATTTTAGCCAAAGTTGTAAATGTGATAGTATTTTTTTTTGGATATAAAATATGAGATTTAATATAATTCAAGGAGTGGAGATGAAATTCAAGGTAATTTTAGCGTTTTTATTGGGATTTAGTGTTACACAAGCAGAGGTGCTTATCGCTGCAGGTGCTGGATATAAAAGTCACTAGAAGAAGTGGCAAATCTCTATGAAGCTAAAAGTGGCAAAAAAGTTTTGCACACTTATGGCAACTTACAGCAAGTTATCGAGCAAGCAAAGCAAAGTGGCAAAATTGGTGCGATTTTGGGTGATGGGCGGTTTATTGAGCATTCTAAACTTAAAGTCAATACACCAATACCCATAGGCAATGGCAAACTTGTGCTGGTAGGGAGCAAAAAGGCTAGATTAAAAAAGCTAGAGGATTTGAGCAAATTTAAGCAAATCGCTCTGCCTGATGCCAAAAAGGCGATTTATGGCATTGTCGCAGTGGAGTTTCTCCAAAATGCAAAACTTTATGAGAAATTGGAATCTAAGCTTTTATTTCTTGCTACCGTGCCACAAGTAAGCACATATCTTATCGATGGAAGCGTGGAAGTGGGCTTTATTAACATCAGTGATTATCTAGCTTCTAAAGACAAGCTAGACACAATGATTGAGATAGATTCTAGTCTCTATTCGCCTATCAACATTAGCATTGCGACTTTGCAAAAATCCAAAAATAAGGAGCTTGGCGCATTTATTGAGTTTGTAAGCACAAACGAAGAAGCAAAAGCAATTTTTGCAAAATATGGATTATAATCTTTTGGAGAGCATTGATTATGCGCCATTTTGGTTGAGTCTCAAAGTTGGCGCGATTTGTGTGCTACTTTATCTTGTCTTTGGGGTGGGGCTTGGGTTATTTTAAGTCGCACAAAAGGTGTAATTGTTAGCGTTGTGGATATTGTGGTTACCTTACCTTTGGTGTTTCCTCCTATTGCGATTGGATATTTTTTTGCTTTTATTGCTTGGACAAAATGGCATATTTGGCTTTTTAGACTTACTTTTTAGTTTTGAAGCGGTAGTATTGGCGAGTTTTATCGCTGGATTACCGCTTGTTGTTAAACCTATAGAATCTGTGCTGGGTGGTAGGATTAGAGATTTAGAAAGCATTGCCTACACACTTGGCAAAGGCAAAATCTACACTTTTATTTTTGTAAGTCTCCCCTGTATTTATAAAACACTCATTAGTTTATTATTTTTAGGGTTTGCCCGCTCGATTGATGAAGTGGGGATTACACTCCTAATCGGGGAAAATATCATTGGCAGAAGTGAGACTATTTCACTAGCAATTTATAATGCCACGCTAGGCGCAGAGTATCACAAAGCAAGCTTTTATGCGATAATTTTAGGTATTGTGTGTTTAGGGATTTTTCTTGTCTTGCGTCATTTGCAACAAGAACGATAAAGAGATTCCAAATCTTCATTGCTCTTGCGCTTTAGTGAGCAAATAAACTTTTTGTCTCTTTGCTTTTATGGACAAACCAAAGAGACAAAATAAACTCTTAATTTTTCTCTTTATTGATGAGTTTGCCTTTGCCTATCCAAGGCATCATTGCGCGGAGTTTTTCACCCACACGCTCGATTCTATGATTTGCCAAGTTTTTGCGCTCGGCATTCATTCGCGCATAGCCAGCCTTGCGCTCTAAGATAAAGTCTTTAGCAAAGCGTCCGTTTTGGATTTCGCTCAAAATCTCTTTCATCGCCTGCTTAGATTGCTCGTTGATTACGCGTGGTCCGCTTACCATATCGCCATACTCTGCGGTGTTTGAGATAGAGTAGCGCATATCCGCTAGCCCGCCTTGATAGATTAAATCCACAATGAGTTTTAGCTCGTGCAAGCACTCAAAATACGCCATTTCTTCAGGGTAGCCAGCCTCTACTAATGTCTCAAATCCCGCTTTGACAAGGCTCGTTACGCCCCCGCATAGCACAGCTTGTTCGCCAAATAAATCTGTCTCGGTTTCATCTTTGAATGTCGTCTCGATGATACCGCTTCGCCCGCCACCGATAGCGCACGCATAGCTTAGCGCGATTGCTTTGGCATCGCCTTTTGAGGTGTCTTGCTCCACCGCGATTAAATCAGGAATCCCCCCACCAGCGACAAATTCGCTTCGCACCGTGTGTCCGGGAGCTTTTGGAGCTACCATTATGATTCCTATGCCTTTTGGTGCAGTGATTTGCCCGAAGTGAATGTTAAATCCGTGCCCAAAAGCGATGATTTTATCCTCGCTTAAATGTGGCGCAATGTCGCGGGCAAAGACATCAGCTTGCAACTCATCAGGGATTAAAATCATTATAATATCCGCTTTTTTGGTTGCTTCAGGCACTTCTAGCACGGTAAAGCCCTTTGCCTTAGCCTTTTCCCAGCTTTTGCCGCCTTTATACAGCCCGATTATCACCTCTACGCCGCTATCGCGCAGATTTTCCGCGTGGGCGTGTCCTTGCGAGCCAAAGCCGATGATTGCGACTTTTTTCTTTTGGATAAGGGCTAAATCGCAATCCTTGTCGTAATACACCTTTAATGCGTTTGATTTTGATTGAGAACTCATTGCAATCTCCTTTTTTAAGTTTAAATTTTAAAAACAGATTTTGGATTATAGGGCAATTTTGTTTAAGATTGTGTAAAAATAGCAAAGATTCTCTAAAATCGCCGAATTTCTCTCGTAAAAATGACACACAATGTAACTATTTTTTTAACTTTTTAGCTTTTTTTGTAAAAATAACCTATATTTTAAGAAAATACAATAATATATAAACATTGTTAAATACATTTAGAAGGAAAGGATAAAAAATGGGTGTAAAACAAGCTCCGGAAAATACTCCGGTTTGGGTAGATGAGACAAGGTGCAAGGCGTGCGATATATGCGTATCTTTGTGTCCAAGTGGTGTGCTAGGAATGCGTAAAGATGATGAGCGAATTTTAGGTAAAATCATCACGGTAGCGCACCCTGAGAGTTGTATCGGGTGCTATGAATGTGAGTTGCATTGCCCTGATTTTGCAATTTTTGTGGCGGCTAAAGGTGAGTTTAAATTCGCTAAACCAAGCGCAGAAGCTAAGGAACGCGCTCAACGCGTAAAAGACAACAAGTTTATGCTTGTAGATTAAAGGTAAGGAGAAAGAATGCGAGAGGTCATTACAGGCGGAAATGAATTAGCAGCAACAGCTGCAATAGATGTGGGTTGTAGTTTTTTTGGGGGCTATCCAATCACGCCCTCATCAGAGATTGCACACGAAATGAGTGTGCTTTTACCAAAAAGGGGAGGCAAGTTTATCCAAATGGAAGATGAAATCGCTGGTATTTCCGTAGCTTTGGGAGCAGCGATGAGTGGTAAAAAGGCGATGACAGCGACTTCTGGTCCGGGCATTTCACTTAAAGCCGAGCAAATTGGCTATGGCTTTATGGCTGAGATTCCATTAGTAGTGGTTGATGTGATGCGCGGTGGTCCATCCACAGGATTGCCTACACGCGTTTCACAAGGTGATATAAATCAAGCAAAAGCTCCAAGCCACGGAGATTTTTGCTCCATTGCCATTGCCGTTGGGAATCTAAGCGAGGCTTATACACAAACCGTGCGGGCGTTTAACCTTGCAGAAAAATATATGACGCCTGTGTTTTTGCTCCTTGATGAGACTATCGGGCATATGCACGGAAAGGCATTTATCCCTGATTTAGAAGAGGTTAAAAAGATAGTCGTCAATAGAGAGCAATTCAAGGGCGACCCTAAAGACTACAAACCTTATGGAGTGCAAGATGGCAAGCCTGCGGTGCTTAATCCGTTCTTTAAGGGGTATCGCTACCACATTACGGGGCTTCATCACGGACCAACAGGATTCCCAACAGAAGATGAAAAACTCTCACAAAACCTCATCGATAGACTTTTTAGCAAGATTCAAAACAATGTCGATGACATCGTAGAATGCGAGGAATATGAACTCAATGACGCTGAAATAGCGATTATTGCGTATGGCTCAGTGTCATTATCTGTGCGTGAAGCAATTAACAAACTTCGCAAAGAGGGCAAAAAAGTGGGAATGTTCCGCCCTATCACAATTTGGCCTAGCCCACGCAAACAGCTAGAATCTCTAGGTAAAAAAGTGCAAAAAATCCTCGTAGTCGAGTTAAACAAAGGACAATACCTCGAAGAAATTGAGCGCATTTTATGTCGCAAAGTAGCCTTTTTAGGCAAAGCAAACGGCAGGAGCATATCTCCTAGCGAAATCATCAAAAAAATACAGGAGTTGTAAAATGGCATTTAATTACGAAGAATACTTACGAATGGACAAAATGCCCACACTATGGTGCTGGGGCTGTGGAGATGGAGTAGTGCTAAAGTCTGTGATTAGGGCGATTGATTCACTTGGGTGGAAAATGGACGATGTGTGTATCGTCAGTGGAATTGGTTGTAGCGGGAGATTCTCATCTTATGTGAATTGTAACACCGTGCATACTACACACGGCAGGACACTAGCGTATGCTACGGGGATTAAACTTGCAAACCCTGATAAAAAGGTCATTGTCATCTCTGGTGATGGCGATTCTATGGCGATTGGTGGGAATCACACCATTCACGCGTGCAGGCGCAATATTGACATTAACCTCGTGTTGATTAACAACTTTATCTATGGGCTCACAAACTCACAAACCTCGCCAACTACGCCAAAAGGCTTTTGGACGGTTACAGCGCAATACGGTAACATTGACAATTCGTTTAATCCTTGCGAGCTTGCGATGTCTGCTGGTGCGACTTTTGTAGGGAGAGAGAGCATTTTAACGCCTAAAAAGTTAGAGAAACTTTTTGTTGAGGGCTTCGCACACGAGGGCTTTAGCTTCTTTGAAGTGCATAGTAACTGCCACATCAATCTTGGGCGTAAAAACAAAATGGGCGATGCAACCAAAATGCTTGAGTGGATAGAATCTCGCATTGTCCCTAAAAATAAATACGACACGCTTAGCGATGAGGAAAAAATAGACAAATTTCCAACAGGTGTGTTAAAGCACGAAACAGGAAAAATGGAATACTGCAAGGCTTATGATGAAGTCATTAAAAAAGCGCAAGCTCAAGGAGGACATTAAAATGGAACATCAACTTCGTTTTACAGGTGTGGGCGGTCAAGGTGTGCTACTTGCGGGGGAGATTCTCGCGGAGGCAAAGATTAAAGATAAAGGCTTTGGCGTGAAGGCTTCTACTTATACTTCTCAAGTGCGTGGTGGTCCTACTAAGGTGGATATTTTACTTGATGGCGATGAGATTTTATATCCTTATGCCGATGAGGGTGAAATTGACTTTATGCTCTCAACCGCACAAGTGAGCTACGAGCAGTTTAAAAGTGGTGTCAAAGAAGGCGGAATCATCGTGGTAGAATCTAATCTCGTGCATCCAAGTGATGAGGATAAGAAAAAATATAGAATCTATGAGATTCCAATCATTAGCATTGCTAAAGAAGAAGTGGGAAATGTCGTAACACAATCAGTCGTGGCATTAGCAATCACCGTAACAATGACAAAATGCGTGGATAGAGACCTTGTATTTCACACAATGCTAGAAAAAGTCCCCGCTAAAGTGCAAGAAGTCAATAAAAAGGCGTATGAGCTAGGTGAGAAATACGCACTCAAAGCACTTGGATAAGCAAAAATACAATACAGATTCTCTTAAATTATACATAATTTAAGAGAATCTCCAAACCGCAAAAATCTATCGTGCAGAAATCATCGCAATGCGAGATTCCTACACTGCATCAAAAACCAAGCAAAATCAATTTATGTTTTTTGATATATTTAACTTTCTTAATTTACAATCTCCAAGTTGCCCCACAAAAAGCAACAAATTTAACATAAAAGGAGATTGCAATGAATATCAGCGCAAGAAATCAAATTAAAGGCAAAATCACAGACATTCAAAAGGGTTCAGTAAATGCCATTGTGAAAATCGACATTGGTGATGGCAACACTATTAGTGCGACCGTTTCACTAGAATCTATTAGCGAGTTGGGCTTAAGTGTGGGCAAAGAAGCCTATGCAATCATCAAAGCAACTTCGGTAATGGTGGGCACAAAGTAGCCAAATCCCTTAAGTGCGTAAAACGCGCCTAATAACTTCCACTCTTACTTAACATTTTTTAATTAAACTTCACTCACACTATAAACATAAATTTCGCCAACAACACGACAATTACAGCAATGCCAAAAACAATGGGGTGTGTATATTTGCCAAGTGGATTTGGACGCTTAAAGATATAATACATTGAAAGCGAAAATGCCGCTAAGCCAAAAATACTCAACGCAAAAATTGCCTTTATAATAAGCAATGTTTGGAATGGACTTTCAAAATATCCCTTATCCCCGCCAATATAGCTAGAGAGCATAGCCCCACCACTTAAAATAAGCAAAAGCAAGCAAGGTGGCATTATCTTTGTCTCAATGCTTCCTAAAAGACTTTTTACCTCGCGTGCCTTTTGCTCGTCTAATCGCTTAAACACATATCCTAAAATGACCACATCAGTAAATAAAAATCCTACGAAAATGATAGCGCAACACAAATGCACAATCACAAGATAGGGATATATCACTTCCATACAAACTCCTTATTGTGTAAATTTACTCTATTAAATCATATATATCTAAGCAAACGATAAACGATACTACTTTTAGAATGGATTTTATGGTATGCTGAAACACAGATTCTACAAAGTAAGAATAAAATTTGCTAGAATCTTAAGGTAAATTACCTTTTAAGGAGTGCAAAATGAAAAAAGCAATGATTTTATTTGGTGTCGTGGCGTTGGGGATTTCCCTTAGTGCGTGTGCGAAGAAAAAGCCCATAGGCTCATATCAAGCTGCGCAATGTGAAACTCAATGCACAAAGGGCGAGTGTAAGCAAACTTGCGTAGGGATTGAGGGCAACTACTATAAAAAATAAAAACCCGCAAATGAATACCAAATCCCTAAAATCCCCGCGTCTTAAAACCTCCCTCTTGCGCAAAATCTTTACCGCCGCATCGATTCGGCGGTGGAATGACCAAGCCTGCCCTGTGGAGTTTGTCGAGCTAGACAAGCAAGCACACAAAATGGTGATTGCCTACTTACTCGCGCGCTATGAGGAGCATTTCCATAATGCCACAATCGATTGGGAGCGGCTTATTTTGCAGTTTTGCTATGAGTTTTTTGAGCGCGTGATTTTGACTGACATTAAACCCCCTGTGTTTCATAAGCTCATCACTCGGCACAACAAAGAGCTAGTGAAATTTACTTTGGCAAATCTAGAATCTGATTTGGGAGCATATAATTTTTTTGACAATATGGGCGAGTATCTCACTTCTAGCGAGCATATTTCAAGCGAAGTTGTTAGCCAGCACAGCGCGCACATTAGTCGTGGCAAATCTTTGGAGAGTGAGATTTTGCAAGCGGCGCATTATTACGCGTCAAAATGGGAATTTGACATTATTTATCACTTTAACACCAAAATGTATGATGTGCAAAATATCAAAAAAATCATCGACAAGCAAGTCGAGGGGCATTATCACCTAGCGGGAATGCAGCAAATCGCGCTCTATGAAGATGTGCGCGAACTCATCACTATGCTAGGGCAGTTGCGCTTCCAAAAGCGATGGAGTCAAACCCCTAGAATCCCCGAAACCTCCGTGCTAGGACACACGCTCGTAGTCGCGCTAAGTGCGTATTTGCTAAGCCTAGATTTAGGCGCGTGCAAAGCGATGCGGATAAATCACTTTCTTTGCGGGCTTTTCCACGATTTGCCAGAAGTGCTAACCCGCGACATAATCTCGCCCATAAAGCACAATGTGCTAGGACTAGATGAGTATATAAAGCAAATCGAAGCTGAAGCAGTGGAGGAGAAAATCCTCTCAAAAGTGCCAGAAAATATCAAAGATGATATTGTGTATTTCACGCAAAATGAATTTGCCAATCGCTATAAAATCGAGTGCTTTGCGCATTATGCAAAATCGAGCGAGGAGCTTTTTTCGCGATTTAACGCTGATGAATACGAGCCAATTTGCGGGGAATTTTTAAAAGCGTGCGACCATTTGAGCGCGTATTTGGAGGCAAAGATTTCTATCACGCACGGGATTTCTAGCAGGGATTTAATCGAAGGTGCGCAAGGTATCTTAGAAAAACGCGGGAGCGAAGTGATAAACGGACTTGACATAGGCGCGGTATTTAGGGATTTTGAGTAGGAAAGTGCGCTAAAAAGCAGGTTGGCTAAAGATTTGGCTATAATGCTAAGATTTTAAAATTTAAAGGAGTGTCAAATGACTTTAGTTATAGAAAATGTCAAAGAAGAATTTTTGCCAGATTTTGTCAAAATGGCAAAAACTGCAAATGCCACAATCACACAAAAAGAGGGCAACACAATCGATAAAAAGGAAAGCTTTGATTTTAAAGCATTGCAAAAAGAAATGCTAGAGGATTTAAAAAAGCCTCAAAATTACGCGGTATTTGAGAGGCTAAAAGATAAATGAAATACCTCTCACTTGATGATGTTATCGCTTTGCACGATGATATTATGGATACAATGGGCGGGCTAAAGGGCTTTGACAAATCACGCGTAAGCTATTTAGAATCCGCGCTAGAGCATATACAAAATGATGATTTCTACCCTAGCTTCTTAGATAAACTCACTCATTTAATCTTTTGCTGTGTGAAATTCCACCCATTTTTAGACGGCAATAAACGAAGCGCGATTTACCTAGCAAAAGCATTTATCAAGCTAAATGCACCGCAAAATCTACCAAGCGATTTTTACGCCAAGCTAGAAGATGTCGTAGTAAATGTCGCAAGCGATGAAATGAGCAAAGAAGCCTTACGCGACTTTTTGGCAAAACTTTTGGGACTATGAATGCCACGATTTAGCAGGACAAATCTAGGCTAAAAATTTCGTTATAATGACAAGATTTTAAATGTAAAGGCTAGCAAATGCAAACATATTTCCCACTTGATATTAGCGAAGAGGCACTCAAAGCACGCGTAGCAAAGGAGTTTTTTGCACCATTTGATTACGAGCCTTTTGGCAAAATCGATTTTTGCATAAGCTACCGATACGACACAGAATCTTTGCATTTTCTCTGGGCAGAAGCAAAAAAGGGCAAAAGCGATATTTACACCTCATTTGTCCAGCTGATTTTGACTATCGGCAAAGCAGATTTATATGAGGATATGCTACCTCCCGCACTTTTAGGCGCGTTTGATTGTGAGAAAATCGCCTTTATCCAATACCACGAAATAATGAGCATTTTTAGCCAAAATGATTTTAATTGGAATGTAGCTCCAAGCGATTACACCACCAAAGAATTTAAGCAACTCCACGCCAAAATCAAAAGCCTACTAGAATCAAAAAGCCTTATTTTTGATTTTGGGCAAGACAGGGCAGAGCTAGAAAATTTCATCGCTACTAATTTCACGCTAAGCAACAAAAATCTCTCCAAAATCCCCATAACCAAAAACAACTTTATCGCTATTTATACCAAATGGCTAGCGTGCGTAAAACCTAGCATTAGCATTGATTGGGAGGCGGAGAAGCCAGAGATTTTGGATAGCGATTTTTATCTCGCTGATTTGCTAAGCTATGATAATACCACCAAAGCCATCTATGAAAATCTTAGAATCTTGCTTGATAAAGACCATTATCGTATCGCCTTAGAGAAGCTAAAGAGTGGCAGGCTAAATATTAGCGAGGTATTTTTCAAAGATTCTCAAAAAGCGCATAGCAAGTTTTGGAATATCTATGAGCGACCGCCTAAAGAGGAGTTTTGGGATTATATCATTAAGCGGCGTGATTTGCTCGTGCCTCAAGACATACGCGAGCGCAAGGGAGCATTTTTCACGCCACAAATATGGGTGCAAAAAGCACAAGATTATCTAGCGTTAGCCTTAGGGGAGGATTGGCAGGAGGAGTATTATATTTGGGATTGTGCCGCAGGGACAGGCAATCTGCTTGCAAATCTAAGTGATAAATACAAAATTTACGCCAGCACGCTAGATAAAGCCGACATAGACATAATGAAAGAGAGAATCCAAAATGGCGCAAATCTTTGCGAGGAACATATTTTTGCTTTTGATTTTTTAAATGATGAGTTGTTTGACACGGTGGATAAAAATGGCAAAATCATCGCAGAATCCAAACTCCCAAAATCCCTGCAACATATCATCAAAAATACGCCACAAAAGCTAGTGATTTTTATCAATCCGCCGTATGCGGAGGCAACTTCGGGCAAAACTCCCGCAGGAACGGGAAAAAATAAAGCAAAAGTTGCGCGAGACAATATGATTTGCGAGCGATATAAAGATGAGCTAGGCAAGGCAAATAATGAGCTTTTCGCGCAATTTTTTATGCGAATTTATAAAGAGATTCCAAACTGCATTTTGGGAAGTTTTGCTACCCTAAAATATGTCAATTCATCAAATTTTATAAAATTTAGAGACACCTTTCAAGCAAAATTTTTAAAAGGCTTTATTTGTCCTGCCAATACTTTTGATAATGTCAAAGGGCAATTCCCTATCGGCTTTTTGGTGTGGAATCTAGGCGATAAAAAAGAAATCGGAAAAATAAGAGTGGATATTTTTAATGAAAGCAATAAAAAAATAGGCAAAAAGAAATTGCAAGCAAATCCAAAGGAAAGTATCAATAAATGGATAAAACAATTTGACAATAAAAGCGCGGAATCTAATAAAGATAAATTTTTAGGATATTTATGTAATCCATCACCAGATTTTCAGCACAACAACCAAATGTATATTTCGCAGAAAAAAGGAATTGAGCATTTTAATTTTTGGGTTATGAGCGCGAAAAATTTTACTGTTGGTTGCGTATATTTCGCCGTGCGTCAAGCGATAAAAGCCTCGTGGATAAATGACAGAGACCAATTTTTGCACCCTAATAAAAAATGGCAACAGGACACAGAATTTCACAATGATTGCCTTGCTTTCACACTCTTTCACGGACAAAATCGCATTTCTTGTCATATTGAGCGAAGCGAAATATCTCAAAACAAAAACAATAGAGATACTTCGCTTGCTTCGCAAGCCCAGTATGGCAACAATAGCGGATTTATAAACCACTTTATCCCATTTAGCGAAAAAGAAGTCAATGCAAAATCTAGCTTTACTTCGCATTTTTTACACGATTTTATCAATGGCAAATGCGCTAATGCTACGCATAATAACACTACTTCTTGTCATACTGAGGGCGAAGTCCGAAGTATCTCAAAGGACAATAAAGGGATTTTTCGCTACGCTCAAAATGACAATAGAGATATTTCGGTTTCTGCGAAACCTCAATATGACAAAAACATAGATTGCCACGCGGATTTTGACAAATCCGCTCGCAATGACAAAGAAGTATATTCACGCAATAACACATTATTTGAGTTAGAATCTACACAAGATTTTATCCCACAAAAGCCCCTAAATTTTAGCAAGGAAGCGCAAGCTGTATTTAACGCAGGGCGAGAGATTTGGAGATATTATCACGCAACTGCAAGTGATAAAAAATCTCCACAAAGCCTAGCAAACCCCTACGCACCTTACAATCCAAATGCAAGCCTCTATGATATAAAAGAGTTTTTCAAAGGACGCAAAATAAGCGAAAAAGAGGGCGAAAATGGCAAAAACAAAAAAGGCAAGCTAAACGCCACAAGCAAAGATGAGCATTTTAACGCGCTTATGTCTAGCCTAAATGTAGCCCTTGCAAACCTCGCCCAAAAAATCGAACCAAAAATCTATGAATACGAGTTTTTGATGGAGTAGCAGTTACATTACACGCGCTTTGGTAAAGTTGATAAAAATTCCTCTAAATTAAACTTCGCGCGGTGATTATGTGTAAAGATATGCACCATTACATCGCCCAAATCCGCGATAAGCCAATCCTCACTCTCCTCATCAGTGGCGTAAAACACCACACCCCTCTCCTTTAGCTCACTTTTAAGATAATCAAGCAACGCATAGGAATGCTTGCCAGCCATAGCCGTAACGATGATGACAAACTCTACTAAGTATTCCCTCTCGCGCATATCCCCGACATAAATGTCCTCGCCCTTTTTCTCCTCTAAGAGCGTGATAATATCTTGCACTTTATCTTTTACTTCCAATTTTTATCCTTGTGTAATCAAATTATCGTGCTATTATAGCAGATTCTCGTAGTAAGCTATGCAGTGGTGGCGGAATTTGCCCCATAATGCGCTCCACTCCAAATCGCGCCAAATCCTCCCTAAGTGATGAGGAGGCGATATGGTGGCTTAGAGGCAAAAAATGCGCGCGCAAAGTCTTTGAATGCTTTGGGCTTGGTTGCGTGCTTTGTGGATTTGGAGAATCTAATCGCACACAAAGTTCCTCTAAAGCGTGCGTAAAGTCCGCTTCACTCGCACCATCTCTGCCAAATACCACAAATTCTACGCGCCTAGCAAGCTCATCAATCTCCCTCCACTGCCCCAAAGAGACAAAGCTATCAAACCCGAGCAAAAAATATAGCTTTTGTGCGCCTTGCGTTTGAGAGAGAAACCTCACACTCTCAATGCTATAAGTTACCCTGTTTTGTGTGATTTCAAAATCACATACTTTGAGAATCTGTGTGTTGTTTTGCGCGTTAATGTGCGTGGCTATGCGCTCACACATCGCTAATCGCACTTGTGGGCTCAATGCACTTTGATTCTTAAAAGGCGAGCAAAATGTGGGAAGCAAAAAAAGATGTTGGACACAAAAATGTCCTAAAAACTGCTCAACTATCGCTAAATGCCCATTATGAAATGGGTCAAAGCTCCCGCCAAAAATTGCTATTTGTGGGGCTTTTGTATTGTTTGTATTGATATTTTTTTTGTTTTTATGAGCGTTTGTATTCATTTCGCCCACCATAAATATGGGTCAAATCCGTATATTGGTGCGATTGCTGGCATAGCGATTTTGTCATTCCAATACGCCACGCGATAGCCCTTAGCGTGAAAATGCGGAATCGTGTAAAATCCCCATAACAAGATTCTATCTAACGCCCTGCCATAAGCTATTTTCTCTTCTTCGCTCTTTGCGTTGATAAGTCCCTCGATAAGTCTATCGACATTGCTATCCTCAATGCGCGCGTAGTTTCGCCCTCCAGCATTTCGCGCTGCTTCACTCCCCCAATAAAACCTCTGCTCGTTGCCCGGATTTAAGCTCTGCCCCACAAGCTCAACCACCATATCATATTCAAAATTTCGCAAGCGATTAGTGTATTGCGTATCATCGACTTTGGTAAGTTTGACTTCAATGCCAAGTTTTTGGAGATTTTTCATAAATGGCAGACAAATACGCTCAAACCCGTCATAATTGATAAGAATCTCAAACGCCAACCGCTTGCCTTGAGAATCCACAAGGTAGCCATTTTGGAATCTAAATCCAGCTTTGGCTAAAAGTGTGCTTGCGTATTTAAGATTCTCTCTTTTGTCTTGCCCCATAACCTTTGCATTATCCAAATGCTTTACCCCAAGCCAATTTATCCAGCCAGATTGTATATTTGCAGGCAGGGCAAAATCCGTGCGCGGGACAATAAAATGCTGTCCTAAAATGCGCATATCGTTGAGTTTTAATTGACTTAAAATATGTCGCTCTAATCCCTTAGGAATCCCACTAGAAGCAAAACGCGAATTATCAAAAATGTTAATTGTGCGTTCATATTGATTAAAAAACAAATTGACATTACTCCACTCAAAGTCAAACGCATAAAAAATCGCCTCACGCACGAGGGGATTGGCAAAAAATTCATTTTTGGTGTTAAAGAAAAATCCTTGAAATGTGCTTGGAAGTTTGTTTGGAATGACTATTTTTGAGAGGAGATTCTCTTTGTTGCTTTGATAATCTTTCGCCCACACTTTCGCGCTACTCTCCACACGCCAATCATACTCTCCAGCTATAAACGCTTGTTGCGCGATTACGGGCTCTTTGTAATACTCGATTATAATGTTTTCAAAGTTAAAAAATCCCTTTCGTGCAGGGTGATTTTTCGCCCAATAATGTGGATTTTTTTTAAAAACAATTTTGCGCCCTACATCATAAGATTCCACGCTGTATGCTCCACTTCCCACAGGATTTTGCAAGGGATTTTCCCCAAAAGTATTTTTCTCTCCCTGCATAAAAATATGCTTTGGCAAAATAGGAAGTTGCGCTAAAATAAGGGGCAATTCGGAGTTTTGGTTGTTTTTAAAATAAAAGCGCACTTTAAAAGTAGAGAGAATCTCCACGCGCTCTACATCTGCGTAATACCGCTGATATTCGATTTTACCAAGCGTTGTTAATGTCTCAAAGCTAAATTTCACATCTTGGGCGGTTATTTTCACACCATCGCTAAAGCGTGCGTTTTCATTCAAATGGCATTCTAAGTAAAATCCCTTAGAATCTATAATAAACTCCTTTGCAATCAATCCATACTCCGTAGCCGCCTCATCAAGGCTTCCCACGCCAAGTGTATCATACACTAAGGCTAAAATATTGCCCTCTGCGTTGCCCTTTTGCACAAATGGATTAAGCGAGTTAAAACTCCCCACTTGATGACTTCGCAAAGTGCCACCTTGTTTTGCATTAGGATTAGCGTATTCAAAATGGGTGAAGTTTTTTGGATATTTTGGCGTGCCAAAAAGCGCGATAGCGTGCGTAGAATCTACACCAACCGTATAAGAAATCACACACGCAACAAAACAAAAGATTTTTTTCATCGGCTTACTTTATGCTTCATAGATTCTAAAATGCTACACTTTTTGTGATGATTTGCAAAACTTACGCAACATTTCATTAGCAAAATTTTAGCAAAAAAGGGGAAACTTGCAACTCTACATTCACATTCCATTTTGTAACTCTAAATGTGGCTACTGCGCGTTTAATTCTTTTGTCAGCAAACAAGAATCTTACACGCCTTATATAAATGCGCTTTGCAAAGACATCACAGCCTCACTCAATACACTTAAAGAGCGCGAGCCAAATACAACACTTCAAAGTGTCTTTATCGGTGGAGGCACGCCAAATGTGCTAGATTCCACATTTTATCAAAAGGTTTTTGCCTGCTTTAAGGATTTTTTAGATTCGCAATGCGAGATTAGCATAGAGGGGAATGTCAATCTCATCACGCGTTCTTGGTGTGAGGATTTAATCGCAATGGGAGCAAATCGCTTAAGCATAGGTGTGCAAAGTTTCAATGCAAAAAAACTTGCATTTTTAGAGCGCGAACATTGCATTAAAGATATTTTTCAAGCATTTGAAAATGCGCAAAAAAGCGGGTTTAAAAACATAAATTGCGATATTATCTTTGGCACACCACTTGATGATGAAGCACTCATACAAAGCGAATGTGATAATCTCGCAAAACTCCCATTAACGCATATTTCAGCATATTGCCTAAGCATTGATGAGGGCTCGCGATTTGCGCTTAAATCACCACCAAAAGAGAATCTTAGCCAAGATTGCGTAACTCAAGCACAAATACTCAAAGAGCGATTTTTTACGCAAGGGTTTAGACAATATGAAGTCTCAAACTACGCAAAAGATGGCTACACCTGCAAGCACAATCTTGCTTATTGGCAGGGCAAAGAGTATGTAGGCTGTGGGTGTGGAGCGGTTGGGAGGATTGAAAATGTGCGTTACAAAGCAAATACCACACTCCAAGAATATATCAACAATCCACATTTTAGGGAAAAAGAAATTTTAAGCAAACAGGATTTAGACTTTGAAGAAATTATGCTTGGATTGCGTTGTGAGGTGGGAGTGGATTGCCAAATGCTCAATCCACAAAATCTCCAAATCCTCGTAGAATCTAATCAAATATATATACAAAAAAATGGGATAAAAAATATGGCGGTAGCCAGAGATTTCCTCCTTGCTGATGAAATTACACTATGGCTTAGCGAGAAGCGTTAAAATAACAAATTGTAAATAAAAATACATTATAATATCTTAAAAAACAAGGGGGAACAATGCAAGAAAACAAAGAAAAAAAATATCGTCCAAATGTCGCTGCAGTCATTCTCTCGCCAAAATATCCAAGTGAGTGCGAATTTTTCATCGCCCATAGAAGTGATTTAAAAGGTGCGTGGCAGTTCCCACAAGGTGGAATTGATGAGGGAGAAACACCCGAACAAGCATTATTACGAGAGCTAAAAGAAGAAATTGGCACAGATGAAGTAAAAATCCTAGCCCAGCACAACGATTGGGTGAAATACGATTTCCCTGAAAGCATTAGCAAAAAAATGTATCCTTACGATGGACAGATTCAAAAATACTTCCTTGTATGCTTACAAAGTGGAGCAAAAATCAATCTCCAAACACAAGAACCAGAATTTAATGAATACAAATTCGTCTCATACAAAGAACTTTTTGCCTATATTACACACTTCAAAAAAGGCGTGTATAAGGAAGTTTTATCTTATTTTAGAAGCGAGGGATTTATTTAGGTGTGTTTGCATTTACCTTTTTTGGCTCATAAAATGCTAGGATTCTTAGGGAATGCAAATTTTTAGGGATTTTAGAAAATCTTTATAAATCAACGGAGGTGAGAGTGGGATCGATAGGCAAATGTCTTTGGGGTGTATTTTGGTGTATCGTGTTAGCAAGCCAAACCTTAGTGCTAAGTGCAGAAAAACAAGAGCAGAAAAATAGAGTTACACTAAGCATTGAGGACTTTATACAAGCCGCCGAACACAACTCCACTATCCTTGCCAAATCCCAAGCACAAAAACAAAGTCTCATATATGAGGGGAAGTTCGCTAGGTCGTGGAACTCACCATACCTTGACTTCACTTCACAACAAACAAAATCTCCAGCTGGTGGCAAAGAACAAGAAAGCGAAATATATGTGATGATTGCTCCGCGACTTCCTTGGGTCTCAAGTATTTTAAGGCAAATGTATAAAACTCGCTATGAGCGTCAAAGCAAAAGTTATGAACTCTCTAAAATACTCACTATTATCGGGCTTAAGCGTATGTATTTAGAATACCTCGCACAAAAAGAGCAGTTTGATGTCTATAAAAATAGGTTAAATAATGCAAAAGAGCAACTTGATATAGCTAAGGTGCGCTATGACGCAGGGAGAATCTCAAAATCGCAATACCTATTTTTTAGGAGCGATTATCTAGGCGTGCAAGTAATGTTTGAAAATAGCAAAAGACTTGTTTTAAACTCGCTTAACTCACTTAGAGTAGCACTTGGACTAAGCCGTGAGGTTGAGGATATTGAAGTGAGTGGGCTAAATTTTGATTATTTAGATTCCACAAGTTTAAACATAGAATCCAGCATACAAAACTCTCTGTATATGGATATAGTAACACTTGATATTAAGGATTTTGAAAATATGGCAAAAGCAGCTTCGCGCTCAAGGCTAGATGCTATCGAAGTAGGCGTGGGGACAATCGTTGGGGAATCAAATAATGGCATAGGCGTAAAAGTAAAAATCCCTATCCCACTTACCACTAGATATGGTAATCAAAAATCAATGTATCTTGCGTTACAAAGTGGCTCAATGCGTGAGCGCGAAATCTTAGAAAATACATTGCAAAACACTGCATATTCTTACCTTGAGCAGTTAGATTCCAAACGCAAGGCTATAACGCTGGCAAAAAATGATGAAGATAACAAACGCGAACTCTCTCAAATCAACAAAATTGGCTATGAAGCTGGGAAAACAAGCGTATTTGAATATTTAACCATTAGAAACAACCATTTGGATTCTATGATTTATACTATCGAAATGAAAAAAGAGTATATTAACACTTTGGCAATGCTTGAAGAATCGTTAGCCCAAGTGCTTAATCTACCGCTATATAACCTTACGCCAAAGGAGTAAAAATGAAAAAGATTGTTTTTGTGTGTGCGCTTGTCGTGTCTTTGTGGGGATATGATGAAGTAGTTATGAGTGAATCAGCGATGAAAACAAATGGCATATCACTCATCACGCTCACAGATAGAGAGCACGGAGATAAGGGGATTCCATTTAACGCACTTATTGATTTTGATGATAAGACCTCTGTCGCACAGAGTTCGAGCTTTGAAACCGTGGTGGTAAATGTGTATAAACGCGAAGGGGAGCGTGTAAATAAGGGGGATTTGATTTGTGATATTAGCTCAAATGAGTTAAGCACGCTATTTTTTGACTTTACCAACACACGAGAGAGGTTAAAAATCGCCCAAGAAAACGAACAAAAAGACAAAATGCTGTATAAAAGTGGGGTTATTTCTAAGCGCGAATATCAACTAAGCTACCTCACAATGAACGAACTCCAACTCAAATACAACGAAACTTTTGCTAAACTTGATTTATTAGGCGTGAGTGAATCTTTTATGAAATCTGGCAAGCAGGGCGAGTATGGATTCCCAATCGTGGCAAAGGCAAGTGGTGTGCTCTCTGTCGCTCCTTATCAAAGCGGGCAAAAAATCAATGCCTTTACGCCCTATGTGAGAATTTCACTAGAGCAAAGCACACTTTTAGGGCGCATTCGCATACCAGCTCACCTCGCTCAAACCGTGGCAAAGGGCGACAATCTCTTTGATAGCAAGGGACGAAAAATAGGACATATTGAATCTATGTCTGTGGTAATTGATAAAAATACCAACACTATTTTAGCCACCGCTAAAATCACTGCAAAAGATTTCAAAGTGGGGGAAATGATAAATGTCTATATTGATGGCGCGCTTCCTAAAGGCACGATACTTGTCCCATCATCTGCGGTGATTAAAGTGGGGAATGATTTTGTTACCTTTGTGAGGACAAAAAATGGATTCCAACCTACAAAAATCAAAATCCAAGAAGAGCACGATAGTGCCTTTGTAGTCCCTAAGGGAGCGATAAAAAATAACACGCAAGTTGCCACAGGCTCAATCATTGTCCTGCAAGGCATTATGAGCGGACTTGGAAGCGCGGATTAACCAATGCTTACCAAAATATTAGAATTTTCATTGCGCCAGCGACTAATGGTCGTCATTTGTGCGTTGGCACTGCTTTTTTTTGGCTCATATAGCTTTGTAACCATTCCTATTGATGCGTTCCCAGATATTTCCTCCACACAAGTAAAAATCATCTTAAAAGCACCCGGTATGGCACCAGAAGAGGTGGAAAACCGCGTAGTGCGCCCATTAGAATTAGAGCTACTTGGATTACCTAATCAAAAAAACCTGCGCTCACTCTCTAAATACGGCATAGCGGATATTACCATTGATTTTAATGACGGGACGGATATTTACCTCGCGCGTAATATGGTAAATGAAAAGCTCACAATGGCAATGGCTGATTTACCAAAAGAAGTAAGTGGCGGGCTTGCCCCTATCGTAACGCCATTAAGCGATATGTTTATGTTTACTATTGAGGGGGATATTAGCGAGATAGAGAAGCGACAGCTCCTAGATTTCACCATTCGCCCTATGTTGCGTAACACAAAGGGCGTGGCTGATGTCAATAGGCTTGGTGGATATGCGCGTGCGATTGCCGTAGTGCCAGACTTTGATGATATGGCTCGATTTGGTTTGAGTATTTCTAATCTCGAAGACGCTCTAAGTGCCAACCTCAAAAATGAGGGCGCGGGACGCGTGGATAGAGATGGACAGACATTTTTAGTAAAAATCCAAACTGCCTCACTGAGTGTGGAACAAATCCGAGAAATCCCCATTGTTACTAAATATGGCTTTGTGAAAATTGGAAATTTTTGTCGCGTTATAGAATCTTCACTTACGCGACTTGGGCTCGTAGTCATTGATGGTGTAGGCGAGACCACACAGGGACTTGTGCTCTCGCTTAAAGGTGCGAATGCGCGCGATGCGATTGATGAGATTAAAATAAAAATGGAAGCCTTAAAGCCAAATTTACCAGAGGGTGTGGAGCTACGCATATTCTATGACCGCTCGGAGCTTACACAAAAAGCGGTAAATAATGTCGTAAAAGTTTTGGCTGAAGCTATTGTGCTTATTATCGTTACGCTATTTTTATTCCTCGGCGATGTGCGTGCAGCGGTGGCTGTGAGTGTCATCTTACCTTTGAGTATCTCTGTGGCATTTGTGCTGATGAAAGAGTATGGAATCTCGGCAAACCTTATGAGCCTAGGAGGGCTTGCCATTGCTATTGGAATCTTGGTGGATTCCGCTGTGGTGGTGGTAGAAAATGCCTTTGAGCGACTAAGCTTAAGTAAAAATTCACCCAAACTCCACACTATTTATCGCTCTTGTAGTGAAATTTCTGTCTCTGTGTTTAGTGGTATTTTAATCATTATCATATTTTTTACCCCGCTTCTCACACTTGAGGGCTTGGAGGGGAAATTTTTTATCCCACTAGCACAAACGATAGTTTTTGCCCTGCTAGGAAGTCTAATCCTCTCAATGACGGTTATCCCTGTGATTAGCTCGTTTGTGCTAAAGGTAAGCGAACATAAAGAAACCAAACTCACACAATTCCTCCATAGAATGTATGACCCCATTTTGCATTTTTCGCTTACTCGCTTTAAAACCGTATTTTTTAGCGCAATCGCATTTTTGTTCCTTAGTCTTAGTTTATTCCCATTCATAGGGAGTGCGTTTATGCCTACACTAAATGAGGGCGATATAGTCATCAATGTCGAAGGACCACCATCTATCTCATTAGAAGAAAACAAAAAGCTAATGTTAATCCTACAAAGAGAGCTCCTCTCGCGTGTGCCTGATATTAAGAGTGTGGTTACAAGGATTGGCGCAGATGAAGTGGGGCTAGACCCAGCGGGACCAAATCAAAGCGATGCGTTCATATCTTTTAAACCCCAAGATGAATGGGAATCAAAAAATATGGAAGAAAATATCGATAAAATCCGTGAAGTGCTTGATGATATTAAGGGTATGAATTTAGCGATTATGCAACCTATCGATATGAGAATCTCTGAAATGCTCACAGGTGTGCGTGGGGATTTGGCGATTAAAATCTTTGGATATGAGATAGATGAGCTCAATAGACTAAGTGCGCAGATTCTAGACATACTTAAAAATATCGATGGCTCAGAAGAAACTTTTACAACTTTCAATCAAGGCATAAATTACCTCCATATCACGCCTTATAACGCTATTATGGCAAATATGGGGATTACTAGCGATGAATTTGCAAAATTTATGAGAAGCGCACTAGAGGGCGTAATGGTAGAGTATATCCCACAAGGCAACGCGAGAATCCCCGTTATCATTAGACAAGACAGAGAGCTTGCCACTGATGTTACGCGGTTAAAAAGCCTTGAAATGAGCTCTATTAACGGCTCACCAACCCCAATTAGCTCGATTGCAGAGATTGAAGAAATCGATGGTCCAGTGCAGATACAGCGAGAGGGGGCACAAAGGTATAATGTCGTGCGCTCAAATGTGCGTGATAGGGACTTAGGTGGATTCGTGCAAGAGGCACAGCAAAAAATTGCCGAGCAAGTCCAACTCCAAGATGGCTACTCAATCGTATATGGCGGGCAATTTGAGAATCAACAACGCGCCTCAAAGCGTCTCTCAACCGTTATTCCATTGAGCATTTTAGCAATTTTCTTTATCCTCTTTTTCACTTTTAAGTCCATTCCGTTGGCATTGCTTATCTTGCTTAATATTCCATTTGCCGTTACAGGTGGGCTTGTGGCACTCTTTGTTTCAGGGGAATATATTTCTGTGCCAGCAAGCGTAGGATTTATCGCCCTATTTGGAATCGCCGTGCTTAATGGCGTGGTAATGGTGGGATATTTCTTACAATTACTCAAGCAAGGGTTAAGCGTAGATGAAGCTGTGGTGATTGGAGCAAAGAGGCGATTGCGTCCTGTGCTTATGACGGCGTGCATTGCTGGGCTTGGACTTGTGCCAATGCTCCTCTCAAGCGGTGTGGGAAGTGAGGTGCAAAAGCCACTAGCGATTGTGGTTTTAGGTGGATTGGTTACCTCATCATTTTTGACATTAGTGATGTTGCCTCCGCTTTTCCGATTCTTTGTGAAAAAATTTGGCGTGTGAGGTGAGATATGGAAATTATGTTAGAAATTTACTTTAAGGATAATTTAAAAGATTCTATCGTGGATATGCTACTAGAAGACGGCTTTGATGACTTCTACTATCATCAAGCCTCTAAATACGCCTCTACACTAATGCTCCAAAGCCCACAAGAACAAGTCAGTGGCAGGCAAGAATATGGTGTGTTTAAAATTTATCTCTACGAAGACAGAGCGAAATTCCTTGCAAACAAACTATTGCAAGCCTTTGGGACAAATGATATGAGAATCTTTAAAAGCCACTTAGAAATTTATAACTTAGATTCTTAAGCCCAACACAAGTTTTATCATTATTTTTGTAGGGCTTGTGCCCTACCCTAGTGCGCTATTTAATCTTACAAAAATCCCTTATCGCTTCGATTTTATCCGTTTTTTCCCAGCTAAATTCGCTTAGTTCGCGTCCAAAGTGTCCATACGCCGCGGTTTTGCGATAGATTGGGCGGAGCAAGTCAAGCGATTCTATGATTCCTTTTGGTGTGAGGCGAAAGGTATTTTTCACGCATTCAGTCAGCACAGAATCTTCCACCTTGCCCGTGCCTTGCGTATCTACCAAAATCGATACAGGCTCTACCACGCCGATAGCATAAGCGAGTTGCACCACTGCTTTATCGCACACGCCACTTGCTACGAGATTTTTTGCCACATAGCGCGCCGCATACGCTGCGCTTCTATCGACTTTGCTAGGGTCTTTACCGCTAAATGCACCGCCTCCGTGCGGACAGCTCCCGCCATAAGTATCTACGATGATTTTTCGCCCTGTAAGCCCCGCATCGCCTTGCGGTCCGCCGATGACAAATTTGCCTGTGGGATTGACAAAGTAGCGGATATTATCGCTTAGATATTCGCGTGGCAGGACTTTTTGGACGATTTCCTCTATCACGGCGTCTTTTAGGTGGCTTTGCTGTGTCTCTGGGCTATGTTGCGTGGAGATGACAATCGTATCGATAGCCTTTGGGACGCCATTTTCATAGCGCACGGTTACTTGGGATTTGCCATCAGGGCGCAAGAACGGCAGAGTGCCGTCCTTGCGCTTTGCTGCCAAACCCTCTGTCAAGCGGTGTGAGAGCCAAATAGGCAGTGGCATAAGGCTGGGCGTCTCCCTACACGCATAGCCAAACATAAGCCCTTGGTCGCCAGCACCGATTTCGCCATCTTCCCTATCCACGCCTTGATTTATATCAGGGCTTTGCTCGCCTATGCCATTTAGCACCGCACAGGACTTGTAGTCAAAGCCATATAGCGCGTCTGTGTAGCCGATGTCTTGCACCACCTCGCGTGCGATGTCTTGCATAGGTGCGTAAATGCTCGTCTTTAGCTCACCTGCAATCACGCAAAAGCCATTGCTAAGCAGCGTTTCGCACGCCACACGCGCCTTTTTATCCCGTGCTATTATGTAGTCTAGCACCGCATCGCTGATTTGGTCAGCCATTTTGTCTGGGTGCCCCTCTGTTACGGACTCGCTTGTGAAAAGAAAAGATTTTGTCGCCATTTGGATTCTCCTTTAAGAATTGCTTATGAAATATGTAAAAATCGCCAAACTCATATTGTGTTTTAGATTTTTTGCAAGCACATAATAACAAAAAAATCTAAATATGTATTGTGTTTTAGATTTTTTGCAAAGATTCTTCGTAACTAGGCGATACATTTGCTCACACCTATCCTAGCAAAAACACCTCAAAAAATCTCAAAATATATATAAAAGTGAAAAAATCATTGCCCTGATTCTAAAAAAATTAGATTAAGTAAAATTTTTATGGAATAAAAATTGTTTTTTGTTTGCCCGTTACTTGGCGTAAAAGTGTTTAAGTTTAAGAGAATCTTAAAATTTTTACATACTCGCCGATGTGGTAAGACATTTTATTTTATAAAAAGGAGTAACAATGAAAAAACTTGTGTTTGGTGTGCTGTGTGCCTTAGGCGCAGTATTAGGGGCTGATGTGAAGCAATGTGTGAATGTGAAACTCATAGAGAACTATATCGCTTCTCGTATGCAGGTGGATAAGGAGTATTCACATATCAATGCTATCGCCGATAAAGAATACAAAGGAAAAGAAACGATAGCTCTCGACCCGGGTGTGAAAGTGCTTACAGGACTTTTGAATGAAGATGAGTTGGGAAACTCGGCGTGCTGGTATAGATTCTCTTTTAAGTTCCACGATGTAGCTGATAAAGATATACAGCCATATATGGATAAAGTTGAGGGTGTGTATGCTGAAAAGCGAAAGCTCAATAGCTTTAGAGGGCTTAAGGCGAAATATATGGAGATTTTGAAACTTCTTCGATATAACGAGATACCAGATGATAAGATTGTGCCCTATGCTATTATTTTCGTTGATAATATATTTGAAGAATACAATGAAGTCAAAAGAACTTCGTTGATAGAGTATCCAACGATAACAAAGACATATTACAAGAAGTTTTTTAAGGGCAAGCCTGCGAAACAAGACTTTGAAGTCCTCACAACAGGTATCGAAACTCCTATGAAATATAAATGTAAGTCTCCAGCGGACAAATCTGCTTGGTATTCTCTCTCTATATTTACAAGTGAATCTGATGCGAGCGAGATTAAAATTGATGGCGGGGTCGTTGATACCATAAAATACAAACTAAGAAAGACTGATGATGAAAATTGCGAAAGTGCATATCGCCCTGTTGAAATTGTCAAATACCCTGAATTCAAGCAATTCGTCCAAGAGCATTACAACGATATAGAAATACACGCTAATGTCGTAGAGATTAGCGAGGCTTTTAAAAAGAATCTTGTCAATAAGACTGCCAAATTCACTTTTAGCTTTAATTGGGATAAAAAATATCCAGAAATCGTGCCTATCCCTGTGAAAAAGTAGGCTAGATACTTCCTGCTTGAAATGCAAAATTTTAGGCGCACACAATGAAATTAAAAATTTCATTGTGTGCGCCATTCTCCCCCATACACAATCCACTTAATTTGCAAGAGGGTTTTAGCCACTTGTTAAATCCTTTTGTGCTATAATAAAAACTCGCTTTGTGATTCCCGTATGTTTGTTTTAGCCACTTGTTAAATCCTTTTGTGCTATAATTCACCACCTAAAGAGATTGCACTAGGAAGTGTTTTAGCCACTTGTTAAATCCTTTTGTGCTATAATGAAAATAAATTCTCAACAAAGTTGATATCGGTTTTAGCCACTTGTTAAATCCTTTTGTGCTATAATTTCGTATAGACAAAACACGCTAAAAGGTATTGTTTTAGCCACTTGTTAAATCCTTTTGTGCTATAATAACAATGGAAAACTTATTATAATAGTGTGCGTTTTAGCCACTTGTTAAATCCTTTTGTGCTATAATCCTCCGCTAAAGGAACCGTATTGCGTAGAGGTTTTAGCCACTTGTTAAATCCTTTTGTGCTATAATACAATGTGTGCGTTTTGCTCGTTCATTTTTGTTTTAGCCACTTGTTAAATCCTTTTGTGCTATAATAGACTTCGTTAAAATAGCACAAATAAGAGATTAAAAGGACTTGACAAAGGGTGAAATATCCTAAAACAAGAAGTTTAGTAGGATAAGGGTTTAACAAGTGGCTAAAATAAGGGAAGTGGGCGTCCCGCAGGGTTAAGCACAGCGCGAGTCGGGCGTTGGGCTAGTCAATCCCATTCGCCCACCCGCATTCTACCACACTTTAAAATCCGCACAAATCACGCATTATCTACGAATCTACGCAAGACATTTATGTCAAAACTCAAACAAACTCTGCTCTACGGGCTTTTTATGCTTTTTATTATTTGCGTTAGATTTGCACTTTGAATCCGCACTAGATTCAGCATTAGATTCACACGATTCACCCATAGATTTAGCCAAATCTTTTGAATCTTCACTCCCATACCGATAATCCCCTATTTTCTCATCAAAGGCAAACAGCACGAGATTTTTATCATCATTCACGCGCTCATTAAACCCCGCAGAACCAAGCAAAATCTGCATATTATCAAACTGCTTTTCGGTGATGATGAGCGTGCGGACATTGCCAAGCGGTGGCAGTATCCCACGCACCCGCTCCACCGCGCTTTTTGCTGCACTTATGCCTTTACAGATTCGCATATACACACTAAATTGCATCATAAAAAAGCCCTGTTTTATCAGCTCATTGCGGAATCTTGTGGCGTATTTCTGCTCTTTTTTGCTCTTTGTGGGAATGTCAAACATTAGCAACACGCGCATAAACTTATCATCACGCAAAGCTAACATTTGCGAGCTCCCCACCTTCTAAGAGCGCGTTTCTAAAGCTCTGCACAAAGTGATTTATCGCCCGAATGAGAGGCATTTTTTTACCACTGAGTTGCACTTCGCTTTGGAGATTCTCAATGAGCGCGTGTTTATGTGCCTTGCCTAAAAACTCACTATCACTTTTTAGCGATAGCACTCTCATATCCACAAATGCGCGAAATGGCTCGATAATGTCATCGCAGAGGTTGAATTGATTGAATGCGTTTGCGTGTCTTATCCCAAACCACGAGAGAAGTCCGCTTATGCAAACTGCACGGACGATTGCTGCGCGGACAATCGCATAGCCGTAATTCAGCGCGGAATTTGTGAAGCACAAATCATTACGACTAAAATCAATGCCAAAAAGTGTCTTAAAATACAGCGCAGCGGCGCGAGATTCTGCAAATGCGCTATCATTTAGGCGCACTTGCTTTGCCATATCTAGCAACTCATCGCTTACCTTTTTATGTCCTGTATGCGATAGGACAAAGGCTTGATTGCGGATTTTGTTTTGGATAATCTTTTGCCACAAAATCGCCTTTGTCTGCTCTTTTACCGCGATTTGCTCTTTTGCGATTTGGGAGGCTTGGAAATGCGCGAGAAAGGGCATAAAAATACCATTTGGCAAGTGCGATTTATCACAAGACAAAAGCACGATTTTAGAATCTGCTATCGCGCTTAAAAGTGCCGAAGTAAGCGTGATTTGTGGAGATTCAAGGATTATGAAAGCTAAATCTTTTAGATAGAGATTCGCCTCATTGTCGCTTTGGGTGATATGCAAATGATTTTGCTTTAAATGTAACTTTGCGTCATTTGCGATAATCACGCTTTTAAATGCTTCATCAAAGCTCATTTATTAGCCTTTCTTGCGCCCATTGTCTTGCTTAATGGGGCTTTGCCTCGCACCCTATCGCCTTTATTTATGTCTAGTGCTTTTAGTGTATTTCTATCGCCTAACGCATTGATATGGCAGAGTTTTATGGACTTAAATAAATGAATTTTTAAGATTTTTTGCGGGAATAACTTTTTTATTACTTTTTCGTCTGTTTTCTTATCTTTGCTCACCTGCTCATCATTCCAAAAATTTTCCTCTTTTTCTTTTGGTGTCAAATATCCGCTATGATGATAAATCGTTACATCGCCACTTTGCTTAAATCCTCTATAATACCCATATCTTTTAATCCCATCGCTATACTCAAACTCTATCAAATCGCCAATATGAAGCGAAAACAAAAAGTCTTTATCATCTAATTGACAATTATCAGGCTTTGCAATGTGAGATAGCTCTTTATCCGTGATAAACACAGGCACAGCGTAATATCTATCGTTAAGATAAAATATATCAATTCTTGTCATTCCCTCAATCTCATAAATATGCCCTTTGATTTCTATCCACACATTATTTTTGATTTGTCGCTCTTTGACTTCGCTATAAAATTGCTCTATTATGGGGTGCTCTATCTTGCTTTTAATTTTGCCATATTCCTCGCCACTTAGCATTCGCCCTAGATTTTCTTTTTCTCTCTCTACGCGCGATAAAAATTCGCTTTGTGCGTTTGCAAGTCGTTTGGCTAATTCCTCTTTATCGCCTTTGTTAAGGTTATCTTTGATTTTTAATGGATTGTCATTATGCAACTTCCCCTTTGTCCTATGTTTTTTATCAAAAGTTACAAAGATTCCCTCACTATTTTCATCGCCATAGATTCGTTTAGCCAAATCAGTGGCAAAGCCACTAAAAGGACGCTTAAATACCCACCGTCCTTTTGCATTTTGCTTGATGATTTCATTTATCTCCTCGCTACTTAGTTTCTTTTTGAATCTATCCTCCTCTATTTGCAAAAACTTCGCAAAGTTTTGGATTATCCCACTGCTACAAAAAGCGATTGCCACCGCATCTTGTGCGTGGTGTAAGTGATTGCCCCTATCCTTTTTGCCAATACCCCAATAATGCCTAAGCATAGAAGTAAGCCTACCATTTACCACTTCGATTCGCCGAATCTGCTTTGATTCTCTCTCCTCGCTATCTTGCAAATCATTAGGAATATCCGCAAATTTCACATATTTTTCTAAATAATTTCTAATGTAAGTGGTCGCCGTTTTTGTATCACTTAGCCACCTACTTGGTTTCACATCATCTATTTCTTGTTTGAGTAGATTTGATTTTGCCTTTTTTGATAATTGTGTGGATTCTATGCGTGTTTTAAAATCTTCCCATTTTGCCTTATCATCGCCAAACCACTGATAAGGTGTGCGCGAACTTTTGGTAGCATTGTTGCCTGTGAAAGTTAAGACTTTATTGCTAAATTCATCAACAAGGACTTTGCTTTTTGGGATAATGTGGTCGATTTGCAGGGCATTTTCATCGCGCAAATCTTGCAAAGTGATTTTCTTAAAATCATAGACATCAATGGAGGGTTTATCTTTGTAGTCAGCGTAAAATTCTTTGGCGTTAAATTTATCTTGTGAGCCTTTTTGAATGCTTGGATAAATGTCATATTCATTTTGCAAAATCCATAGTTTGACTTTTGTGATATTATCCCCATTTATTTTTAGCCCGATTTCCTCGCAGATTTTTTTTGCAGTTTCATTAAATTTCTCATTTTCTCTTTGATTTTTTATCATTTCAGCCTTTTGCTTCTCACTCTGCCCCACTTCGCGCAATAACTCTATGCGAATCTTTGCCACCTCGCCATATTTTGCAAAAATGGCATTTGCTATTTGGCGCATTTGAGCACAGATTCGATTCAAACTTGCATTTGGTGTCTCATCAAAGGCGGGGAGTTTGGTAGATTTACTAAATTGCTCCATATATTTTTGATACTCTTTATCCAAACTAAGATTTGCTTTATAAATCTGCGTAGCCTCATACTCGCTCATTCCTAAACGCATATTTTCCAAGCACTCCCAAATGACATTGAGACAATACGCACTTGTCCCGCTAAACCCAGCTCCAAGCGAATCTAACGCCTTTTGTTTTAAATCCTCATCAATATCGCTACATTTATCCAACTCTTTTAAAATGTCCTTTTTGCGTTTATTTACCGATAAGATTCCAGCTAGTGTGTCAATCTCGCATTGATTTTTCCAAAGCATTTCTTTGCCAAAAGTCATTTCAAGCAGGGCTAGCTTTTTGCTAGGATTATAAAAAATCGTGTTTTTCTCTTGTGTGTTGATTTTATTGCTACCTTTGGCTTTCTTTGTGGGTTGTGCTTTGTCAGCTTTTTTCTCTTTTTTGTTAAATCCTAGCAAGTTAATCGTGTAATCTTGTGCGAGATTTTGCTCATTTTTTAGGTAAATGCAACTTCTAATATCGCTAAAATTTAGCTTTTGTTTTTCTTGCAATGCTTGTATCGCACTCTCACTTGTCTTTGCATAGTCAAAATCTAGCTCTTTATATTGCCCATTAAGATAAGTCAAAAGATTTGCTAACTTTGAAAGCAGGTTAAATTCTATCACGCTAGGAGCAAAAGCACTTGCCCGACACTCTCGCTCATCAATACTACATTTGCCAAGCAAATTTTGTGAGCTTTTTAGCGGACGATTTTGCAAAAATCCAAGTCCATTTTCATTTTCTGCAAACAACACAATTCTTAGATTTTCTAGCTTTTGGGTGAATGAATCGTTGTTGGATTTTGAAATTTGAGTATCTAAAATCTTTTTGAGTTCAGCTTTTATCGCACTTCTAGGGATAGAGTTAAAATAAGTTGGCTCTGTTTTAACTTTGCCACTTTTATCAACGACTTTTTCACCATTTTTCTTAACTTTATCTTGCTCTTTGTTTCGCATTTTTACGCTATTTTGTGCGACTTTTTCTATCCATTGTTCTTTACGGAGTTCTATCAAATGCTTTGTCTCATCTTTTAGCGCATTGTATTTTTGCTCTGCATATTTCATTGCCTTTTCAAACTGCTTGTCATACAAATATGAAACAACGCTTGGGCTATTTTTAGCATTTATTGCGTTTTCTTTCATCGCAGATTTTAGCTTTTTTGTATCTGCGTTTTTATCTTTTTTCTCATCTTTATTGTTTGATTTTTCATTTTTACTATTTTCTTGGATTGTTTCATCTTGTGTTTCTAGGATATTTTCCGCTTCATATTCCTTGCCACTATCATTATACGCTCTATGTTTGATGATATGAATGATAATTTGGCAGAGTTCATCAATGCTTATTTGCTCACTCAACGCCTTTATTCGCAAGTCATAAGGATTTGGTAGTTCCTTTTTAGCAAAGAGTGCCTTTTGCCATTCATTAAAATCGCTAAAATCTTGCGTGTTGCCAAAATTCTCAAAAAGATACCTTTTGATAGTATTTAGCCGAGATTTTGTCCGAGCGACATTGCGCCTAGCGCGTCTTTTCTCGCCTCTATCTTTGTGCGATTCGCCCACAGATTCAAAGATTCGCACACCGCAGTCAATAATCTTGCGACTATCCCTTGTGCCACCATCTTCCACCAACGCCCAGCCGATACTTGCTATGCCTATATCAAAGCCTAGCACTTTTAAATTATTTGATTCTTGTTTTGTCATTACCAACTCCTTTTGGAATGTAGATTATGACATTATAGCACTTTGTGTGTATTTATAGTGATAACCTGAGCGCACTCTAGCTTTTGAAGTTTTAATAAAGATAAGAAGTTTGTGTGAAATAAGTGGGGTTAGAATCTAAATGATTCTACCCATTGCGTTTTTCCATAATTTCTTTGGCGATATTGCTTGGCACTTCGCCGTAATGGTCAAACTCCATAGTATAAGTCCCACGCCCCTGTGTAGCCGAGCGCAAATCCGTAGAGTAGCCAAACATCTCTGCTAATGGCACAAAGGCATTGACAATCTTTAAGCCCATTCTATCGTCCATTGAGTTGATTTGCCCGCGCCTGCGATTTAAATCGCCAATCACATCGCCCATATACTCCTCTGGCACCTCGACTTCGACTTTCATCATCGGCTCGAGAAGCACAGCATTTGCCTTGCGACAACCGTCTTTAAACGCCATTGAGCCCGCAATTTTAAACGCCATTTCACTAGAATCCACATCGTGGTAGCTCCCATCATAAAGCGTTACTTTAAAATCCACGACAGGATACCCAGCTAGCACGCCATTTTGCATCGCTTCTTGTATCCCTTTATCTACCGCTGGGATATATTCTTTGGGTATCACACCACCGCTAATGTTATTCACAAATTCATAGCCACTGCCCGCTTCCTTTGGCTCGAGCTTGATAAAGACATGCCCATACTGCCCGCGCCCACCTGACTGCTTGGCATATTTGCATTCCTGCTCTACCGCACTTCTAATGGTCTCTCTAAATGCCACTTGTGGCTGTCCGACTTCTGCTTCGACTTTAAACTCTCGCTTCAATCTATCCACAATAATTTCTAAGTGAAGCTCGCCCATACCGCCGATGAGTGTCTGCCCTGTCTCCTCTTGCGTGCTCACGCGGAAGCTCGGGTCTTCCTCAGCGAGCTTACCAAGCGCAATAGACATCTTTTCTTGGTCGGCTTTAGTCTTTGGCTCCACCGCAATGTGAATCACAGGCTCTGGGAACTCCATTCGCTCTAAGATTACAGGGGCTTTTTCATCACAGAGTGTATCGCCTGTGAGCGTTTCCTTTAATCCCACAAACGCACAAATTTCACCCGCATAAATTTCCTTAATATCCTCGCGTTTATTTGAGTGCATTTTTAGCAATCGCCCTACGCGCTCCTTTTTGCCTTTAGTGGAGTTGAGCACATAGCTTCCAGATTCTAGCATTCCACGATAGGCACGCACGAAAGTGAGCTGTCCTACAAATGGGTCAGTCATAATCTTAAACGCAAGTCCAGCAAATGCGCCATTATCGCTAGATTCTACGCTGATTTCCTTTTCATCTTTTGGCGTGATACCCTTAATCTCAGCGACTTCAGTGGGCGCAGGGAGATAATCCACCACCGCATCAAGCAAGGTTTGCACGCCCTTATTTTTAAAGCTCGAGCCACAAAGCATTGGGATAAGACTCATATTGTGGCAACCAATCTTTATGCCCTTTTTAATCTCCTCAAGGCTCAATTCCTCGCCACCAAGATATTTTTCCATTAGTGTTTCATCTTGTTCAGCCACAGATTCTAAAAGTTTTTCCCTATACTCTTTTGCTTTATCCTGTAAATCAGCGGGAATCTCCTCAATGTCATATTTCGCACCCATTGACTCATCATTCCACACGATTGCTTTCATAGCGATTAAATCCACAACGCCTTTAAAATTTTCCTCTGCACCGATTGGGATATTGATAGGCACAGGATTTGCCTTTAGTCGCTCTTTGATTTGAGATTCTACACTATAAAAATTCGCACCTGTCCTATCCATTTTATTGACAAAAACCATTCGTGGCACGCCATATTTGTTTGCCTGTCGCCACACGGTTTCGCTTTGAGGTTGCACACCACCCACCGAGCAAAACACCGCTATCGCACCATCAAGCACACGCATTGAACGCTCTACCTCAATAGTAAAATCCACGTGTCCCGGAGTATCAATAAGATTGATTTGGTAATCTTTCCAAAAGCAAGTAGTCGCCGCAGAAGTAATCGTAATCCCGCGTTCTTTTTCTTGCTCCATCCAGTCCATTGTCGCAGCACCATCGTGCACCTCGCCGATTTTGTGGCTTACACCTGTGTAAAACAAGATTCTCTCGCTCGTAGTTGTCTTACCAGCATCAATATGTGCTGCAATACCGATATTTCTAATTCTATTAAGTGGGGTTTTTCTCGCCATTTTATTGTCCTTACATTTTCTTACACTTACCAGCGATAATGCGCAAACGCTTTGTTTGCTTCCGCCATTTTATGCACATCTTCTTTTTTCTTAAACGCCGCGCCCTTATCACTCACAGCGTCCATAAGCTCGTTTGCTAATCGCTCCACCATTGTGCGCTCATTACGCTTGCGTGTAGCCTCAAGAATCCAACGGATAGAGAGTGATTGCTGACGCGCAGGACGCACTTCTACGGGCACTTGGTAAGTCGCACCACCCACACGCCTAGAGCGCACCTCTACAAGGGGTTTGACTTTTTCTAATGCTTTTTCAAACACCTCTATGCCCTTTTCGCCACTTTTTTCTTCAATCTTTGAAAACGCTGCGTAAATGATTTTTTCACTCACACTTTTTTTGCCTTCATACATCATTTTGTTGATAAACTTGGTTACAACCTTGTTGTTGTAGATTGGGTCGCCTAAAATCTCTCTAACGGGGGCTCTTCGTCTTCTCATTTACACTCCTTATTTATATTTACTTTTGCTCGCCACCAGCTTTTGCCTTTTTCGCGCCATATTTTGAGCGCGAAACGGTCCGCTTAGCCACACCAGCTGTATCAAGCGCACCACGAATAATGTGATACTTCACACCGGGCAAATCTTTCACCCTACCGCCGCGCACAAGCACGATAGAGTGCTCTTGGAGATTATGTCCCTCACCGGGGATATAGCTGATGACTTCAAATTTTGAAGTCAGCTTTACCTTTGCCACTTTTCTTAACGCAGAGTTTGGCTTTTTAGGCGTGGTAGTATAAACACGCGTGCAAACACCGCGCCTTTGAGGGCAATTCACCAATGCAGGTGATTTAGTCTTTTTGATGACTTTTTTTCGTTCTTTCCTAATAAGTTGGTTAATGGTTGGCATTTTGCTCCTTTCTTTTAGTGAAACGCGTATTATAGCTTATTTTCACTTGTTTATTCTTAAATTTTATAGAATCCACTCATAGATTCTACTCCTCTTGCTTAGAGTAACGAAACTTTTTGTTTCGATACATTCCTGTGCCCACAGGTATCATTCGCCCTAGCACGACATTTTCTTTCAAATCATCAAGCACATCGGTTTTTGCTGCGATACTTGCTTCTGTAAGAACCTTTGTGGTTTCTTGGAACGATGCTGCTGAAATCACAGAATCACTTCCAATAGCCGCTCTAGTGATACCGAGCAACACAGGCTCAGCGATAGCTGGCTCGCCACCGAGCTTTAAGATTCTCTCATTTTCCTCTTTAAAGTGTCGCTTACTCACTAAATCACCCTCGATAAACTTCGTATCGCCACTATCAATCACTTTGACTTGTCTTAGCATTTGTGAAACGATAATTTCAATATGTTTATCAGCGATATTCACACCTTGTCTGCGATAGACTTGCTGCACTTCGCTAATAATGTATTTATGCAACTCTTTCTCGCCTGCGATGCGTAAAATGTCGTGGCTTGAAGTAATGCCATCGGTAATAGCCTCACCCGCGTGGACAAACTCACCTGTATGCACCAAAATCTTCTTATTTTTATCAATAAGATATTCCGCTACTCTACCATCTTCGGCGGTTATGATGATTCTCTCCTTAGCGCGAACCGCTTTGCCAAAACTCACAAAGCCATCAATCTCAGAGAGGACTGCAGAGACCTTTGGTTGTCTCGCTTCAAAAAGCTCTGAAACGCGAGGCAGACCACCTGTAATATCCTTTGATTTTGCAAGTGCCTTAGGCGTTTTTGCTAAAATCTCTGCCACGCTCACTTGTGCTTCATCAGCCACCGTAATCGTAGTCTTAGATTCTAATGGATAGATATGCTCTTTACCATTTTTCTCAATTACCACGATTGATGGCTTTAAATGTGCGGGGATATACTCGCTTACTACGAGGCTTTTTGAGCCTGTGTTCTCATCTTCTTGCTCACTGACAGTAAGCCCTGAAATAATATCTCTATATTCAACCTTTCCAGCTACTTCAGCAATAAGCGGAATATTGTATGGGTCCCACTCAGCGATGATGACTTTTTCATTTGATGCAGGCTCACAAAGCAATGTCTTAGAATCTACCTTTGTATTGTCATCAACGAGAATCTTTGAATTGCGCGCAATATAGTGCCTTGTAGCTTCTCTATCGTTCTCATCGGCAATCACAGCAAACATTCCCTTTTCATCGACCACCATTCCCTTTTTGACATTATGTATGCGCTCTAGTGTATCAGCATTAAGCAAGTAAAATTTCACTACGCCCTTTTCCTTTGCCTCGATAGTGCTTGCAATCGGGTCATTATCAGCGACTTTTAACTCACTTCCATAAGGGATTCTGTGTGGGACATTCCAATTATCTTTAATCACATCGACCACACTGCCACCAGCAGCCACTTTATATCCACTCTCGTGAGGGACAAGTAACTTGCCATCAACCTTGCCCGTTACCCCTGCTAGCTCATTTTTCTTAGCAATGTCATCTTTGCGTAAGTTATAATGCACTTTTTTCTTTTCACCCACAATGCTAATTACAACTTCATCGTGGACATTTTCGATATGCACCACGCCATCAAATGGAGCTTTTATCTTTGGCTCTACGAGCAATATAGCGGCATTGCGTCTATTTGCTACGACATTCTTGCCTTCTTTGTTTTTGAAAGTCTTAATGTTGTAATAACGGATAAAGCCCTCCTTGCTTACTTCGATTTGTCGCTCCTCTGTATCCCTGCTCGCTGTCCCACCAATGTGGAAAGTCCTCAATGTAAGCTGAGTGCCGGGCTCACCGATAGATTGCGCTGCCAACACACCCACTGCATCGCCGGGATTTGCCATTTTAGATTCTCCAAGATTTAATCCATAGCATTTAGAGCATACGCCTTTTTGCGCCTTACAAGTTACAGGGGTGCGAATGGTTACTCTTGTAACGCCAGCCTCCTCAATGCGCGTAGCCATATCCTCATCAATAAGCGCACCCTCACTAAAGAGAATCTCATTGGTAATTGGGTCAATTATATCCCGCGCGAGCACTCTACCTTGCACGCGCTCTTTGAGTGATTCTATAAGTTCATTCCCTACCGTAATGTCTGAAATCTCTACACCCTCGTGCGTGCCACAATCCTCAATCGTTACTTTGACATTTTGACTCACATCAATGAGCTTACGCGTCAAATATCCAGCATTAGCAGTCTTTAACGCGGTATCAGTGAGACCCTTTCTTGCTCCGTGCGTAGAGTTAAAATACTCCAACACATTTAAACCTTCTTTAAAGTTTGAAGTAATAGGTGTCTCAATAATCGTGCCATCTGCCTTTGTCATAAGACCACGCATTGCAGAAAGTTGGCGAATCTGCGCAGCATTACCACGCGCTCCAGAATCTGCCATCATATAAATGGAGTTAAACCCATCTTTGTCAGCTTGGATAATTTTCATCATCTCTTTACCCATTGCCTCGCTTGTCTCCGTCCAAATATCAATACTTTTATTATATCGCTCTTGGGCTGCGAGCAAGCCTTGGTCAAAGTCAGACTGCACTTGTTTGGCTTCTTTTTTGGCTTTGAGTATCTTAGATTCCTTATCGCTTGGGATAATAATATCCGCCGCAGAAATAGAAATGCCAGCCTTCGTGGCATATCTAAAGCCTAGATTCTTCAAATCATCTAAGAATGTCGCTGTAACCTCTAATCCGCCGTGTTTATACACATAATCAATCAACACACCAATATCTTTTTTCTTAAGAATCTTATTCCATAGATTCAGTGGCACAAAGTCTGGCAATATTGAGCTAATAATCATTCTACCAGCAGTAGTTTCGATAATTCTACGCTCTTTTAGTGTGCGAATTTTTGCGTTAATATCAAGCTCAAACATATCAATGGCAATCATCACTTCTTCAACATTGCCAAAAAGTTTGTGCTCGCCTCTTGCGCCTTTTTTCTCCAATGAAAGATAATAAAGTCCTAGCACCATATCTTGGCTAGGCACAGCCACAGCCTTACCGCTTGCTGGGAGCAAGATATTCATTGAGCTTAGCATTAGCACTTTGCACTCAGCAATCGCCTCTTGGCTAAGTGGGATATGCACAGCCATTTGGTCGCCATCAAAGTCAGCGTTAAATGCAGAGCACACTAATGGGTGAAGCTGAATCGCCTTGCCATTGATAAGCGTTGGGTGGAACGCTTGGATTGATTGCTTATGCAGTGTCGGTGCGCGGTTAAGCAACACAGGATAATCCTCCACAATTTCTTGCAAACATTCCCAAACCTCATTATTTTTTTGCGCTATCATTTTTGTGGCCTGCTTGAGATTAGTTGCATAGCCCTTTTCCTCAAGTTTAGCAAATAAATGTGGTTTAAAAAGCTCTAATGCCATATTTTTAGGCAATCCACATTGGTCCATTCGCAAATTTGGTCCCACGACAATCACACTTCGTCCGCTAAAATCCACGCGCTTACCGAGTAGATTCTGACGGAATCGCCCTTGTTTCCCTTTGATAATTTCGCTTAGGGATTTGAGTGGGCGTTTGTTTGCGCCCTTTACAGCATTGGCATTGCGTCCATTATCAAAAAGCGCATCAACGGCTTCTTGGAGCATTCGCTTTTCGTTGCGAATAATAATCTCTGGGGAATCAAGCTCAATGAGACGCTTTAATCGCTGATTGCGGTTAATCACACGGCGATAAAGGTCATTGACATCACTTACTGCAAACTTCCCACCATCTAGCGCAACCAATGGGCGCAAATCTGGTGGCAACACAGGAAGCACGGTCAAAATCATCCATTCTGGGCGTCTGCCAGAATTGATAAAGTTTTCAACCACTTTCAAACGCTTCACTATGGTCTTTTTCTTTGCTTCTGAATTGGTAGATTTGGCTTCCTCGCGCAATTTTTGCAACAACTCCACTAAATCAAGTTGCTCTAGCAAATCTCGCACGGCTTCACCACCCATTTGTGCGACAAAACCCTTATCGGCAAATCGTTGGTTAATGTTTTGGAATTGCTCCTCATTAAGCACATCATACTTTAAAATTGGTTTTGTGCCCTCATTATCATAGCTCGCCTCACCGGGTTCTTTAACAATATAAGCCTCATAATACAACACGCGCTCTAAATCTTTCATTTTCACACCCAAAAGCGTGCCGATACGGCTAGGCAGTGAGCTTACATACCAAATATGCGCCACAGGTGCAACCAACTCGATATGCCCCATTCGATAACGGCGCACTTTTGCTTCTGTTACTTCCACACCACATTTCTCACAAATTTGTCCTTTGTAACGCATTTTTTTGTATTTTCCACAAAGGCACTCATAATTACGCACAGGTCCAAATATTTTTGCACAAAACAATCCATCGCGTTCTGGCTTGAGTGTGCGATAATTGATTGTTTCTGGCTTTTTAACTTCTCCCCTACTCCAAGAACGCACATCTTCTGGGCTTGCTAGCACGAGCTGAAAGGCATTAAAATCTTTTGGACGATTATCTTCTTTAATCTCTAATTGCTGTGGTGCGCCGTTTTCATCAAGCTCATTGCTATATACCTTGACATCAAGCACAAGAGATTGTAATTCTTTTGTAAGAACATAAAAAGTTTCTGGAATCTTAGATTCTCCCACAAGCTCGCCTCTTGTGATTGCCTTATATGCTTCTCTACGCCCTTCAGTATCATCAGATTTGATAGTGAGCATTTCTTTTAGCGTATGTGCTGCACCATACGCCTCCAACGCCCACACTTCCATTTCTCCAAACCTTTGCCCACCAAAGAGTGCCTTACCACCAACAGGTTGTTGCGTTACAAGGCTGTAAGGTCCTGTGCTTCGTGCGTGAACTTTCTCATCGACCAAGTGGTGGAGCTTTAACATATACATATAGCCCACATTTACACGCTCAAGCATTTTTTCACCAGTCTTGCCGTCATAAAGTTCAGTCTTGCCGTCCATATCAATTTTGGCTAGTTCAAAAAGTTTATTAAACCTTTCCTGCTCGATACCCTCAAACACAGGGATAGCAAACTTTATCCCACTGCTCCAATCTCTAGCATATCCTACAAGCTCTTCATCGCTTAAATTCTTTATAAACTCTGTAATTGCTGGATTATCGCTATTTATAAGTGTAGAAATTTCGAGCATTTTTGCACGCAAGTCTTTTACCCAAGTCTTGCTTTGAGAAGTGAGGAGATTCTCAATTTGCAAGCCCAAATTGCGCCCCACAAGTCCCAAATGCACTTCCAAAATCTGCCCGATATTCATACGACTTGGCACACCAAGCGGATTTAAGATAATGTCAATAGGTTCACCATCTTTAGTATAAGGCATATCCACAAGTGGCACAATATTTGAAACTATACCTTTATTTCCGTGTCGTCCAGCCATTTTATCGCCCACTTTAAGTTTGCGTTTTGTGGCGATATAAATTTTTACTAACTTAACCACGCCACTTGGCAAAATATCATCTTTTTCTAACACAGAAATCTTTTCCTCGTGCTCTTCTCCTAAAGATTTTTTCTGCTTTAAGAAATTGTCTTTGATTTGCTCATATTGTGTCTGCATTGCTTTTGGATAGCTTTTTATAAGCGTGGTAAGCGCAAAACGATTGATATTTATGATTTCACTCTCTGGCACCATTGTCCCTTTTTTGTAGGTCTTAGTGCCTATGACTGCATTGCTAGCAAGTTTTTCTTTAGAAAGAAGTCGCGAGATTCTAATCATTTCCTCTTGGTTAAGCATTGTAAGGCGGTCGTGGTGTTCAATATCAAGGGCGGACTTTTCCTGCTCAAATGCACTAATAGCGCGCAAATCCTTTTCGTAGCCTTTCTTTGTGAATATTTTCACATCAACAACGATACCCTCCAAAGACGGCGGACAATAAAGCGATTTATTGACCACATGCCCAGCCTTTTCGCCAAAAATCGCGCGAAGCAATCGTTCCTCTGGTGTTGGCTTAACCTCGCCTTTTGGAGAGACCTTACCCACAAGAATCATACCGCCACTGACATAAGTTCCAATGCGGACAATCCCACTCTCATCAAGGTGAGCGACTTCACTTTCTTTCACACCCGGTATATCTGAGGTAATTTCCTCTGTGCCGTGTTTTAGCTCTCTAGCATCAATTTCTTTTTCATAAATATGCACCGAAGTAAAGGCATCTTCTTTAATCAACCGCTCACTTACGACAATAGCGTCCTCAAAATTATATCCATTCCAAGGCATAAACGCTACGCGGATATTTTTACCCAACGCCAATTCGCCATTATCCATACTAGGACCATCAGCGATAACTTGCCCAGATTCTATAACATCACCCTTTTTGACAATAGGTTTTTGATAAAACGCCGTATTTTGGTTGGTTCGCAGATTTTTACAAAGTGAGTAGTGGTCGATATACGCGACATTGTTCTCATCTTCACCTAAAATATAAATACTCTTAGAATCTACTTTCTCCACTACGCCTCCGCGTTTTGCCTTGATAGCTTCCCACGCATCACGCGCGATAACCTTCTCAATCCCTGTGCCAACGATTGGTGCATCAGGCTTTAGCAATGGGACAGCTTGGCGTTGCATATTTGAACCCATCAGTGCGCGGTTCGCATCATCGTGCTCTAAAAATGGAATAAGCGAAGCTGCCACACCCACAAGCATACGCGAGCTTAAATCGATAAATTCCACTTTGGACTTTTCTGCCAAAATAATTTCACCATCTTTTCTTACTTCAATCAAATCTTCTAATATATTTCCCTTGCTATCTACCTTTGTCGAGGCGGGGGCAATAATGATACCCTCCTCTTGTGCGGCAGTGAGATAAACAATCTCATTGCTCACCCTGCCATCTTTTACTTTTTTATACGCTGCTTCTACGAATCCTAAATCATTCACGCGTGTGAAAGTCGAAAGGGTATTGATAAGCCCGATATTTTGTCCTTCAGGGGTTTCGATAGGGCAGATTCTGCCATAATGCGTAGGATGCACATCGCGCGCTTCAAATCCTACGCGCTCTTTTACCAAGCCTCCCTCGCCAAGTGCTGATAGACGGCGTTTGTGCGTGATTTCGCTAAGCGGATTTGTTTGGTCCATAAACTGAGAAAGTTGCCCGCCTGTGAAAAACTCCATAATAGTCGAAGTAATCATTTTAGAGTTGATTAAATCGTGTGGCATTAGATTCTCATACGAACCATTAAGAGAGCTTAGTTTATCACGGATTGCTTTTTGCATTTTAACCAAACCTAAATGCAATTCGTTTGCTAAAAGCTCACCGATAGAGCGGATTCTACGATTACCCAAATGGTCTCTATCATCAATGTGTCCCTCGCCATTACGCACACTCATTAGATATTTTATCGTTGCGATAATGTCATTATGAGTAAGCACGGTCACATAATCTGGGACATTTAACCCAAGTTTATGGTTCATTTTCATTCGCCCCACACGAGTCAAATCATATCGCTCTGGGTCGAAGAATAACTGCCCGACAAATGACTTTGCCACCTCTTTTGTTACAGGCTCGCCCGGACGCATTACCTTGTAGATTCTAATAGCAGAAAGCTCATTTTCATCTTCAATTTTTTCACTTTGTTTTAAAAGTCGCAAAGCCTCTGAATCAGCCAAAAACGAATTGATAAGAGAATTATCCAATCCCTTAGCTGTATCATTAGCGACATAAAATTCTTTGATACCTAGCTCGCTTAATTTCTCAAGTTTACCCTCATCAAGCTGAGTAAGCGTATCAAAAAGCACCTCGCCTTTTTTGTCATTTATAGGTTCGCACAGATACTTATTGGTAAGTTTTTCGGTAGGATACTCTATCCAGCCGATTTCGCTTTCGATTTCTTTGAGTTCTTTGAGTTTTCTGCTACCAATTCTTTTACCCGAAGCTAAAATCAAATTACCCTTAGAATCTTTGATGTCAAATTCCGCACGCGCACCGATATTATCGACACTAAAAGGAATGAGATATTTACCACCCTTGCCACTTTTAGCCTTTTCAAAGCGCACGGCAAGTCTAGGATAAAAAATGTTTAAAATATCTTGTTTTGTGTAGCCAAGTGCACGCAAAACAATAGTTACAGGCACTTTACGGCGTTTGTTAATCCGTGCATACAACACATCTTTAGCATCATACTCAAAATATAGCCAAGCACCTCTATCTGGGATAATTTGCCCCGTATAAATAAGCTTGTTTGATGAAGTGTTTGACTCCTCTTCTTTAAAAATCACGCCCGGACTTCTATGGAGCTGATTTACCACTACGCGTTCCACGCCGTTAATAATAAAGCTTGTGCGGTCAGTCATAAGCGGAATCTCACGCACAAAAATACTTTGCTCCTTTACATCTTTGACACCGAGTTTATCGCCCGTTTTTTCATCTTTTTCCCAAAAGATGAGACGAATTTTCATCTTAAGTGGAATGGCATAAGTAATCCCTCGCACCATCGCTTCAGTCGTGGTATATCGAGGCTTGCCAAACTCGCAACCCGCGTATTCTAAAGTAATGCGCCCCTGTGCATCTTGAATAGGAAAAATGGACTTAAAGACTTTTTCAATCCCACTTTCCTTACTAGAATCTACGCTTAAAAAATCATTATAGCTATCCCTTTGTAGCAACAAAAGGTCTGGCACTTCTGGAATCTGAGAACTTTTTGTAAAATCTAATCGTAGTCTATTTTTTAGTATGTTTTGCTTCGACATTACCCATCCTTGCTTTAATTTACTAGCTAATACCCTAGAAAAATTCCACCTTAATGCTACTTGTGGAATTTTCCTAACATATTGCAACTTTGATAACTTTATTAAAAGTCATCAATCCGCCATACATTTAAGATTCTTGCATTTGTATGCCACGCCCAAAGGCACGAAGCCTAAGGGCATAACTAAAATATAGCGCAATTACTTAATCTCTGCTTTTGCACCTGCTTCTTCAAGTTTTTTCTTAAAGGCTTCTGCATCTTCTTTGCCTACACCTTCTTTAAGCGTGCTAGGTGTTTGCTCAGTAGCATCTTTTGCTTCTTTTAATCCAAGTCCTGTAATCTCTCGCACAGCTTTAATCACAGCGATTTTATTCGCACCTGCATCAAGGAGAATGACATTAAACTCTGACTTCTCCTCTGCTGCGCCACCGCCACCAGCTGCTACGCCACCGCCACCAGCGACCACTGTGGGTGCTGCTGAAACGCCAAATTTTTCTTCAAATGCTTTCACAAGCTCTGAAAGCTCCAAAACCGATAGATTCCCAATGTATTCTAATACTTCTTCTTTTGTAATAGCCATTTTATGCTCCTTTAATTTTGTTTTTGTTTTGCTAAATTATCAAGCCCCGTAACGAAATATCGCGCAGGTGCACTCCACACGGATAGTAACATACCAATAAGCTCTTGCTTGCTTGGAAGTTTTGAAATACTAACGATATGTGATTTTTCCACAATCGCGCCATCAAAATATCCAAACTTCACGCTAAAGTTCTCTTCATTTGCATCTGCAAATTTACAGACAACCTTTGCCAATGCTATTTGGTCGCTACTCCAAATGAAAATATTCGTGCCCTTTAGTTCGCTCTGCGGATATTTTGCATTGCTCATTGCGATTGTTGCCAAAGTATTTTTAATCACTTGGACTTTAATGTCATTTTCACGAGCTTGCGCACGCAAAGATTCCAATTTCGCAACGCCCAATCCCTTATAATCGCATACAATCATTGAGCTAGCTTTTTCAAACTCGGCACTTAAACTCTCAACAGTCTGAATCTTTTCTTGCTTCGTCATTCACTCTCCTTTCAGACCAAATCTCACATAGGGTTTGCTTTTAAGCGTTAAAACGCCCCGATGATCTTCAATCTAAGATAAATTGCCTATAATGCCCTCTACTTCGTATCCATCAACTCTTGAGAATCTAGCTTCACACTAGGACTCATTGTGAGGGATAGCGAACCACTTTTAATATACTTGCCTTTTGCAGAGCTTGGCTTTAAGCGATTAATTGCTCGCACAAACTCAAGCATATTTTCTCTAATTTTTTCTTCTTGGAAACTTGCCTTGCCAATGGGTGCGTGAATGATTCCCTTTTTATCCACACGAAAATTCACCTGTCCGCTTTTGGCATTTGACACAGCTTTGCTGACATCGGCGGTAACGGTGCCTGTCTTTGGGTTTGGCATAAGTCCCTTTGGTCCTAAGATTCTACCAACCTTACCAACAAGTGCCATCATATCAGGTGTGGCGATAACCATATCAAAGTTCGTGTTGCCGTTTTTTATCTCTTCAGCCAAATCATCTGCTCCGACAATATCTGCCCCTGCCGCTTTTGCTTCATCAGCTTTCACTCCCTTAGCAAACACCGCTACACGCACGGTCTTGCCCGTGCCGTGTGGTAACACAACCGCTCCGCGAATCATTTGGTCAGCGTGTCGAGGGTCAACTCCTAGTCGCAATGCAATCTCCACCGTCTCATCAAACTTCGCTGAAGCAAGAGACTTCACTACACCAACGCCACTTTGCACATCATAAATCTTTGCGGAATCTACCTTAGAGTGCAAATTTTGTAATCTTTTTGTTGTCTTTTTTGCCATTTTAAACTCCATTTACTCTACAAATTTAATCCACAATTTCCACGCCCATAGAGCGAGCACTTCCAGCCACGATTTTTTTAGCAGCTTCAATATCTGTGGCGTTTAAATCTTGCATTTTAGATTCTGCAATTTCTTGCAACTGCTTTTGTGTAAGCTTACCAACTTTGTTTTTAAGTGGATTATCCGAACCCTTTGATAAATTGATAGCTTTTTTGATTAAGTCCGTTACAGGTGGCTTTTTAGTGATAAATGAAAAACTTTTATCTTGATACACGGTAATAATCACGGGGATATTAAAATTACCCATATCCTTTGTTTTTTCATTAAACGCTTTGCAAAATTCCATAATGTTAATACCCCTTTGCCCCAAAGCTGGACCTACGGGTGGTGATGGATTTGCCTTGCCTGCGGGGATTTGTAACTTCAGTTCGCCTACTACTTTTTTTGCCATAATGTCCTTCCTAAATTAAATGATTTTTTCTACTTGAGAGTATGGAATCTCCACAAGTGTATTACGATTAAAAATAGAAACATTAAGTTTTAGCTTGCGCTGCTCAATGTCATACTCCTCCACGGTCGCAGTGAAGTTCGCAAATGGACCATCAACAATGCGCACCACTTCGCCATTTTCAAAAAAGATTTTTGGCTTGGGCGCAGCAGGATTCTTAATCTTCTCTAAAATCTTGTTAATATCCGCTTCGCTTAGAGGTGTGGGCTTATTTTGCTCACCAATGAAGCGTCCAACGCGTGGCAAAGACTGAATCAAATGCCACAACTGCGTGTCCAAATCAACCTTGATAAACACATAACCCGGATAAAGGCTTCGCTGAGTAACCTTCTTTCTCTCATCATATACACCCTCAGTCGGCACGACAATTTCCTCAAATCGCTCTTGGATTCTATTTTCCTTGATGAGATTCTCTATCGCGCGCTTTACTGATTGCTCGCTACCAGAATAAGTCTGTATCGCATACCACTCCACACCAACTCCTTAAAAAATTATGACAAAATGCTCGTTACAGAAGCAGACAAAATGGCATCAACTAATGCTAAAAACAATGTAATAACTATCACCACAGCAACCACAGATATAGAAGCATTGCGCACCTGCTCCTTTGTAGGACGGATAACCTTACTTAGCTCCTCTCTAGCGTTTCTATAATAAGTTATTATTTTTTTCATATCTCTCTCTTTTGCACTTAGCTATGGCGGGCCAGGAAGGACTCGAACCCTCAACATTCGGTTTTGGAGACCGACGCTCTACCATTGGAGCTACTGACCCTTCCCTTAAGCCATTTATGTATGGAATTTAGCGCGTATCAAACGACTCCACAGAGATGATACGCGCCACAATATCCTAGCTTTTAAGCTTTACTTCCTTGTGAATAGTGTGTCTATTCAAACGAGGACAAAACTTTTTGAGCTCCAGTTTTTCTGTATTTGTTTTCGCATTCTTGGTGGTGGAATAGTTTATATCACCACATTCCGAACACTTAAGTCCCACCTTGATGACATTTCCCTTTGCCATTTTCTTGCCTTACTCGATGATTTTTGTTACCACGCCAGCACCGACAGTCCTACCACCCTCGCGGATAGCGAATCGTGTCCCTTCCTCAAGCGCGATTGGGTTGATAAGCTCAACGGTAATCTTTACATTATCGCCGGGCATAACCATTTCTACACCGCTAGGCAAAGTAATTGAGCCTGTTACATCGGTAGTGCGCACATAGAATTGCGGGCGGTAACCATTAAAGAACGGAGTATGTCGCCCACCCTCATCTTTTGAAAGCACATAAATTTCGCCCTCAAATTTCTTATGTGGTGTGATTGAGCCGGGCTTACAGAGCACCATACCACGCTCGACTTCCTCTTTCTTCGTGCCTCGCAACAAGATTCCGACATTATCGCCAGCTTCACCCTTATCAAGCTCTTTTCTAAACATTTCCACGCCTGTAACAGTGGTTTTTTGTGTATCGCTGATTCCCACGATTTCTACTTCATCACCCACTTTTATTACACCGCGCTCAATCCTACCTGTAACGACCGTTCCGCGTCCAGCGATTGAAAACACATCTTCGACAGGCATTAGGAAAGTCTTTTCTGTATCTCTTTGTGGTGTTGGGATATATTTATCCACTTCAGCCATAAGAGCGAGAATCTTCTCTCCCCACTCGCCGACATTGCCAGCTTTAGCTTCTTCAAGTGCTTTAAGCGCAGAACCCGCTACGATTGGTGTATCATCACCGGGAAACTCATACGCACTTAGCAGTTCGCGCACTTCCATTTCCACCAAGTCAAGCAACTCTTTATCATCAACCATATCTTGTTTGTTTAAAAACACCACAATATATGGCACGCCTACTTGACGAGAAAGCAAAATATGCTCGCGTGTTTGAGGCATAGGACCATCAGCAGCAGACACGACCAAAATCGCGCCGTCCATTTGCGCCGCACCTGTAATCATATTTTTTACATAGTCGGCGTGTCCGGGACAATCCACGTGTGCGTAGTGGCGATTCTCTGTCTCATACTCGATGTGAGAAGTCGCAATGGTAATACCTCTTTCCTTTTCTTCAGGAGCATTATCGATATTGTCATAATCTTTAAGCTCCGCAAGACCTTTTGTTGCCAACACAGCTGAAATAGCAGCACTTAGCGTTGTTTTGCCGTGGTCGACATGCCCGATTGTTCCGACATTGACATGTGGCTTACTTCTGTTAAATTTCTCTTTTGCCATAATTTTCTCCTTATCATAGATTTGTAAAGCACGGAATCTACGGCAAATTCAATGCTTTATGTGAAAAACTGGAGCCCATAAGCGGGATTGAACCGCCGACCTCTTCCTTACCAAGGAAGTGCTCTGCCACTGAGCTATATGGGCTTAACTTTATGAAGCGAGATTCTATACACATTTTATTAACAAAAGTGCAATGAAGAATCAGCTCCCAGATTGGAGCGGGAAACGGGGCTCGAACCCGCGACCCTCAGCTTGGAAGGCTGATGCTCTAGCCAACTGAGCTATTCCCGCAAACTTCAAACTACTATCCCAAACTACCATTAAGAATTGCCTTAGGCAATTTTTATTCCAATGGTGGTGAGTCGTGGATTCGAACCACGGAAGACATAGTCAGCAGATTTACAGTCTGCCCTCGTTGGCCACTTGAGTAACTCACCAAAGACAAAAATCAAATAGGACAGCCAAACACTGGTCAAACACTGAAAGCAGAACACTGCTAGAGTTTGAATGGAGCTGGCTAAGGGACTTGAACCCCCGACCCTCTGCTTACAAGGCAGATGCTCTACCAACTGAGCTAAGCCAGCAAATTTTAAAAAGTCCGTATTATATAAACAATCCACACCTTTTGTCAATAAAATTTATGATTTTATGTGTAAGATTTTTCTAAATTTTAAGTTTTCTCAACTCATTTCACCAAACGCCATAAAAACCATATTGTAATTTTAAGCAAGGATTATTTCTTGTAGAATCTTTATCAAAGTCTTTTAAGGAGCATTAAGAGATTCCCAACGCTCCTTAAAATTACACTAAATTTAGACTATCACAAACGACATTAAAATGTGTGTGAAATGTAGAAGAACAAGTGGCTTCTATCATCAGTGCGGTTAGCTGTCAAGTCATATCCATTTAATCTATATCCAGCTTTTGTTGTATCCATAAGCCCCTCTAGCTTACCACCCACGCTGATGTCATCACGCACTTTGTAATTCACGAGCAATGCCAAGCTCTGCTCCGCACTTCTTGGAGAATCTGTTACGCGTCCTAAAATGCTCCAGCTAAAGTCTCCATAGCTCGCACCCGCTCGCAAATATCCTGTAAGGGCGTTGCGTCCAAGCATATCAGAAAGTGCATAACCAATGTCATACGCACTCGCTGTCCACATATCTACGACTCCACCAAGAGGATTGCCATATCGACCGATAAGCTCATTGGCATTACCGAAGTTTTTATACACACCAACTCCTACGAAATACTTCCCTAATCGCACTTTCTCATCTATCCATAGAGTTGTTGTATTTTTACCAATGATACCCCAATTACGCCCATTTCCCCAATTAGTTCCAGAAATGTTACTTCCTAGTGCGATTGGCACAAGCACACGCACTTTGGTTACAGAGGATACAGAGTTTTCCTCACCGCCAGCTGTATCGAAGTCTAAAGACACGCCCGGTGCGAAAAATATGCTATCTGCGCCATACGCGAACAATGAAGCCTTGAGCTTATCTGTGCTATAATCAAATCCTGCTCCATAAATTTCCCTTGTTGGCACACTCCCTCCATAGCCAAAAACACGGTAGAACTCATAAAACCATTGATTATAGGCAAAGCCTCTTTTTCCAGAAGCAAACGCCCAAATTTTAAAATCTGAAAACGCCACATAGCCCTCTGCTCCTTCATTAAACCCGCTAAACCACTCGCCTACTTTACCAGCCTCATAGCGACCTAGACGCAAATAGACATTTTTATGGTCAATGCCAATATTCGCATTTTGTATCATATAGCCCTGTGCTCTGCTTTTTTCATAGTTCGCATTGAAATATGTGTATTGCACTTGAGTTGCACCACCAGCACCATTATCGGTAGAATCATACGCCAAACCACCGAGCGCACCACCAGCAGTAATGCTTACCAAATCAGCAAATTTCGCTGTGTAGTTAAGCGAACCCATCACACTTGAAAAACTATCTGTTGGAGCGATACCAGCACCTGCATTTAACTTTTGGTCATTAAAACCCCATTTTGTGAAACTCCCAAACTGCCCGTGAATCTTGTGCTCAAAGCCAAAAACTCCACTTAACGCCAAAAGCGCGACTAAACCTATTTTTCTCATTGTTGAACTCCTTTTATGTAGATTTTGAGAACGCAACTATTGTAGAAAAAAATCAAAAAAAAAGCAACTATATTTTTAAAAATATTTATCATTTAGGGGGGGGGGATTTGCTTAGATTCCCCACACTATCGCATTATACACACATTGTGATTATGCACGCATTACACAAGTAACTTTGTGATATGATACCCGCATAATGCAAAAATATACGCCACGATAGTAGTAAAGATAAAGAGCAAAATAGTATAGCGCACTTTGCCAGATTCTTTATTAAAGACCACAGTAGCAGCAAGGCAGGGATTATAAAACATCACAAAAAGCACAAACGCCACTGCACTTGGCACAGAAATGCTATTGCGGATAATCTCTTGCAAGCTCTCACTCTCCTCATCTTGGTCATCACCTAACGCATAGAGCACGCCCATTGAGGAAATCACCACTTCTTTCGCCACAAGTCCATTTAAAATACTCACACACAACCGCCAATCAAAATCCATAGGAGCAAACGCTGGGGCGATAAAATTCCCAATATATCCTAAGAAACTCTGCGTAAGGAGCTTAGATTCCAATTCATTTTCTAGCTCATCGAGCTGCTCACACACCTCATCTGTGAATCCACAACCCTCATACCCCTCTATCTCACCCTCTTGTGTGCTATTTGCTTCATCAGGCATAGTGTGAGAATCTGCCCTATCCAAAGCACTAAATGGCTGTGTAATCTCTAATCCCTTTTCTCGCGCTTCTTGTTTGAGATTCTCTATTTTTGTCTCATATTCATTTTCTAAGGCTTCACTTTTAGGATAGCTCGTCCCAAACCAAATCAACATCGAAGCAAGTAAGATAAATGTCCCCGCCTTTTTGATGAAATAATACGCCTTTTGATAGAGACTTAGCGCGACAAACCGCACACTTGGGAATCGATATTTTGGTATTTCCATTACAAAAGGTTCATCTTGCCCGCGAAAAAAACTAAGTTTTAAGAGCTTTGCCATTATGAGCCCGACAAGCGCGCCAAATACATAGATTCCAAAAAGTGCGCTTCCTGCATATTGCGCCTCAAATAAGATTCCCACAAAAAGTGTATAAATTGGCAGGCGAGCCGAGCAACTCATAAAGTTAATGATAAAAAGCGTAAGAAGTTTATCAGTAGGGCTTTTAAGCGTGCGTGCCGCCATAAACGCTGGTGCAGAGCAACCAAACCCGCTCACCAGCGGGATAAAGCTCTTCCCGTGCAATCCAAACTTTTTCAAAAATCCATCAAGCAAATACGCCACACGCGTCATATATCCTGTGGCTTCTAGCATTGTGATTCCAAAAAATAAGATTAAAATATGCGGTAAAAAACTTAGCACCGCGCCTACACCAGCAATGATTCCATCAGCTACAAGCGAGCCGAGCTCCACGCTTGTGATATGTTCTTTTGCCATATTAGCAAGCGAATCCATAGAATCTTCTATCCACACTTTTGGATACTCACCAAATGTAAAGGTGATTTGAAAGATAATCCACATAAAAAACAAAAATATAGGCAATCCCCACACTTTGTGCATTAAAATCATATCAATATTTGAGCTTTTTGCAATCCCTGTGCGCGTGCTACAATCCCTAGCAATCTCGTGTGCCTTAGCGATACGCACTTGAAAATCCACATCACAGCTCAAATCTCGCTCTTTACTCTTGCTCTCGCAAGGCACTTGCGTGCCATCATACTTAATGCCTTTGGGTGCTGAGGAATGATATGCCTCTATAATACTATCAAGCAATTTTGCCGTGCCTTGATTGTTTTTCGCACTCACGCCTATACACGCACAGCCAATCTCGCTTGAGAGTTTGGTATCATTGATGATAAGATTTTCGTTTTGCGCCTCATCTATCATATTAAGAGCAAGCACCATTTTTTTGTCCTTTTGGCTTGCCATATCAAGCAGTTGCAAACTCAAACAAAGATTACGCGCCAAATTAGTAGAATCTAGCACATTGACGATGACATCATACTTTTCATTATGCAAAAACTCCGTGCTTACGCGCTCTTCGAGTGAATATTCATTAAACGCATACAGCCCGGGCAAATCAATAAATTCAAGTAAATATCCGTTATATTCTACGCTTGTTTGGGCTTTTTCCACCGTTACTCCGCTGAAGTTCCCCACTTTGAGATTTGCTCCAGAAATAGCATTGATAAGCGAGCTTTTTCCTACATTTGGCTGTCCCACAAGGGCGATTGTGATAGTTTGCATTCTTTCTCCTAATTACATTTAAAAATTTATAAAGATTATCAAAATACTTCAAACCCAAAATAATAACTAAATTTTTTACAAAAATAAAATTTAGCGCGTAATTTCAACACAAATTCTTAGAATCTATACTCCAAAAATGCCTTAGCATAGCTTGTATTAGTTGGATATGCGCCACCAGCTCCCTCAATACTTGCTCGAGATTCTAGCGTATTAGCGCGCCGCTTTTGCTCCATATACACGCCCACTGCGCCTAGACTAAGCCCACCAGCGACATTCCAGCCAAATCCAAGTGCCACTTGCAACTGCTCGCCTCCTAGCTCACGCTCATCTTTGCCTAGCGAATGACGCGCCGTGAGATTAAACGCTACACGCTTGTAACGCAATGCCCAAAATCCATAATAAGAATCTGTATTTGCTTGAAACATACTTGTTTGGTGTGTGCCGTTATGCCAGCCACCCGGTGCAATGACATTAAACATAAAGGGGGTTTCATCTTCGGATTCAAAGACATACATATTGCCACCCATATGCGCTTGCAAGTAGTCATTATTCCCCGTGCGTGCATAGCCTGCGCCAAGCACCCAGCCCAAATTAAAGCCTTTGTAGCTTATGCTTGGTTGTGCGGTAGCGAGATATGTGTGCCCGAGCTTGCGATTCTCATTCACAGAGCCTAACGCCCAGCCCTGTCGTTGCGAATGCAAGTAGTTCCCGTGTGCGAGCAAGCGCAATGAATAAAACTCCCCTAAAGGAATGTCTGCATCAAGTTTCACTCCGCTCACGGTAAAAAAGTTTGTCAAATGATAGGCATAAATATCCCCGAATTGATTCTCCTTTGTGCCAAATCTATGTCCTAGCACAAATTCATCTGCTCCATAATACAGCTCTTTAAACTCCACGAAATTGCTTGTCTCTTCACGGCTTGAGTGGGCATATTCGTTTATCCACGCGCCATAGAACTCTCCATAACCATAGTCATAGTCGATATGCACGCCTTGCATATGCTCACCTACCCAATCAACTTCTGCATCAAATCGCCCAGCCATTATATTTAAGCCTTTGTATTGATATTGTAGATAGCTATTGTTGCTATTCCAGTCATTCCCCACTTCATCGCCTAAGCGGTTGCCAATGTATTCGTGCGCATTATGACGCAACGCTCCTCCAAGCAAAGAACTTGCTCCCCAAATGCCAAGCACGGCTGTGGCTTTGTGCTCGCCTTTGTTGAGAAAGTTATACGCCAAATTTGCCGAAAAATGCGCTGTCATATACGAATCTTTTACTTTACCAAACACGCTAGACTTGCCAAAAACACCAATATGCCCATAAAACATTATAGGAGATTGTTTAGAATCTTCTTGTTTCTCAACTTCATATATATTTTGAGAGTTAAAAGCATCATCTGCAATCAAACTAGCACTGAAAACAATAGGTAACAAACCAGCATATAGCTTATTCATAAAAATCCTTTAAGAGTGAAATTCTACTCTAACATTATCATTATTTAGTTAAAATGATAATAAATGCTAAAAATAGTTAAGTATTGTATCATATTTAGGGGGGGGGGGTAAGCTTAAAATTTGCTTAAATTTTACAAAAATATAAAAATTCTCACTTTAATATGAAATTTTTTCGCCTATCGCTTCTTTGTTGGAAATTTGATTGCTAAGAAATTTTCGTTTTGATAAAATTTTGTTTCAATAATGAGTATCGCGCAAGAATGTTTGTATTTCAGATTCTTTAAAATCGCACTTCATAAAACATTTTAATATAGCTTGTGTCGCGGACATACTTGCTTGGATTTATCACCTCAAAGCTCTCACGCATTTTTTGCTCCATATACACCGCTACAATTCCCATATTTTGCTTGCTCCATTTAGACATATTAAGACCAAAACCGACACTAATTTGAAGTTGCTCGCCACCAATTTCACGCTCTTGCCTACCTTTTGAGTGCCTCGCCATAACATTAAACACCAACGCATTATATTGAAACGCACCAAAACCATACACGCTCTCCACTTGCGCTTGAAACATATTTGTCGCATTGCTTCCGTTGTGATAGCCACCGGGTGCTATGACATTAAACATAAAGGGTGTTTCATCTTCTGCTTCAAAGACATACATATTCCCACCAAATTGCGCTTGTAAATAGTCGTTTTTCCCCACGAGCGCATAACCACCACCAAGCACCCAACTAACGCCACGACCCCGCAGTGCATTTCCATAATACCCAAAACTAGGTTGAAGCGTGAGTAAATAGGTATCACCGATTTGTCGCCCGCGAATGTCCTGCTCTATGCCCATTTTCCTGTGTGCTTTGAGATAGTTCCCGTGCGTGAGAATCCGTAAGTTATACAACTCCGCAAATTCAATATTCGCATCGAGTTTGCCACCAAATGCGGTGTAGAGACTAGTGAGATGATAGGCGTATATATCGCCGTAGCGATGCTTTTTTGTGCCTAGCTTACTCCCTAACACAAACATTTGTCCGCCATAATAGCCATTTTTAAGCTCCTCAAAATAGCTTTGTTCCTCGCGTTGAGCGTGTAAATACTCATTTATCCAGCTTCCATACGCCTTGCCATAGGTATAATCAAACGAAGTAAAAATGCCCCTATGTATGTCGCTCATCCAATCAAGCTCACCCTCAAAAACACCACTCTTAAGCAAGAATCTTTTTGTTTGATAATCTGCATACAACTGTGAGAAAGTAATCACATATTCATTGCCACCATTGTAGTTTTTGTAGTTAAAATGTGTAGGATTCTCATCGATAAATCCAGCTCCACCCCACCCGCTTGCAAGCATTATCCCTATTCCACCTCCAATTTTATGCCCTATGAAAGCAATTTCTTCCTCGACTCTAACTGAAGCGGACATATAAAAGTTTCCATAAGAATCTTTATTGTCTCCCAAACGCGAGTTTTTCCCATAAAAGCCCATAAAACCATAAAAACGCGTGTTGTCATCATCTGATTGTGTAAGTGTATCAAACATACCTTGAGTAAGCACATTTAACCCGTGATACATCAAAAGCCCACCCCATCGTGCAATAAAAGGCTGCTCTTCTAAATAATCCTCCACGCCAGAATATTTATCATTGTTTTTTTCACACACATTCACGCAATTTCCCTGATAGCACTGCAGACAGTCTTTTTTAGATTCTTGTGTGTGTTGCTCTTGTTGAGATTCTTCGTGTGTGGTTTGTCCTTGAGATTCTTCGTGTGTTTGGTTGTTATCTTGCATTTGGGCATAGATTGGATTGCTTAATAACCACAATAAAATACCGCATAGCAATATTTTAAATACAAATCTTTTTTGCAAATTTTGCGCCTTTATATTACTTGTTTTTTAGGATATTATACATAATTGTGCAAAAAAATAGCAATACTTAATTGCTTCATCTGCAGTTTTAGGTATAATCACAATCGTTAAAAATCATCACAATTTCGGGGTGTTAGCTCAGTTGGGAGAGCGCAACGCTGGCAGCGTTGAGGTCAGGGGTTCGACCCCCCTACACTCCACCATTATTACTATGATGAAATGAGGCAATATGCGAAAAATTATACTACAATGCCAAGCAAAAATCACACTATAAAGGAATCTAATGCAACCCACAAACAACCAAGACACGATAAAATCCTACCAAAAAGCCCTCCAAAGCATAGTTTGTAATGGGGGGGGGGCAGAGTGAAAGTGCTCTAAGACAAGGTGATAGAGACTACAACGAGCATACTTTCCGCACCGCGCTTGAAAACCTCCTAAACGCATTTAAGCCTACACAAGCTGTGCAAAGCCCAAGTAGCGAGCAAGGCGAGATTGTCATTATCCACGAGCCAAAGTCAAAGCAAGGGCAAGGCAATATCCGCCCTGATTTTAAAGTTGTCCGCCAAATGCCACAAGACTCAAAAACCCAAATACCACAAGAAAAAATCGGCTATGAATCGCTTGTGGGCTTTATCGAATGCAAAAACTACGGCATAGATTTAAGCCCGCTAGTCAAAGGCAAACAAATCGAAAAATACTTAAGCGTGTGCCACAATATCATTTTGACGGATTATAATCGCTTTATTTTGCTCTCTTATGGCAAGATTATCGATGATTTTACCCTTTTTCCAAACGGCGTTGAATCAAACCTACTAAACACCACGCAAGATAAAGCCACGCAAAAAACTAAGCTTATAGAATCCACCACGAGAATCTCTCAACTTTTAAGCGAGTTTTTCCACACTACCGCGCAAATCACACAAAAAGATGAGTTAGTAAAAGTCCTAAGCACACAAAGTTTTTATTTAAGCACCGCGATTTTTAATGAGTTTAACACGCAAGATTTACAATCCAATGCCACAAATTTACTCACCGCCACCACGCAGACAAGCACCACCACAGATTTTTGCGCGCAAGAATTTAGAGCCGCGTTTGAGAAATCCTACCAATCATTTAGGGATTTAGAAAGCACGGATATTAGCCCTATTGAGTTTTGCGACATTGTGGCACAGAGTATCGTATATGGCGCGTTTGTAGCGCATATTGAGAGTGAAATCTATGAGATTGACAAAATCCCTACCGAAATGTTTGTAGCCCTACTGCCTAAACATTTTGTAACGCTAAGAGAGTTTATAGAGAGTTCGCTCCCAGCGCGAAATCTCCCCGATTCTATCGCTTATGTGCTAAGCAATATCATTAAAACCATTGCGCTTATTGATAAGCCAAGCCTAGCAACTAGCTTCCAAAAAGAGATTGGGGAGCTTAGCATTTATCTTTACGAGGATTTTTTGAGGGCGTATGATGAGTTACGCGGGGAGCAAAAACGCAAAGAAGGTGGCGTTTTCTACACGCCCGAGCCTATCGTAAATATGATTGTCCGTAGCATAGATGAGCTACTGCAAACGCATTTTGGCAAATCTTTTAGCGATGAAAGCGTGAAAGTCCTAGATTTTGCCACAGGGACGGGGAGCTTTTTGGCGAAAGTATTTGAAAGCATTTTGCAAAATCAAAGCGAAGTCTTTGCTAAAAATGTCATTATCAATAAATGTTTTAGGGATATTTATGGCTTTGAGATGAGTTTCGTGCCTTATATCGTGGCGCATTTGAAGCTAAGCTCACTTTTGAAAAATAAGGGATTTAGCGAGTTTAGCGCACATCAAAAGTTTCAAGTCTATCTTACCAACACGCTAGATTTAGACACAGCGCGACAGATTCACCTCCAAGTCCCCTTTGACACGCTAAAAAACGAGCGTGATAAATCCTTGAAACTCAAGCACAAAGAGGATTTGCTAGTGATTTTAGGAAATCCTCCCTATAATGTAAAATCCAAAAATAAACATAAAGAGATTTTAACGCTTTTAGATTCGTATAAAATGGGCTTAAATGAGCAAAATATCCAGCCATTAGATGATGACTACATAAAATTCATTCGCTTTGCGCAATGGAAGCTAACCGAGCAAAACAAAAATCACGGCATTATGGGCTTTATCACCAATAATTCTTTTCTTTTCGGGCGCACTCATCGCAAAATGCGCGAATCGTTAGCAAAAACATTCGATGAAATCTATATTTTAAACTTGCACGGACATAACGAAATAGATGGTAAAAACGACAAAAATGTCTTTGACATTCGCGTAGGCGTTTGCATAAGTTTGTTTGTGAAATATGACACCCACCCCCTAGCCCCCTCCGCAAGGGAGGGGGAACAAGAGAAGTATTACTTCGCAATGGATGGGGAACAAGAAAGCGTATTAAAAAGTCCCCTCCCTTGCGGAGGGGATTTAGGGGTGGGTCATTCGTCATTGCGAGATTTGGCAACGCCAAATCGAAGCAATCCAAAAAATCCCTCCCTTGCGCATAGCGACTCCGAATCCTCCACCTCCCTTGCGGAGGGGGATAAAGGGGGTGGGTATAATTTAGCCAAAATCCACTACTTCTCCACCAAAGACGCCCAAATCTTGCGCCGTAAAGATAAATTCGCTTTGCTAAACAAAATCGCAGACAAAGGACTAAAATCTATCAAATGGAAAAAATTAAAGTTAGATTCGCCATATTTTTGGTTTGTGCCAAAAAGTTTTAAAAGCAACGAATACAACAAATTTTGGGCGTTAGCAAAAAACGAATCTTTAGGCGAATCAAAAGCAATCTTTAAGAATTTTAATAGCGGAATCAAAACAGAAAAAGACAAAATTTGCATTCATTTTAATAAACAAAATGTTGTGAATATTGTGAATGATTTTGTCAAATTAGAAATTGAGGCGATACGACAAAAATATCAATTAGGAAAAGATTCAAGAGATTGGAGCATAGAAAGGGCAAAAGCAGAAGTAGCTTCAACTCTTGTTCCCCCTCCCTTGCGGAGGGGGCTAGGGGGTGGGTATGAAAATCTTAAACACCGCACACTTGCACCATATATGAAAGATTTTAGCCGACAAATGCGCAAAAATCCCACTGACGCAGAAAATAAACTTTGGCAAGAATTGCGAGGTAAAAAGCTAGGTTTTAGGTTTAGACGGCAAGTTGTGATTGATTCTAAATATATCGCAGATTTTGTATGCCTAGAAAAACGGCTAATTATCGAGTGTGATGGCGGACAACACAATCAAACCGAATTACCCCACCCCAAACCCCTCCCGCAAGGGGAGGGGCTTACATTTGATTCCCCCTCCCTTGCGGAGGGGGATAAAGGGGGTGGGTATGATAAAATAAACCACCCCGACATTCAAAGAGATTTTTATTTAGAATCGCAAAATTTTAGAATTTTACGATTTTGGAATAATGAGATTTTAGAGAATTTAGAGGGCGTTTTGTGTGTGATTAAAGAGGCTTTGGAAGCTGATTTTGCTAACGCAAAAACTACCCACCCCCTAACCCCCTCCGCAAGTGAGTGGGAACAAAATGGCAAATCCAAAAGTCCCCTCCCTTGCGGAGGGGATTTAGGGGTGGGTAATCCGTCATTGCGAGGGAGTGAAGCGACCGAAGCAATCCAAAATAAAATCCAAAAAATCGCCTATCGCCCTTTTGATTCACGCTATACCTTTACAAGTGGTAAAACAAAAGGATTTTTAGGCTATCCACGATTTGAGACAATGAAGCATTTTTTAAGTGGCGAAAATCTAGGGATTTGTTTTACCAAAGATTGTGAATTAAGCGTGTATGACAACGCAATCATAAGTGATAAGCCTACGGATATTCACTACAACGGCGGACAAACCTATATTGCGCCACTTTATACTTACCCCGATGAATTTTTGCAAGGCGACAAAACCCCTAATTTCACGCAAGAATTTAGCGCATTTATCGCAAAGCACAAGGTTTTGAAATCTAAAAGCCCAGAGCAGATTTTGGCATTTATTTATGGCAACCTTTACAATCCCGCATACCGCGCAAAATATATCGAATACCTAAAAATCGGCTTCCCGCGAATCGATTTTGAAGTAACGCAATCAAAGTTTGATAAACTCGCAGAACTCGGGCAAAATCTCATCGATTTGCATTTGATGAAAACAATCCCGCAAGACAAAAGCATAGATTTAGCTTTCCGCAAAGGCGCAAACAAATCAAATCCAAATTTCACCCTTGATAAGCCAAAATATGAGCCAAATCAAAACAAGATTATTTTAAACGCGGATTTAGAGATAGTGGGAGTGAGCGCGGAAGTGTGGAGCTACACAATAGGTGGCTATAAAGTGCTTGAAAAATGGCTAAAATATCGCGCTAATGATAAAAATGGCGCAATAACGCTAGAACAAAGCGACTTTGCGCATATCCTCAATGTCGCCAAAATCTTAAAAGCCACCATTGCAATCCAAGCCCAACTCGCACAAATTTAGTGTAAAATATCGCTACTAAATTCTTTAAAGGAGTAGCAATGATAGCAGGACTAGAGGGGAGTATCGAGCGATTGTTCCCAACATTTGTAGAGATTAATGTCAATGGAGTGATTTATGGTGTGGGGATTTCGGTCAATACAAGTGGGAATCTAAAGGAGAAAAAAGACCAAAAAATAAAGCTCTTTTGCACACAAATTGTGCGTGAAGATGCGCATTTGCTCTTTGGATTCTACGAAGAGATTGAGAAAATCACTTTTGAGCGACTCATCAAAATTAACGGCGTAGGTCCAAAAGTCGCGCTAGCAATCCTTAGCACTTACACACCAAATAGCTTCGCAAACATTATCCAAAATAAAGACATTAGCGCGCTTCAGCGCGTGCCCGGTATCGGTGCAAAAGGTGCGGGCAAAATAATGGTCGAACTCGCTGGATTTTTTAGCGAGATTATCGAACACACACAGGGAAAAACTTCACTCTCAAGCGAACTAGACGAAGCACAAAGCGCGTTAGAATCACTTGGCTTTAGAGGCACTGACATTGCTAAAGTCCTCAAGCAAATTCCACAAATACAGAGCTTAGAAGTAAGCGAAATTGTCAAAGAATGCTTAAAACTACTTGGCAGAGGAAAAGTCTAAGAATCTAAGTGAGGAAATTCGATTTAGATTCCAAAAAGTTCTAATTCTTGCTTGCTTGCGTGCATTTGCCCGCTTAGATAGAAGTATTTGCGTAGCACCAAAAGACACAGCAAATCCTCCATTGTAGAATCTAAAAATTGTGCGCAAAATTTCTGTGCGTTGTGGATTATCTCTTTGGCATCATTTGGGTGGCGTGTGAAAAACTCAATCTTTTCCTCCACATCGCTAAAGTCATCTCTAATACATACGAAATGATAATCTGCCTTGAGTAAGCCCTCCATAAACCAAGTCTCATACTTTGGCTTCGTAGAGAAGCACAGCGAGTTTGAGTGCATAATCCACTTGAGATTGCTTGCTACATCATTGCCCTCTAGGGATAGTAAAAATTTATAGGGAAAGTGCGCGCTCACGCTAATTTTTGGCTTCGCCCACTGCTGGGAGCAATGCTTAGAGCCTGTATGCCCAATATCGCAAAGTGGGTGAGTAAAAAAACGCGTAAAAAACTCCGCGCGGTTACTTTGATACACGCCACCACGCCAAAACAATATATCTCTTTTATCCTCAAACTTCACGCTATCACGAGGGAAGTAAAAATGGCGGTTTTTATCAAGTTTAAAAAGTATTGAGTTTGCATTGCTTACAGAGATTGGGCGCGATTTAGTGATGCTAGGAGCGTTAAAGTAATAATTCACATCGCCAAAGCCCGCATATATGGCAAAATCACGCGGAAAGTAACGCGCATATTCATTGGTATCGTAGCGATAGGAGCTTGGCGCGCGAAATCTATACAACTCCCCTAACCTCACAAATTTCGGCGTGGCAATGGATAATCGCTCTATTTCTTTACTATTATTTTCTAAGCAAATGGGCTTAATAACAAAGGAGAGATTCTCTTTGTAGTAATAATTTAGGCGCGTTTTGATACATTCTAATCGCTTCTCATCAATTTTGCACAAAAGACTTGTGAGTGTAGATTCTAAAAAAGGCTGACTAAAAAATCTGGGAGTGCTAAAAAGCGCGATACCCTTAAGGTTATACAAAAACTTTGAGTTCATCAACTCGCCTTTATCTTTAAGATTCCAACTTGGGATAACTTAGCCAAAGCGCGCATCTAAATATTCTTTTGGGAGCATATATTCACTCGCACTTAAAAGTTTAGGGAAAAATCCACTCTCAAACCCCAACTCAAAAAGCACATCAATCGCGCGAATCTGCTCCTCACTAAGCGTGATAGAATGTGCGTTAGCGTATAAATTAAGGTAAGTTTGCAACTTCGCACTATCCACACGAATGAGATTGCGCTCTAAGAGCATTTTGCACAGAATCTCTTTATTACTCACTGCGACTTTGACTGCCTTTGTGAGAATCTCCTCGCTAAGAAGTGCGACACTAAGTGGCAAAGAGCGTCTAATCGCCATACCACCTAATGGCAATGGAAGATTGTGCTTGTTTAAATCACTCCAAATATCCCAAATCTCAGCTTCTACACAAAGATTCTCACTAAATTCTAAAATACTCTCGTGGATAAGCACGCCCGCATCGACTTCCCCACTTAACACCGCACTCTCAATATCTAAAAAATTTTTATACACTACTCTTGATTCTGGATAAGCGATTTTAAAAAGCATTGCATTAGTAGTGTGCGCTCCGCTTAGCGCGACTTTGAAGTTCTTTCGCAAATGTGTGCCTTTTTTCTTAATGAGCTTTGGTCCATAGCCCTCGCCAAAGCTAACTCCCGTCCGTAAAAGCGCGTAATCATCACACACAAGCGGATACAACGCAAATGAAATCGCGCTAATGTCAAACTCACCGCGCAATGTCGCTTCATTGAGTGTTTGAATGTCTTGTGCGGTGGAGTGAAAGCATATATCACTCATATCATCTTTTAGGCTACTTGATTCTCGTGCGCCCACCCACCCAAACGCAATGGCATAATACATAAAAATATCATCCGCATCAGGGCTATGGGCTACACTGAGATTGCGCTTTTTATGCAGGCATAGATGAGATGAAGCGGTCATAAGAATCCTTACAATTTAAATAATGTGGTTAAATTTGGATTCTAGCTAAAAAATACTAAAACTTTTAAGCAAAGTATTAAAAACTATAAGATACAATCCTTAAACATTCTAAAAAACTTACGAAATTACATATTGCAAAATTACACAAAGGAATAACAATGGCGATAGATGAAAAACGACAAAAAGCCATAGAGCTTGCCTTAAAGCAAATTGATAAGTCATTTGGCAAAGGCGCGCTCGTGCGATTAGGCGACAAACAAGTAGAAAAAATTGATGCTATATCCACAGGTTCATTGGGGCTTGATATGGCATTAGGCATTGGCGGGATTCCCAAAGGGCGTATCGTAGAAATCTATGGACCAGAATCTAGCGGGAAAACAACTCTCGCACTCCAAGTAGTCGCAGAATGCCAAAAAAATGGTGGCGTGGCGGCTTTTATTGATGCGGAACACGCGTTAGATGTGTATTACGCCAAAAGGCTTGGTGTAGATATTGAGAATCTCCTCGTATCTCAACCAGACAACGGCGAACAAGCACTTGAAATCTTAGAGACACTCACACGCAGTGGAGCGGTAGATTTAATCGTCATTGACTCCGTAGCAGCCCTCACGCCTCGAGCAGAAATCGATGGCGATATGGGCGACCAACATGTGGGATTGCAAGCGCGACTTATGAGCCACGCACTGCGTAAAATCACAGGTGTGCTACACAAGATGAATGCCACGCTTATCTTTATCAATCAGATTCGTATGAAAATCGGCACTATGGGCTATGGTAGCCCAGAAACCACCACAGGTGGAAATGCGTTGAAATTCTACGCAAGCGTGAGAATCGACATTCGCCGTATCGCCACCTTAAAGCAAAATGAACAAAACATCGGCAACCGCGCCAAAGCAAAAGTTGTGAAAAACAAAGTTTCTCCACCATTTAGAGAAGCGGAGTTTGACATTATGTTTGGCGAGGGTATCAGCAAAGAAGGAGAGATTATCGATTATGGAATCAAGCTCGATATTGTTGATAAAAGCGGTGCGTGGCTCTCTTATGGCGATATAAAACTTGGTCAAGGAAGAGAAAATGCCAAAGTGTTTCTCAAAGAAAATCCAAAAGTCGCCGATGAAATTATCGCTAAGATTAGAGAGCAAATTGGCTCAAAAGATGAAATTTTACCACTCCCAGATGAGCCACAAGATTCATAAGATTGAAGGAGCATTAAGATGATACTAATTAGCAAGATTTACTCACAAGAGGTCTTAGATTCTCGAGGGAATCCAACGATTAAAGCAACAGTGATACTAAGCGATGGCACAAAGCAAAGCGCAATCGTGCCAAGTGGTGCAAGCACAGGAAAGAAAGAAGCCGTAGAATTACGCGATGGCGATAAAAATCGATTTTTAGGCAAAGGCGTGCTTAAAGCGTGTGAAAACATTGACATTCACATTAGCGAAGCCCTTATCGGTGCGAGTCCTTATGACCAAGGGTTAATTGATGCGACACTCAAAGATTTAGACGGCACAGATAATTTTTCAAAACTCGGCGCAAACGCTACTTTAGGCGTATCTATGGCTATCGCTCGTGCGGCAGCAAAAAGCCTCAATATCTCATTATACCGCTATCTTGGTGGAGCAAATGCACTGACCCTGCCAACACCAATGCTTAATATCATAAATGGTGGAAAGCACGCTGATAACACGGTGGATTTCCAAGAATATATGATTATGCCTTTGGGCTTTGATAGCTTTAGTGAGGGGTTACGAGCGAGCGCAGAAGTATATGCTAGCCTTAAAAAGATTCTCCAAGAATCTAAACATATCACAAGCATTGGCGATGAGGGAGGGTTCGCACCAAATCTTAGCAACAATGCTGAGCCTATTGAAATTATTTTGCAAGCGATTGAAAAAGCTGGTTATAAGCCACTTGAAGATATTGCTATCGCGCTAGATGTCGCAAGCAGTGAGCTCTTTAATGAAAATAAAATGTATAACTTAGCTGGAGAGGGTAAGGAGCTAAGCTCACAAGAACTTGTAGGCTATTATGAAGAGTTGGTGCAAAAATATCCTATCGTATCGATTGAAGATGGATTAAGCGAAGATGATGAAGATGGCTGGAAATATTTGACACAAAGGCTTGGCGATAAGATTCAACTTGTGGGCGATGATTTATTTGTAACCAATAAAAAGATTCTCGCGCAAGGCATTAAGGAAAATATCGCCAATGCCATTTTAATTAAACCAAATCAAATTGGGACCGTTACGCAGACAATGCAAACCGTGCGCCTTGCGCAACGAAACAAGTATAACTGCATTATGAGTCATCGCAGTGGAGAGAGTGAGGATACTTTTATTGCTGATTTTGCTATCGCGCTAAACTGCGGGCAAATAAAAACAGGAGCTACGGCAAGAAGTGAGCGAATCGCAAAATACAATCGCTTGCTAGAGATAGAATCTCAAATCTCAAATAGCGAATATTTGGGAGCAAGTCTCTTTGGAAAATGATTTAGGGTAAGGAAAAAATGCAAACAAATGAGGATATACTCTTAAAAGATTGGTATAAGCAAAATAAAAAGCCTATTTTGCGTGCGTGCGTGTTTATTTTTTTGTGTGTGTGGGGTGGATATTTGCTCTTTGGCTCTCAATCTTTTGAGGTGCTCTTCACCCTACAAAAACAACAAAAAGCACTTGTCGATGAAATAGATTCTCTACAAAAGCAAAATGCTAAAATTCAACAAGAAATATTTGAGTTAAAAGGTCTTGGGTCGTGAAAAAGTTATTGTTACTCTGCGTTATCTCGTGCGTGCTTTTTTCGCGTGATGACCCATTTTCTCCTGCCATCACGCCAAAAGAAGGCTTGCATTTCCAAAAAGAACCCCCAAAAGAGATTATGCGTGATATTACCATTCAGCTTCCCTCAACCGCTAGGGCACTAAAAAGCATCACTATCACTTATCAAAATATTGATGGCACGACCAACACAAAAGAAGTCCCTATCAACCAAAGCATTGATTGGCACTATCCATTAGAGTTTTCACAAAAGGCTATTGGCGCGCAATATGCTAGCGAAAATCGCTTTAAAATTGGCGATTTTGAAGTCATTGTCAATGGGAAGCAAATTTTTATCGCCACAGAATACAAAAATGTCCGCAACTTCGTCTTGCCAAAGCCACACCGCATTGTGCTCGACTTTGAGGGAATGGAAAAAGCCTATAATCAAAAGCTCAACCTTAATAAAAAATATTTTAAAAATATCAATCTCTCAAGCCACGAAAATTTTTATAGAATCTCTTTAGAGCTCGATGGACAATACAAATACCAAATGCAATCCCAACGCGATGGCTATTTGCTTGAGCTCCGCTGATATGTCAATGCGACAAGATTCTCTACCAAACGCACAAAATATCGTGCTCATTGGCTTTATGGGTAGCGGGAAAAGTAGCGTTGGCAAAGAGATTAGTGCGTTGTGTGATTATTTTTTTTGCGATAGTGATGAGTTGATACAATCCATTGTCAATAAGTCCATAAATGAAATTTTTATGGACTTGGGCGAAAGTGCGTTCCGCAATATGGAATCTCGCCTATTGCAGTGGCTTCAAACAAACGCTAGACAATGTGTCATAGCCACAGGTGGTGGAATGCCTGTCTTTAATGATATGCGCAATCTTGGTGTAGTCGTCTTTTTAGACAATGATTTTGAAAGTATTGCCAAACGATTAGACACAAAACAACGAGAATCTCGTCCTCTTTTTAATGATACAATTAAAGCAAAGGAGCTGTTTATGGCTAGGTCTAGCGTGTATAAAAATCAAGCAGACATTATCATAAGCCCCAAAGATTGTGCTCTAAGCCCCAAACAAATTGCCCAAAAAATTATGGATTGCATTTTGCATTTGCAAGCCCAATAAGGAGTAACAAATGAAAAATTTTCGTGTGTGTATATATATTTTGCTTTGCCAACTTGCAGTGAGTGCAAATATGCTTGGCGCAGGACTTAATACCAACCTCAAAAGCCTAAAGGCAAATTTTGAACAAATTATCAGCGCGGAAGGAGGCTTAGAGGCAAGCTATTATGGTGTGCTCTATGCAAAAATGCCAAATAAAGCAAAATGGGATTATTCTCCCCCAATGGATAAGCAGGTGTTTATCAACAATGGAAAATTTGCTGTATATGAGCCATCACTTGCGCAGGCATACATTGGCTCGGTGCAGGGCTCAAGTGATTTTTTTGAAATACTCTCTAATGCCACTCCAGAGCTTGATTCTCACAATAAGCAAACGGGGAGATATATCGCGCGTGTTGATGGGATAGAATATACCTTAGCGATTGATAAAAATGGCTTGCCAATAAGTATCCAATACACAGACCAGCTCGGTAGCCCCACAAAAATCATTTTTAATAATGTCATAGCAAACCCGACATTGCAAGATTCTCTATTTATCTTTACTCCACCAAAGGACATCGATGTCATTTTGCAAAAATAAGGAAAGAGAATCTAAAAATTTCGCTACAATATCTCATCATAGAAAGGATTGGCAATGAGTTTAAAAACGCTTGTTATGGCGAGTATTTATGAATTTAGTGGGCGCAAAGAACAAGCACTCCAAATTTATAAAGACTTAAGTAATCAAGGCAATGTTGAGGCGCAACTCGGGGTTGAGCGATTAAGCAATCCACCAAAAAATAAAACTCCTGATTCCAAATGGTTAGAAGTGTTTGCGCACATTAACGACAAAGAGCAGGCGAGAATTTTTAAAGAGTGGTTAGGGAAATGGAACTAAAAGACATCATTTTAGAAACAATCAACGACATAGAAAGTCTGCCAGAAGGCGAGCAAGAGACTTCTATTCGTGTGTTACAAAAACAAGACATCACATTTGAAACGCTCCATAGTGCAAAAAACACACAATCTGCGCAATCACATACTTTTTTGGGTGATAAACAAACTGCTGATAGAGAACTCAAAAACTTCGCTAATCAAAACTTCAATCTTTCAGAGCGTGCGCTCAAAAATCTTAACACTATGAGTGCTACCAACTACAATCCCTCTGTGTTTGCCGCAATGAGTGAAGCAAAAAAGGGCGATAGACTAAGTAGTGAAAAGGTATTTTTGCAATTACTTGAAGAGCGATTATTGGTGCTTTTTGAGGGACTTAGCACCGATAAACAAAGCGATAAATACGAAATGGTTTTAAATTTTTTGCGTTATGAATTAAGTGTTATTCAAAAGCGATTAGATATTTTACAAAATCCCTAAAGAACTACTATGAGCGAGAATCAAGCGTTTTTACAATACTATAAAAATGCCCCAGAATTCCTCGCTATCACCCTTGCGTGCAATGAGGAAAATTTCGCCCTATTTTCACAAAGCGCGATTTTTAATGAATTTTTTAATGAATTTTTTAATGCCCCCCCTAGCCTTGAGCTTATAGAGTTATGTCAAAATGCCATTGCGCCATTATTAGACACACATTTGCAAACATATTTATCGACACTCTGCCACGCTCATATCATCACAAAAGAGCATTATAAAAGCCTTTGTGATAGGTTAGATTCTCTCAATAAAACACAATCCAAATACACCACTCTAAGTGATATTAAAACAAAAATCAAAACTCTGCATAATGAGATTAAAGAAATTGCAAAAACAAGTAAAGAAGAAGCGACACTCCAAGAACGCTCCATAAATTTGCTTGATAGAGTGCACAATAACCTTGAGAATCAAAAATTTTCAATCGGCGTTACGGGCGTGCTTAGTGCTGGTAAAAGCTCGTTTTTAAACGCGCTTTTAGGAGAGGAGATTCTCGCCACCTCAACTATCCCAGAAACTGCGAATCTCACCGTGCTAAAGTTTGCCGACAAGCAAGGCGCAAAAGTATATTTTTGGAACACCAAGCAATGGGAGGATTTAATCCAAGATAGCGAGTTTGACAAAGGCTTGCGCGAATTTATCACACAAAGCCAAAAGAAATTTGGAGAAAGTTTGGGCGAGTATATTTTGCCAAACACCCGCACGCAAGAGATTACACTCAATGAATTAGCCACCTACACTTCAGCAAACCACGATAGCAAAATGTGTAATTTAATCCAAAAAGTCGAGCTTTTCACACCACTAAAATTTTTACAAAATGGCGTGGATATAGTTGATACGCCCGGACTTGATGACCCCATTACAAAAAGGGAGGAAATCACAAAATCATATTTAAATGATTGTGATTTGGTAATCCACTTAATGAATGCAAGTTGCGCGGCGACACAAGTAGATATAGATTTTATTTTAGAGACGCTTTTAGAGCGCAACATTTCTCGCCTACTTGTCGTGCTGACTAAAATTGATTTAATTAGCCCAAATGAATTACAACAAAGCCTTAGTTACACCAAACAAAGCTTAGAGAATCAAATTAAAAAAATCTCCGCCAAAATTGATACCAAAAGCGTGCTTTCACGCATTACATTTCTCCCAATCTCAAGCTATCTCAAACTCTCACAACCCTCAAACACACAAAATGGCTTTGAAGCCTTAGAGCAATATTTAGATTCTATGTTGCTTGGAGAAAATAGCCTAAAACATAGAGATATACTTTTTTTAGCAAGTAAAAATCTCACAAAAATCACACAGGATTTCACGCAAGATTTCCATTTAAAACTCAAACTACTAAACGCAAATAATGAGGAATTACAAGAATTTATCACCCAAGAAAGAGCGCAAAATCAAGCCCTAGAAACAAAAGCAAAACACGCTATTACACAAATCCAAGAAAAAAATAATGCACTAGATTCTAGCCTTGTAGTGTTTCAAACCGCACTTAATCAATCTCTCCAAACCTCGCAAGAAATGCTAAAAGATAGGACACTTCAAAATATCATCTACGCCAACAATCAAAAAAGAAAACTAAGCGAAGAAAATTTTATGGAAAGTTTTTTAATCGCGCTTAAAGACATTTTTACCGATGTAAGTAGGGATTATAAATTTAAATTAAACACCAAAATCACACAACTCCTCCAAGAAATACACACACAAAACCTCCAAGAAAGTGATAAAGTTTTTGCCTCTCCTCCTGCCTTTAGTTTTCACGCCAAAGATGAGCAAGTCGCACACTTTGCGCAAAACCTCGCTAAAGAAGTAATGCAAGTCGTCAATTCTGTTAATCTCTCAGCCAAGCTAGATTCTATTTTTTCACATACTTTTGTCGCTTTTAGCGAGCTTATTTTGCATAAGTCAAACCAAACCAAACAAGCACTTTTAGATTTTTTTACCGACATTACTACAAATATCAGCGATGAATTTAAAGCCCAAATCGCCCACAAAGAGCAAATCATACAAAATGCCCTAACCCAAGCAAATAGAAGCGATAAAGAAACACTTAAAGCCACGATAAATGCCCAACTTCAAACTTTGCAAAACATTGCACAGCAATTACAAGAATTACAAAACGCATTAGAATCATAAAGGAAATGTATGAAAACACAAGTTTTGCACGATTTTATCACACAAATCCAAGCCATTAAAGCCACCAATCAAGCAAACCCCACAATCTCACAAAAGCAACCAACATCACAAAATCCACAGCCCACAAATCCCCTGCAGGCTAAAATCACGGCTGTGCAAGATTTTTTATCGACACATTTTGTGCTTGATTCTAAAGACAAAGAGGCTTTTTCAACCCTTAAACACAGTCTCGATGCTCCGCTAAAAATTGCTGTAATTGGGCAATTTTCTAGTGGCAAAAGCTCGTTTTTAAATGCGCTTTTAGGGCAAAATATTTTGCCAAGTGGCATTATCCCTGTTACAGCAAAAGTTTGTGAAATTTGCTATGGAGAGAGTGCATTTTTACAAATCAACTACAAAGACGGCACGCAAGAGCTTACAAATATTGATTTTTTAGCGACACAAAGCAAAAAAATCGCGCAAATTGACTCATTTAAACTCTATGCGCCAAATGAAATTTTGCGCCATATTACCTTTTTAGACACACCGGGATTCAACTCACAAAATGCACAAGACACAGATATTAGCAACAATATTCTACAAGCCGTTGATGGCATTATTTGGCTCTCTTTAATCGATAATGTGGGTAAAAATAGCGAAAAAGAAGTGCTCAACAACCACATTAAAAAATTCAAATCAAAAAGTCTATGCGTGCTCAATCAAAAAGATAGGTTAAAAAATGACAATGAAATAAACACAAGCTTGCAATATGCAAAAACCGCCTTTAGTGGAATCTTTGAAGACATTGTAGCCATTTCAGCAAAAGATGCACTGCAAGCAAAATTAGAGGCAGATTCTGCGCGTTTGGAATCTTCAAATATTAACGCCGTGCTTTGCTTTATCAACGACCACTTGCTCGCACAAAAAGATACAAGCAAGACAAATAAGGCGCACCACACACTACGCGCACTTATCATCAAGCACTACAAACGCACGCATAGTTGCAACAAAAGGCTTTATGCCCTGCAAGACACGCTCAAACACTACGCATTCCATTTAACCAAGGACAACACGCTTAATGATGAATGTCAAAGCCTCTTTAATGCGCTAGATTCTCGTTTTAATGACCTCACTCAATACATCTTTAGCTCACTAAAACGCGAAAACATCACCCTATCGCGCAAGCAAAAATCCTCTCTTGGCTTTAGCAAAATGCAAAACTATGATAAACAAACAAGTATTTTGCCACTTGATTCTCTGCTTAGTGCTATTGCGCGTGAAGATAGCGAGCATATTTTAGCAATCAACAAACTTGCAAGTGAGATAAAAAATTTTGGTAAAGAATTTTTAGAAAGCCTAAAACCACCAAAAGAATTGCTAGAAGATTTTGAATCTAAAAGCCTGCAAATCTATGCACTCCCAAACCAACCTCTCAATGATTTAGCCACAGATTCTCTCCCGCAGACATTTGAGAATCTCCTCCTTACTCTACCTAAAAATATGCAAAAGTTTTTTCTTACACGCACATTTATCCTGCATTCTTATGAAAATGCCTTGCAAGAAATCTGTGCGCAATTTTTCCTCCAAACGCACTCACTTAGCCAACTTTTGCAAAAAAGCACGCCAAATGCACTCAAACTCGTGTGTTTAGAGCTTGATTGTAAGATTAAACGCGCTATTGAGGCGCACAAAACTAACCCTGATAAATTTGCGCTCTATGAACCCACAATGGAAAATATCCGTGATTTACTCAATAATGCGCTGTATTTTGAACTTTTTTTAGAGCGATTGTTTTTGCATAATAACTTAGCCAAAGTCCTTACGCGCTCCATCAATGAAAAAATCCAAACACTCACCCACTCACTAAGTGAGCAAATCCAAAATGTCATCGAGCAAAACACCGCCATTCTAGCAACGCTTAAGAAATTAAAACAAGGAGAATCTAAAGCAAACCTCTAGTATGTATCTAAAGGTTTGCTTACAAAGTATGATAGCCTCTATACAGCTATTTTGGTCGCATCGATAATGTTTAAGTCTAGCCCCAAATCCTCAGCACTTAGCCCAAGTGCTAATCCCACAAGTTGAGATAGGTGGATAATAGGCACTCTTGGGCTTGATTTAGTCTCGCTTTGGAATCGCTCTTGGTAAATGTCTAACTACATTTGGCAAAGCGGACAAGGCGTTACCACACAATCAGCTTGATTACTATCTGCATCATTGACTATTTGACTTGACATTTTTTGCACGGATTTTTCTGCTGGATAAGTCGCGTGGAATCCACAGCAATCAAGTCGCTTTTTGAATGGCACAGCAGTAGCACCAAGTGCATCAGCCACCACTTCAAAGCTTTTAGGATTGGTTGAGCTTTCTTTCGCGCCAAATTCCTTCTCTGGACGAATGCTATGACAACCATAAAACAACGCAACCTTAAGATTGGTAAGTGGCTTTACCACTTTTGCCTTAAGACTATCAACATCATCATACAGCTCCCAAAGCAAACTTGTAACATTTGTGCTTCCTTGATATTGCATATTTCCCTCAGCTAAAAATGTGTTGATATGTTCTTTTGCGCCTTTATCGAGTGTATTTTTAGCACGGCTTAAAGTCAGCATACAAGTGCTACAAGTAGTCAGCATTGGCATATTCATTTTTTCTGCCAAAGCGATATTTCTCGCGTTTGCTACAAGGCTTGCCATTGGGTCAATGTCTTGAGCTTGAGAAGCTCCACAACAACTCCAACCCTTTATTTCATTAAGTTTCCAATCCAAAAGTGGCGCAATCGCCTCTAGTGAAATTTTTGATTCCTTTGCGGCTTGTGATAGCACACAGCCGGGAAAAAAGGCAAATTCTTTCATAGTAATCTCCTCCCTTATTTGCTCTCTTGCGCTTTTTGCGCCGCTTGTATCATCTTAACTAAATCCGCGTGCCCCTCAATCTCATCTTCACCAAAAATATGCAATGGATTCATTTTGCCAGACTTCATTAAGTTATAGGCTATATCCATTTTTCCCATTGAGCCAAAGACTCCATCAGAGCGCAAAGAGAGATATATCTCATTAAGGCGTCCAGAACCACCTACCAAATCTTTATAAAATGCCATTGCGTGGTCTGGTCCCACACCAGAATCAAGTCCATTTTTCACCGCCATTACGCGCAAGTTTGCAATATCATCTGCCGAGCTAATACCTTTTGGACAGCGATTTGCACACTCTTGGCAATGCACACAATTCCAAAGTCCATTTTTCACACTAGGCTTGATATGCACCATAGGGTCTTTCCCACGAGAATCTGCAGCCGCACGATATGCGTGAGTAAAGACAAAAGGCTCCATATAATCGCTTCTATCAGCCTCTAACTTATTGCACTCACTTGCGCAACTTCCGCATAATATACAATCCCATTGTTTGGAGATTTTGTCATATTCTTCTTGGGTTTGCTTACAGCCCTTTTCTTCACTAAATTCAGATTTTGCCACCATAGCAGGACGAATTTTGCGAAGATTCTCAATAGATGGCTCCCAATCCACAATCAAATCACTAATCACACGAAAATTACCTAAAGGAGAGATTCTAATAGAATCTGGATTATCGTATTCTTTGAGTAAGTCGTCCATTATCGTATCACACGCCAAATATGAATGTCCATTCACCCGCACCGCACACGCACCACAAATCGCAGATTTACAAGATGCAGTGAAGTTTAGCGTAATGTCCTTTGTTTGCTTGATTAACAGCAAAAGTGAAAGCAAAGTTTTGCCTCTAATAAGCCCATCTTCTAACTCATAAGTCTGCTCATAAGACTTTTTTCCATCAAATCTATCTACAACTACTTTCATTCTGGTTTCCTCCCATCAAGTGGATATTGCGTTACCACGACATCTTTATAGCTTAGTGTTAGCTCCTCATTTTCCATTTTCACAATGCTATGCTTTAAGAATTGCTCATCATCGCGTTTAGGATAATCTTCTCTTGTATGTGCGCCACGAGATTCAAGGCGATTTCTCGCTGCTAAACACGCACATTTTGAGAGCAAAATAAGATTGCCTAATTCCACATAATCCGTAAAGGCTGTATTCATTACTTCATTAGGATTAGGAACTTTAAGCTTTTTGTATCGCTCTTCTATAGATTCTAGAGTATTAGCGAGTTTATCAAGCTTACTTTGGGTCCTAAAGATTCCCATATTATCCCAATTCTCGCGTCCTAGCTCCTCGCGCAAGGCGTATATTTCGCTTCCATTGCCCTCTGCATTGCTAGTTACCTCTTTAAAGGTGTCTTGCCATTTTTTTGCTAAGTTTTTGAGAGTTTCGCCTTCGCTAAAAGTTGCGTTTTTTGCGTAATTTGCCGCACCTGTGCCCGCAAGTTTGCCTGTAACAACCGCATCTGTCAAAGAGTTACCACCTAGTCTATTTGCGCCGTGAATGCTTATACACCCAGCTTCACCACCGACATACACACCAGCCACATTTGTGCTCATATCATCGATTTTTTCGACATCAATTCCTCCCATAGAGTAGTGAGCTGTCGGACGCACGGGCACAGGCTCATCGACTAAATCCACATTTTCAAAAAGCATTGCTGTATGGCGAATCTTTGGCAATTTTTTCATAATAGTTTCCTTGCCTAAATGTCGCACATCGCACAATAAATATGAACCAAGCCCAGAACCAAATCCACGCCCTTCACGAATCTCAATCTCCATAGAACGCGCTACAACATCTCGCGGCGCGAGTTCGGCTTTTTCGTGGTATTTTTGCATAAAGCGTTCGCCTTTATTGTTAAGCAAGTATCCACCCTCACCACGCGCCGCTTCTGTGATAAGTGTCCCGCCATTTGATACGCCTGTGGGGTGGAATTGAATCATTTCAGGGTCTTTAAACCCAATCCCCGCACGCAATGCAGCAGCTACGCCATCGCCTGTGGCGATGAATGGTGTAGAAGTCCTGTTATAAAAGATTCTCGTGTAACCACCTGTGGCGATGACTAAAGATTTGCAAAGAAGCGGAAAAATCGCACCACTTTGAATATCTCTTAGCACCACGCCCTCACATTTGCCATTACTCACGCCAATGTCTAAAAGCTCGTGGTCCATTAAAAACTTCACATCGTTGCTAATCGCATCATCAAGGCAAGAGTGCATTAAAATATGCCCTGTCTTATCTGCCGCATAATTGCATCGCCTCTTCGATGCGCCACCCATCATTCTTTGCGCTACGCCACTTGTTTTTTCATTCCTACTAAAGAGTGTGCCAAGATAATCCATTTCAAAAATTGTCTTACCTGCTAATTCACAAAACTTCTCTGCTGCGTCTTGATCGACTAAATACGCCCCACCCTTAATTGTGTCATAAGTGTGAAGTTTATACGAATCGCCATCGCTAAAGTCTGTAACGCCATTGATTCCACCCTCTGCCATACAAGTAGCGTTGCGTGAGGGCATCATTTTAGTAGCTACAACCACCATAGCACTTGGATTTGCCTTTCTCGCTGCCACAGCCGCACGCAATCCTGCTCCTCCAGAGCCTATGATGAGTATATCACAGCTCGGCAAGCCAGAAGTGTTAAGGTTGATTTTGTTGCCACTGCCACTTTCTTGCGTGCTAGTATCGCCACAACCAGCCATATACAACGCACCCACACTGATACAAGTGCCCTTTATAAAGCCTCTTCTATTGATTTTATTGATTTTACTCACTATCTTTTCCTCCTACTATCAATTTTACTTGTTGTTGTGTTTGAAGTTTTGTAAAACTTCTGCCTTACTTGCTTGCCCAATCAATTTGAATGTTGTGTGTTTTTTTGTGTTGCAGTCCTCCTTTAATGTTGATGTAAGTCTTTAACCACAAAGAATAATCCAAGCTAACTCCTTAACCCGTGCTTGTGTCTTTAGGATTTAGAGCAATCTTATTTTATTCTTTTAAATAAGAATTATACCCCCCCGCTTAAAAAATGCTTAAATTGAATAAAATTGCATATAAAATTTTATAAATTCTTAAGGTTAAGAGAATCTTGTATAGTGAAGTGTAAGTATAAAGTATGATTGAAGTGGAGTTTTGTGGCTTCGATTCCAAAACTCACAAAAAACCTTGCAACCAGCCAATTTCAAGTGGATTTGACTAATTGCAAGTGAAGTAATGCAAGAATCTAAAAAGTAAAAGGCACGGCTACTTTTTTGTAGTTACCATCTTTGTCTTTGTAAGATTCGCGGATTTTTCCACATAGTCCATCGGATTTGAACTTTTCTGCATTAAATATCATCTTTTTGCTATGCTGACAAATCCAAAGCACCACACCGCAGTCATTTTTACCATCGACTATGGGTGAAATGCCCCACATATCGCTTCCTTTTATTTTTAGCACTTTGTATTTACCCTTATCCAAGCCACCCTCAGCGATGATGAACTCGCCCCAATTTTTATAGCCCTTAGGCTTGTCTGTGATTTCGATATTTTGGCTAAAGATTTTTACAACACTATTTTTATGTGCTGTAGAAATCTCACTCTTTACGCGCTCTATATCACTTGCTTCATCTGCCATAAGTGACGCAAGGCCAACAAAAGCACCCAAAATCACACCCAAACCTAAATTTCTAAACACTCGCATTTTTGCTCCTTTATATTGATTTGTCCTAGATTCTAGCTTAAAAACTGCTTTTTGCCTCAAATCCACAAAAGATTCACACAAATCTAGCAAATCTTACACGATTACGCGAGCATAAATCCAACGCAAAATTTCACTCTTTCGCGCCTTTGCTTTTTAGGTATTTTGCAACTTCTACATATTCTCCCCTTGTAGCCTCCGTTGGCGCGGTGAAGCCGTTTTTATCCCTCACATTTATATCCGCATACACCGCGCAAACAGCCAACGCCCCAAGCGCAAAAAACCAAAAGCAGATTTTTAAGCATTTTCATTTTTTGTCCTTGAAATTTTAAAAAACAAACTTGTAGTCTTAGCCCAACTTCTCTTTTAAGAGTTCATTTACCCTTGCGGGATTTGCGCCTTTAGCATTTTTCATCACCTGCCCTACAAAAAAGCCAAAGAGTTTATCCTTGCCACTTTTATACTCCGCGACTTTATCGGCATTTGCGACTAATACCACTTCAATCGCCTCCAAAATCGCACCATCATCATTGACTTGCGCTAATCCAAGCGACTCTATCAAGCTATCGATTTCTAACTTCGCTCCATTTTCATCTACGCCGCGTTTCTCTACGAGCAAATCCAAAATCTGTTTGCCACTTTTGCCGCTTATCGCGCTAGATTCTACGCTTTTTACGAGATTTGCCAAAGTCGCGCTATCCACGCCACAAGTTTGCAGAGTATTCTCCCCTTTTAATCGCCCCAAAAGCTCGTTACCAAGCCACACAAACGCCCCCTTGCCACTCGCACCGCTCTCTATCATAGATTCAAAGTATTGCGCGAGTTCTAGCTCATTTGTCAGCATTTGCGCATCTTGTGGCTTCAATCCAAAATCATTGATATATCGCGCGCGCTTTTCATCGGGCATTTCAGCGATTTCTCGCCCCTCGCGCATTAGATTGTCATCGATAAACACGGGGAGCAAATCAGGGTCAGGGAAATAGCGATAATCCGCCGCTTCTTCCTTGCCACGCATAGAGCGTGTCTGCCCCTTTTGCGTGTCAAAAAGGCGCGTTTCTTGCACCACTTCGCTTTCATATTTGCCATCTTCCCACGCCTCTCTTTGCCTTTGCACCTCGTATTCAATCGCTTTTTGGATAAATTTAAATGAGTTGAGATTCTTAATCTCCACGCGTGTATAGAGATTAGAATCTCCACGCGGACGGATTGAGACATTCGCATCACAGCGGAAACTCCCCTCCTGCATATTCGCATCGCTAATGCCTAAAAATCGGACGATTGAATGCAATTTCTTTAAATACGCCACCGCTTCATCGCTACTGCGCATATCTGGCTCGCTTACGATTTCTAGCAATGGCGTGCAGGCGCGGTTTAAATCGACTTTGGAGTAGGTGCTTTCGTGGATATTTTTGCCTGCGTCTTCTTCGAGATGTGCGCGAGTAACGCCGATAATCTTGTGCGTTGCGCCATCAGATTCAGAATCTAGCTCAATTTCGATTGCGCCCTTACCCACGATTGGAATCTCATATTGGCTGATTTGATATGCCTTTGGCAAGTCGGGGTAAAAATAATTTTTTCGCGCAAAAATCGAGTTTTGGTTAATAACTGCATTTATCGCCGTGCCAAATTGAATCGCCTTTTTTACCGCCTCGCGGTTAAGCACGGGCAATGCCCCGGGCAATGCAAGGCAAGTGGGGCAGACATTTTTATTTGGTTCTTCACCAAAACTTGTCGCACAACTACAAAAGATTTTGGTTTTGGTATTTAGCTGGACATGGACTTCTAGCCCGATGATTGTTTCAAAAGCAGAATTTGCGCTCATTGTATCTCCTTATTTCATCATAACATTAAGTCTAAGCCAAAAGTATAGCAAACTTAGAGAGAGAATGAGTAAAACACCGTATGAAATGCACAAAAATCAAAATACATATTGTGTTTGTGAAAATTTGTAACATTAGCAAAAAATTTTTGCAAAATTTTCAAAATACATATTGTGTTTTAAAAATTTTGTGTAATATTCCTTTTGTGTAACAACACAAATTTCAATTTAAAGGACAAAAAATGGCAAATTTAGAAAGCAACAATTTCAGTAGCGAGACTCTCGCACTTCACGCGGCGTATAACTACGATTCACAGCGCACTTTGAGCGTGCCTATCTATCAAAGCACGGCATATAGCTTTGAGTCTATCGCTCAAGCAGCGGCACGATTTGGTTTGCAAGAGTTAGGCAATATCTACTCACGGCTTACAAACCCAACGGTTGATGTCCTAGCACAGCGACTTGCAGCGGTTGAAGGCGGTGCGTTTGGCGTGGCGACTTCAAGCGGGAGCGCGGCTTTGTTTTATACATTTGTGAATCTTGCGCAAAATGGGGATAACATTTTGTATTCAAACAAAATTTATGGCGGGACACAAACGCTTTTGGTGCATACTTTGAAGCGATTTGGCATTGAGGTGCGATGCTTTGATGTCGATGATATTTCCACTATCGAGCCACTTATCGATGATAAAACAAAAGTGATTTTCTTTGAATCGCTCTCAAATCCACAAATCGCAATCCCAGATATTGAAGCGATTACCGCAATCGCAAAAAAGCACAAAATCATCACCGTATGCGATAACACAGTGGCGACACCATTTTTGTTTCGCCCTTTTGAGCACGGAATCGATATTAGCGTTTCAAGTCTTACGAAATATGTCAATGGACACGGCGCAGGGCTTGGTGGCGTAGCGGTGGAACGCGATGGACTAAACGCGCTTATCAAAGATAATCCACGCTACCCAGCGTTTAACACGCCCGATGAGAGCTATCACGGACTTGTGTATAGCTCACTACCACTGCCAAACTTTGGCATTCGCCTAATCACCGAGTGGCTACGCAATATCGGCGCGACACTTGCCCCGCAAGTTGCGTGGATTCACTTGCAAGGATTAGAGACACTAGAGCTTCGTATCAAACGCCACAGCGATAGTGCGCTCAAAGTCGCAGAATTTTTAGAATCTCACCCAAAAGTTGGCAAAGTGGATTATCCCGGACTAAAATCAAGCCCATACAACGCGAGATTGAAAAAATACTTTGTAGATTCACGCGCTAGTGGGCTTTTGAACTTTGAAGCACAAAGCTATGATGCGGCAAAAAAAATCTGCGATACGCTTAAACTCTACTCCATTACGGCAAATATCGGGGATTCTAAGTCGCTTGTCATTCACCCCGCTTCCACTACGCACTCACAACTTTCAGCCAAAGAGCTTGAATCTGCAGGGATTACACCCACAGGTGTGCGCCTAAGCATAGGGCTAGAAAATGTCGATGACTTAATCGCGGACTTAAAAAACGCAATAGAGAGTTAAATCTATCTTGAAATGGGTTTGCGATACCTTATTGCACCCTTTAAGATTTGCAAGTCGCGCTCTTGTATCTTAGCAACAAGAGCGCACTTAGTTAATTTTTCTTTGTTATAACAACTTCACACAAATATTTCAACACATAAGGAGAAAAAATGAGCGGATATACAATCCCAGATTCGGTTACCAAAGGCGATTTTGAGTTTTTTAAAAAATCACTTAATGATTTAAAAAGTGGCATAATCACAAAGGACGATTTTAAGGGCATTCGTGTGCCTTTTGGCGTGTATGAGCAACGAGAGCGCGAGACTTATATGGTGCGCGTGAAAACTTATGGCGGGGAGATAGAGCCAAAGCAGCTTGGTATTTTAGCGGATTACGCGGATAAATATGCCAATAAACAGCTTCACATTACCACGCGTGGCGGCGTTCAACTTCATTACACAAAGTTAGATGATTTATGCGAGATTTTGGAGAATCTGCACTCTATCGGGCTTACTTCTCGCGGTGGTGGTGGTGCAACGGTGCGCAACATTAACGCAGATATTCTCTCAAATGTCGCGGGGGATTGCGTTTTTGATGTGATTCCTTACGCAAATGCGCTGACAACCAAAATGTTAGGATTAAAAGATTCTTTTTACTTGCCTAAAAAATTCAAATTCGCCTTTTCTGCTTCAAGCGCGGATAGAGCGATGGCAACGATTACTGATGTGGGATTTATCGCTAAGATTGAAGGGGGTAAAAGAGGCTTTGAAGTGTGGGTAGCAGGCGGAATGGGCGCAAAACCACGACTTGGTTTTAAGTTGCTTGATTTCTTGCCAGATACTGAAGTGTTTGCCCTCGCACAAGCTGCAAAACAAATCTATGACAAACACGGCGATAGAGAGAAAAAATCTCAAGCACGATTTCGTTTTGTCGCGGAACGATTTGGCGAGGAGGAACTCGCAAAAATGATTTTTGCAGAAATGGAGCAGGTAAAAAAGGATTTTGACTGCACATTAGAATTGGAATCCTCCCCAGAATTGCCAACCTTAAGTGGCGCGGATTTAGAGATTCCACAAATGAGTGAAGCGCAACAAAAATGGTGGAATCGCTTTGTGATAAAGCAAGTGCAGGAGGGCTATTTTTGCGCCAAAGTGCCTTTGAGTTTGGGTGATTTGAAATCCACTCACGCTAGGGAACTTGCGCAAAGGCTTGAAAAAATCGGCAATCATAGCTTATTTTTCGCGCCAAATCAAAATATGTATTTGCGGAATCTAAGCGCAAAAAACTTGCTTAGTTTGCACGATTTGATTACGCAGTTTTCAACCCAAAGTGCCAAACCTGCAATCATCGGCGATATGGTGGCTTGCACGGGTGCGGCGACTTGTCAGCTAGGTATCGCGCGTCCGCGTGGCGCAGTGCTAAAAATCGAGGAATACTTGGAGGACAAGGGGTTAGATTTAGACAGTTTGCAGGGCTTTAGGATTCAGCTCTCTGGCTGTCCAAATTCGTGTGCGAATCATTTTAGCGCGAATTTAGGCTTTTTTGGCAAGTCTAAACGCAATGGCGATTATAGCTATCCTGCGTATAATGTCGTAATCGGTGGGATTGTGAGCGCGAGTGCGGAGAAAAAGTCGCGCTTTGCGAAAAAAGTCGCGGATATTTCGGCATTCCACTTGCCTGAATTTATCTATCGTGTTTTAGCGAAATACATTCCGCAAAAGGCACAATATCCGCTATTTGAGGATTATGTCGATAGCGTGGGCGAAGCGGAAATCGTGGCGATTGCAGAATCGTTGCAAGAGATTCCTAGCTTTGATGAAAATCCTGCGCCCTATTATGACTACACGAGCGACAAACTCTTTGGCGAGACAAGCAAAGAGCGCGGGATTGGCGAGGAGCATTTTAAAGAAATTAAACCTAATTAGCCAAATCTGGCAAAGGGGGTAAAAAATGAAACTGATGTGTTGTTGTAAATAAAAATTTTAGGTAAAGAGTTGGCGGTATAAAAATAGGGTGCAAAGCCCACAAAATAACATTAAAAGGACGACATTATGAAAAAAACAGTATTCAAAATCGTGGCATCGATTTTAGGATTTATAAGCGTGGCGTTTGGGGCGAATTATGAGATTTTAAATGTCTCTTATGACCCTACAAGAGAGCTTTATAGGGAGTATAATGCAGAATTTAGCGCGTGGTATGCAAAGCAAAAGGGCGATAAGGTTAGCATTCGTCAATCACACGGAGGCTCAGGCGCACAGGCGCGCTCTGTCATTGATGGCATAGAGACAGATGTTGTCTCACTTGCTTTGGCGTATGATATTGATGCGATTGCGGAGCGTGGATTACTAAAAAAAGATTGGCAAAAGGTGTTTCCAAACAATTCTACGCCCTATTACTCAACAATCGTTTTTCTCGTGCGTAAAGGCAATCCAAAGGGGATAAAGGATTGGGGTGATTTGATAAGAGATGACATAAAAGTCGTTACACCAAATCCCAAAACTTCTGGCGGTGCGCGGTGGAATCACCTAGCAGCCCTAGCCTACGCGCTTAAAGTTAATAAAAACGATGAGACAAAAGCAAAAGAATTTTTGATAAAACTTTACAAAAATGTGCCTGTGCTAGATTCAGGTGCGCGTGGTGCGACAAATACCTTTGTGAAGCGCAATGTGGGCGATGTGCTAATCGCGTGGGAAAACGAAGCCCTTTTAGCGCAAAAGCAACTTGGCAAGGGCAAATTTGAGATTGTTGTGCCTAGCGTTAGCATTTTGGCTGAGCCACCTGTGGCAATCGTAGATAAAGTCGTAGATAAAAAAGGCACACGCGAGATTGCAAAGGCGTATATCACGCATTTGTATGATGAGAGCGCGCAAGAAATCATCGCCAAAAATTTCTACCGCCCTATAAATGAATCGGTGGCAAAAAAATATAGCGCGAATTTTCCTGCGCTAGAACTCGTAAAAATCGATACTTTTGGTGGTTGGGGCAAAGCGCAAAAGACGCATTTTAGCGATGGCGGAGAGTTTGATAAGATTTTTGAGAGTATCAAAAAAGGCAAGTAATACGAATCTTATGCTAGATTTTTGAAGAAACTAGCATAAGGCAAATCTAAATTTACGCGATTCAAAAGTAGAATCGCGTAAATATTGTTAGATTCGCAAAGATTTGGCGCAAAGGTGGTAACAATGAAAAAATTACTAGCATTTATGATTTTAGCGTATGGCGTGGCATTTGGCAGTGATTTGAAATGGGAGTCGGTGGATTGCGATTGCGATGACGCCGTGTATGCAACCACTATAAAAGCCAAAAGTATGCAAGAAGCGCACGATAAACTAAAAAAGGCAAAAAAGGTTTTAGATTGGACTTGTAGCGAAGCAGAGTGGGCAATAGATGGAACATTGATATATGTAAATTTAGAAAAATGTAGCTACAAACTTGAATTTTTAGGGACATTGCCAAAGCAAGATTATCAATACAAGGGCAAATGCTATGACAAAGATTCTCAATATAAGTGCGATGACGAGGAATGGTATGCGCGATATGAGTGGAGCAAGGACAAAAAACAGCTCACAATTACATATGGACAATCTTGTGGCGATGATAGCTATATATTGTTTGATTTAGGCAATGGCACATTTAAGATTACAAACATAATACAGCGGTGCTAAAAGCAAGGTGTTATAAAATGCGTTGCTTAAAATTTAAAAAGTGGTGAGGGTGTGGCTTGTTGTCGTTGTTTTGCCATTGCGTGAAAAGATTTTTGCAAAATCGCACGAATCTAAATCCTGCGAATATCATATATTTTATGGTAAAATGCCATATTTTAATTTCAAAATAAGGACAAAGCAATGCAAACCATAAATGTAACTTTTAGAATGGATAAGGACGACAAGGCACAATTTGAGCGAATCATAAGCGATATGGGGCTAAATCTTAGCTCGGCGTTTAATGTCTTTGCAAAAGCGGTGATACGCGAAAATGCGATACCTTTTAGCTTGCAAGGCAGAAGTGAGATTCCAAATGAAGAAACCAAAAAGGCGATAGAAAATATCGAAAAAGGTAAGAATGTAGAGAGTTTTACTTTGGAGCAATTAAGGGCGGAGTTTGAAGCGATAAAGGCGCAAAATAAGGCATAAGCGATGAATCTAAAACGAGAGAAAAAATTTATCAATGATTTATCAAAGGTGCGATTAAGCGATAGCGAGTTTAATAAAATGGTGGAATATTTTTCATTATTAGCAAATGATAAGCCACTGCCACCAAACGCAAATGACCACGCATTAAGTGGAAATTATGCAAAATATAGGGAATTTCATATCGGTGGCGATAAGCTAGTGATTTATAAAATCGAAAACAAAACAATCTATCTAGCGCGAATCGGCACACATTCGCAACTTTTTAAATGATTGGAGCAAAAATGAAAAAACTAATCCTTGCTTTTATGCTAATTTTTGGCTACGCGCAAGATTTAGCGCACACGCAAAGCACACAAAGAATCAAATCCGCTTTGTATGATGAGTGGGTTAAGCAATGGGGAAATCACAAATGGGACAATCGCTCTAGCAACCCTGCCGCTACAAATAAAGCGTATTCATTTGAGAGCGCATATATCATCGTTGATATGATTAAGGCAGATGACATTGCTGGGTTGGAGCTTATTTATAAAGCGTTAGAAAAGGACAAAGAGCATAATATGGCGTTTTTAAATGGCATTATCGGTGCGCCTACTTTTGAGCAACAAGCCATAGATTCGGCAAATGTAAGCGCACTTGAATTTTTGCTGAAAAATCATATAGTGATTGATGAAGTAAATGATGATGGTGAGACAAAGAATTTGAGCGACTATGCCAATGAAAAGCTCAATGAAGCAAAATCTAGTGGCAATTCTAACGCCGTGCGAAATTATGAAAAGATTATTGAGCTTTTAGAAAAATATAAAAGCGGACAATGATTTTGCAACAAGCATTTTTAACAAGGGGCAGTAATGAAAAAACTACTAGCATTTATGATTTTAGCGTGTAGCGTGGTGATTGTATTTAATGCGTGTGGTATCGGGCAGAAATCACAAGATTCACAAGATTCGCGTATAGATTCAAATGCGGTTTTAAAGACACAAAACGCAAAATACACCAAAAAATACCGCCCCGCTTCACGCGATGAGCTAATTCAACTAATAAAAGACAACAGCATATATTTAGGCGACATTGATACGAGCAAAATCACGGATATGAGCTTTTTATTTTATAGATTTAATGGCGATGATATTTATCAAAATCTATGCAATGAGGATATTCCCACACATTTTATAAAAGTGGATTTTAAAGACAATTATAAATTTACGCCAGAAGAGAGGGAAAAATGCAAAAATTCTGCGCAAAACCGCGTGGATTTTAGTGGGATTGGCTCGTGGGATACGAGCAGTGTCAAAGATATGCAGGGTATGTTTTTTGGCGTAGATACATTTAATGAGCCAATAGAATCGTGGAATGTCGCTAATGTGGAAAATATGCGATTTATGTTTTTTGGTGCAAAAACTTTTAATCAGCCATTAAATGCGTGGAGTGTGGCAAAAATAAAAAATATGCGCGGTGTATTTTGGGGTGCTAATGCGTTTAATCAACCGCTTAATTTGTGGGATACAAGCAGGGTTGAGGATATGAGCCTTATGTTTTCTAATGCGTTTGATTTTAATCAACCGCTAGATTCGTGGAATGTAGCTAATGTGCGCGAAATGGCTCGTATGTTTGAGTTGGCAGTGGCGTTTAATCAGCCTCTAAACAAATGGAATGTCAGCAAGGTAAGAACAATGAATTGTATGTTTCTTGGTGCAAAATCTTTTAATCAGCCATTAGACAAATGGAATGTGAATAATTTACGCTTAATGGAGGGAATGTTTGCGGGGGCGAAAGCATTTAATCAAAATCTAGATTCGTGGAATATAAAAGGTGTGGCATTTAAAATAGATATGATTGACAAACTTAGTGAATTGAGCGGTGATGAATTGCGTGCGTTTCAAAAAAGTTTGGTGTTTGTGGATTATATGTTTGATGAATCGCCACTAGCAAACAATCCGCCCAAATGGTATAAAGACATTATTAACAAGGAGCAATAAATGAAAAAAATCACAATATTAGCATTTTTGCTTTGTAGTGTGGCGTTTGGAGCGGAGGAAACCTATAAATCACTAGATGGCACGATAGAGATAAAAGCTGATTTTATTTGGAAACCTAAAAAAATATTAGAGATAATCCACAATGGCACTCCATTACTCAAAGATAAAGTCGTAGAGTTTGGCGGACTTTTTAAAGAATGTGTGCTTTGTCATAAAGCGAGATTTTTTATCTCTAATCCTGCTAATAAAAAAGCTAGATGTGAACTGTTTATTATTAAACGCGAACCTGTTGGTATAAATTTGCCTCTATATGAAGAATATGAACCAAAAGTAAAATATATCACACTTTCCACATACAAATGCGAAATCTTAAAAGAATTGCAAAATATTACACAAGATGAGCAAGGAAACGAAAGAAAATTTTTTATCATAGATAAGGAGCAAGGCAAATGAATCTCACATATATTACACAAAAAATCATCGCCAAAAAGCCCTCGATTTTGCAGGGCTTTGGGCTTAGCTTTGGGCTTGGTATGACATATTTTAGTTTGCTTGTGATTATCCCGCTAATCGCGCTTTTTGCGTTTAGCTTTAAGTTAGAGTGGGCAAAATTTGTAGAAATTATCAGCGATTCACAAGTGTTAAGCGCGTTAAAATTCTCACTCTCCACCGCGCTTATTGCCGCGCTTATCAATCTCATTTTAGGATTTATCGTGGCGTGGAGCTTGGCGCGATATGACTTTTTTGGCAAGCGAATCTTAGAAGCCCTAATCGACTTGCCTTTCGCACTCCCCACCGCCGTAGCGGGAATCGCAATCGCCTTTTTGCTCTCAAGCAATGGTATCATCGGCAAGGCATTTTTGCTAATCGGCGTGGATTTGGAGGGGCGCAGTTTTGTAGCCGTTGTCGTGGCGTTAGTGTTTGTTGGGATACCCTTTGTGATTCGCACACTTGAACCTGTCATCAAAGATTTAGACAAAGAGAGTTTAGAAGCCGCAGGGAGCTTGGGGGCGAACTTTTATCAAAGTTTTTATTTTGTGATTTTGCCATCTTTAATCCCCTCCGCGCTGATTGGATTCGCCCTAGCCTTTGCGCGAGGGCTTGGCGAGTATGGCTCAGTGATTTTTGTCTCAAACAATATCCCATTTGAGAGCGAAATACTCCCACTTTTAATCGTAAAAAAGTTAGATTCGTTTGATTATTTGGGCGGAAGCGCGGTGGGCGTGCTAATGATAAGCGTGGCATTTGTGATTTTACTAGCTATCAATCTTTTAGGGCAATGGAGGAAGCGCGTATGAATCCAAATAATACAGGCAAAAATATGGCGCAAAAAAACGCGCAAATGATAAAAAACACAGAGCCAAAGGCGTTGCGCTACATTGGCATTGGCATTAGCTTTGCGTTTTTGGGTATTATGGTGGCGTTGCCTTTAATCATTGTCTTTGTGGAGGCGTTTAGCGAGGGTATGGGCGTGTATGTGGAGGCGTTAAGCGATGAATACACGATAAAAGCACTGCTTTTGACGCTCACTTGCGTTGTCATTGTCGTGCCGATAAATGCGATATTTGGGACTTTTATCGCATACTCAATCGCAAAGTTTGAATTTAGAGGCAAGTTTATTTTATCTAGTCTCATTGAGATTCCCTTTGCTGTATCGCCTGTCATTGTGGGGCTTTGCTTTGTGCTACTCTTTGGTAATAGCGGATTTTTTGGCGAGATGTTAAACGCGTGGGATATAAAAATCATTTTCGCCCTCCCCGCGATAATCCTAGCCTCCGCGTTTGTAACATTTCCCTTTGTCGCAAAAGAGCTCATCGCGCTAATGCAAGAGCAGGGCAAAGAGGAAGAGGAAGCCGCCATAAGTTTGGGCGCAAACGGGTGGCAGAGCTTTTTTAAGGTAACTTTGCCAAATATCAAATGGGGGCTTTTCTATGGTATCGTGCTGACAAATGCGCGGGTTATCGGCGAGTTTGGCGCGGTGGCGGTGGTGAGCGGGAAAATCATAGGACTTACTACCACGATGCCTTTATATATTGAGATTCTCTACAATGACTATCTCTACACGGCGGCGTTTGCGGTGGCAAGTGTGCTCACACTGCTTTCAATCATCGCACTTATTTTGAAGTGTATCATTGAGAAGTATGAGAGAGCGTAAAGGCGTGAAATATAGGATTCTATGCGCGATTTTGCTATAATTGTGCGAAAAATAAAGCGTTAAAGGATAAAAGATGACATTACAAGTGCAAATCAGCGATAAAAACAAAAGCGAAATTATGAGTGCGATTCGCCTGCTAAAAGGTGTGCACGAAGTGCGCGAGAGTGCCGAATCAAAAAGCAAAAAACTCCCTATTGAAACCAAAGCGGACTATAAAGCGTGGAAAAAGGCGCGAAAAGAACTAGAGCGCGGTGAAACTTACAGCCTAGAATCTGTCAAAAAAGAGCTTGGGCTATGAGCTATAAAGTAGAGATGAATAAGGAAGTGCGGAAGTTTTTGCACTCTCACCCTGAAGTAAGTGCGAAATTTATCTCTGCATTAGAGCAAATCGCGCAAAATCCTTTTGAAAATAACCTTGATATTAAGCGTTTGCAGGGCGAATCGCACAAATATCGATTGCGAATCGGCAAGTATCGTTTGCTTTATGAAATAATCGAATCCCAAATCCTAATCTACGCTTACAAGGCGCAATCTCGAGGCGATATTTACAAATGAGATTCACGCGAATCGAAATCAAATAATGGAGTTTAAAAAAATGCAAAAAATACTTAGATTCATCGTTTTGCTAATTGCGTGTAGTGTATTTGCAAATGCAAAAAATACATATTATTTTAGCGATAATGAGCTAACTCCGCAATGCGCGGATATTTTTATTTCGCTTGTCAAAGAGAGTAGCTTTGATTTTGCAATGTGGGCGAGTGGGTATAATAAAAGCGTAGAAGCGTTTAAAGATAGCGTGGCGTTTATGTTTGATAGCGTTAATGAAGCGCAGATTGTGGCAAAGCTATTTATTGATAGCGAGTCAAAAGAGTTTCAAGGCACAGGCACGATAGGCTGGGTAGAATACGATTTTGGCACAAAAACGCTCATTGATACTATGAAAGAAGTAGAGTTAAAATTCCCTCAAAATCTAGCCGATAAGCTAGAATCGTGCGTGAAAAAATAACGGAGCGTGAGAAATGAAAGATTTAAGCAAAATTTTAGTGATTCTATGCCTTTGCTTTTTGGCAAATGCGGTGGCAGATGATGAAATTAGCTTAGAAAGATTAGAACAAATCAAAAAAGAGCAAAATGAATATTGGCTACAATTTTTAGCCCAAGCTCTTTATTATAATGATTCACCTGATGTTTTGGCAAGACTCGCTTTTGCCAAAAAGCACTTTATGCCTTTGTGGTATGAAATTATCACAAATGACAAAGGGCAAAAAGTAGCACGAATGACTTGCTTTGACAATACAGCCGAGAAATTTTGTCCCTATCGCTTGAAAGTCCCCATTAAGCTAAAAGGCACACTTACTATTAAGACAAATTATGGCGGTCTTGCTTGTGATACATTTTTTTATACTGCATTTGAAAATGAGGACTTGCTATCAACTGAAATGGAATTTTTGGCATATAGTAATTTGCAGATAAAGCCCACTTCGCGCAATCAAAAAGAAGTATTAGCAAAGATTCCCAAATGGCTGCTTGATGGATTTGCTGGGGAGGTAAAATATGAAGTGGAGTTTGAAGTGGCAAATATGAGCGGGTATATAAGCGATGTTTGGGACATTCAACAGCAAGATATAGCCTTGATAGCGGACTATTCTGCGTGTGGCAGTGGAAGCTATCTTGTCGCTGATAATATTAAATTTATCAAAAAATTAAGCAAAAAAATGGATAAAAATGCGGAAATATACTTGGTAGAATACAGCGAACAGGGAGTGCGCCCATTGACACTTAAAACAAACGATGATTTTGTAAATCTGCGAGAATCCCCAAATGGTGCGATTATAGCGCGAATCTACAAAAAAGATTTTAGTGATAGTTTGGTAATAAAATTCCCACAAACGCGTTTGCTAGGATTGATTGATATGTATGACAAAGAAGCAAAATGGCATAAAGTGATTTATTTCCCGCCAAATACGAGCAAAACAAAGGACGCAAAAGCGGGATTTATCCATAAATCACAGATTGATTTTGGGGAATAAATCATAAAATGGAGTGTGAAAAATGAAAGATTTAAGCAAAATTTTAGGATTGGCATTTGTGGCGATAGTGGCAGTGTGGCTTGTGGTGGGGTGCAAAGATTCAAACAAATCAAATGATAGCGTTGAATCTAGTGTAGAATCTAGCACAGATTCAAGCATAGATTCAAATCAATCAAGCGCACAAGACACGGACGAATCAAGCAAAATCGCGCAATTAAGCCTAGATGAAGTCTATTTGGATAATAATCCAAAGCCCCTAGAAATTATAAACGATAAAATCGACTTTTGGGGTAAGGCGTTTTTTGCCGTGTGGAGCGAGGGATTTGAGCATAATGGTAAGTATATAAATTGTGGCGAGTATTTAAATAACGGCAAAGACGGCTGGTATGTAGGGATACGAATCTTTGATAAAGCGCGTGGCGTGGTGTTTAGCGATGGTGCGTATGTGAATAAATACACAAGTTTGAGTGAGCAAAAGGTGCTAAATGCGGACTTTGAAAATGGCATTTGGACGCTTACTTTGGGTGATGATATTAAGGGGCATAAGGGCGATTCGCAAATCAAATTCCGCTTTTTGCGCGATGAAAAGGGCAATCTCTATGTGCAACATTTCAAAGATGACAAGCGCATTTGTCCGCATTCTGTGCAGGACTTTACATATATGTCTAGCGATGAGTTGCCCGATATGTATGTGGGCGAATGGGTAAAGCTAGAAAATCCGCTGACAGATGAAAAAAGTGGCGAATCGCACGAGTGCGCCCCTTTGAGCGTGTATGAGAAAATGCCATTGCCAAAAGATGAAGACATAACGCAAAATTGCTGGGTAGCATATAAACGCGCAAATTATGAGTGGGATTACAACGACATAAGATTTGATAACTACACTATTGACAAGCAAAAGGGCGTTATTAGCTGGTGGTATCATCGGGCGGATTTTCCTACAGAGTCGCCCATAGTGCTTGAAAAAACCGCGCAAGGATTTGACTTTATCGAATCTATCGCAACCACGCTTGACATACTTAGCGTGGATTCTACACAGATGAGATTTGTCGATGATGAAAACATAGTGGCGTATTTTGGCGAAGATTCGCCCCCTTATGTGCGCAAAAGTGATTTAGCAAAGCTAGGGATTCCTATCTATGTGCGCTCTCAAGATGAAAAATATAATGATATCTACACAAAAGAGAACAAATAGTGCGAAAATATATCGCCGTTGTGGCGGTAGCGTTATGTGCTGTGGTTTTGTGCGCGGTGGCGATAAACGCGAAAATTTCAAGCATAAACCAAAGCGATTCGCACACGCTAGATTCTGCGCTCAAAGGCAATGCAATCGATTCATTGCTTGTCGAAAAAAGCGCACGGACGCTAAAAGTGCTAGCAAAAGATTCTACAAATGGCGAAATCTATGTCGCCAAAACCTATCATATCGCACTAGGTGGCAATCCACAAGGACACAAAACGCAAGAGGGCGATAGCAAGACACCTGAGGGAGAGTATCTCATCGATAGCAAAAATCCAAAATCGCGTTTTTATCGTAATCTAGGCATTTCTTATCCAAATAGCGCGGATTTGGCACAGGCAAAGGCGCGTGGCGTGAGTGCAGGTGGGGATATAAAGATTCACGGGTTGCCAAATGGGCTTGGATTTTTGGGTAGGTTAAGCTATGTTGCGGGTGATTGGAGTGATGGCTGTATCGCGGTGCTAAATGATGAAATCAAAGAATTGTATGACAATGTCAAAGTCGGCACGAAAATTACCATTTTGCCTTGAATCTAGCACGAATCTGTGATTTAGATTTGCGTGAATGTGGTGCGAATCTAAACGCATTTTTGATTCAAACCCTGCGAATACATAAATTTTTCGCTAAAATTGCGCTTTTAAAATTTTTAGATTCAAGCGGAGTGTAAAAAATGCAAAAATTAAGCAAGATTTTAGGATTAGCGTTCGTAGCGATTGTATGTAGCGCGTGTCATAGCGAATCAGCAACGCAAAGCGAAACGACAACTTATAACGAATCGGCAAGGCAAAAAAGTAAAGAATTGTTACAACATTTATGCGAATCAGGCAAGAAAGTCGCTTGTTTTGAGCTTAAAAAGATAGAGTTGAGTGAGCTAAATGAGCCATCGCCTAGTAATTTGTGGGATTTTATGCGCGATTTTCGGGGTATGTGTAATAATTTTAGTTATATTGTTCCCCAATCTTGCGATGAGCACGACAAAACAGCACAGCGATATATCCGCGCCGTGCTGGCATTGCCAAAAGAGGAAAAGGGCTCGTATTATGTTGAAAAGTTGGATTTACTCTCTTATCAAACAGGTTCTTTAAGTCCGAAAATCTTGCAAATGGCATCATCAGCACGCGATGAAATTATCGGCGAATACGAAAATGACTGCCAAATAAATGACACTAAAAGCTGTGCTATGCTTACTTCTTTTTACTATGGCTTGTTGGTGAATTGGAGCATTGATTATTTGAAATCTAGCCCCCCTTTTGATAGATACGATAGAGAAGTTGATAGAATCTATGCACCCAAATTTCAAGCCCTAGCGCAAAAATCCTGCGATTTAGGCAATGCTCAAAGCTGTATGCAAGGGGCGGCTTTTTATTATTTTTATAAACCTATGCAAGATTATGCGGTGGCAAGGGGATTTGGCAAAAAACTGCATTTAATGCTTAAAAATGCCAAAATTCAAGGCAAATTTAACATAAAAGACGCTGAATATCTTGCTACTTTGGCGCATATAGAAGCCAATCTTGATGACAAAAACGACAAAGCGGAGCGAAAGCAAGCTATGCTTGAGTATTTTAAGGCGGGTTGTGATGATTTGCAAAGTGGCGTTGTGTGCGATAAATTTGCCAAAGCTTATGATGAGAATTATAGTATGCCTGAGATTGTCAATCAAAAACAAGCTTTGCATTACTATGATAAGGCGTGTGCTTTGGGTGTGGGTTGTGAGAGTTTGGCACACATTTATCTTTTTTGTTGTAGAATCGTGGGCGGTGATGAAGTAAAGCCAGATTCAGCCAAAGCCAAACGCTACTTTACTAAGGCTTGCGATAATGGTGGCGATGACTATAAATGTAGCGTTAATGATGATGGCGATAAAGTGTGCTATGGAAGCGTGAGTTGTCGCATAAAAAAAATGAGCCCAAAAGAGTTTGAAAATTTAGATGAGAGTATTTTTAATTAAACGCATAATGGATTTGCAAGATTCGCGTGAATCTGTGATTTGAGATTCGCGTGAATTTGGTGTGAATTTTAACGCATAGAGTTTTTGCTATAATTCGCGCGTGAATCTAAAACGCGAATCTAAATCAAAATAATGGAGTGCAAAAAAATGAAAAAGTTAGTCAAAATGGTAAAAATCATAGCGTTTGTAGCTTTTTTAAGTGGTGTGCAACTCTTTGGCGGTGGATTTGATGGTTGGGTATATGCAGAGTGGAAAGATAAGCTAAAACAAAACACACAAGCACCCATTGAAAACAACGCCGAAAGCAAATTAAAAGAGATAAAGTGCCAAAGCAAAGAGGATTTAGAAGAGGGTTATATTTGCTTTGAAGGCGAAATAGAAGTAAGCGGTATGTTAGTGCGTGAGGAAACGAAGTTTGGTGATATAGCGTATATCGTCTTGGATAAGAATTTTCACTTGCCTGCTCGGTGGTTTGGTAAGCCTAGTTCAGCTGAAGCGGTTTTGCTTACAGCTGATAATACTCTTTTGCCACAGCCATTGCAAAAGCGCACTTTTGGTGGCGTAGGCATAATGGCAACAATAAAAATAAAAGATTATAAATATTTGCATAAATATGGACAAATGAATAATGATTTATATACAGAAGCCACGCTTATAGAGGCTACACCCTTTGCAAATGCGGAATATATACAATCTTACATACATAGATATTATGAATGGGAAGATTGTGTAGATGACAGACACGATTGCTATTATTTGGGCAAATATAATCATTTTAAAGATGATATAGGCAGTGGATTTAGTCTGCTTACAATGCACTACAATTCAAAAGATAGCTTTGTGAATCTGCGTGAGAAACCAAATGGTAAGGTTATCGCTAAAATATACGCCAAAGATATGAAATGTGGCAAAGAAAAAGGCAGGATTTATCTCGTGGATAGAAACGATGAATTGCTAGAGCGACTTATGAGGGGTAAAAAAGAATGGTTAAAGGTGTATTATCTACCTAACATAGAGATTATGAAAGATAGAAATGTTGATTTTGTTGATGTTAGCAAGGCAATTTTTGGCTATATCCACAGCTCACAGCTTAAAATCTCGTGTGATTAAAAGGCAGTGAAATGAAAAAGTTAGGTTTGGCGATTTTGATAGCGGGGCTTTTAGCGCAAGTGGCGTTTGGGTATGATGAAGATTCGGCGTTGCCAAATAATTCGTATTATATCCCATATCAAAGCACAGAGATTCACTCAAGCGATTTGCCACATATTGTTAGTGAGAGAGTTGCAAAGAGTTGGGATTATGCGTATCCCGAATCTGAAGTGGCTTTTAGCGACTATGACAAGGCATATAGCTATTGGTGCGATGAAGTCGCTGAAGCTGAAGCGGATTTGCGTAGAAGCAATGAGGGTATAACTAATGAAAGGGTTAAGCAATACACGGCAGGTTCTTTGGCACGATGCAGGGCAGAGCTAAAAGCAATGAAAGAAAACCCCGCAAATCAAAGCTTTTGGCATAGATTTTTGATTGACTGCCCTAAAGATTCAAGTCAAGCGGAGTGCAAAAGACGCTTTGAAGAATCTAAAAAACTCTTTTCGCCCTTTGATAAATCATCTTGCAGTGGTGGCTCTGGAGACCCTAGAGATACTTGCTGTTATTTTGCACCATATACACAAGCTGGATATGTGGTAAGACACTGCTTTTATCGTGTAAATAAGCCCTTGCATATAAAGGGCAAAGTAACTTTATGGAGCGACTCATTCTCTAGCGATGATGGCTTTTTAGAATTTGAGCCTTATGATAAGAATTTGGACTTTTTAGCCAAAAAGAGAGTGGGATTTTTCGTGATGAATGATAGCGAGGGCTTTTTAAAAAATACGAAATTTATCTATGATAATCTGCCAAAATGGTATCAACAAGGTTTAAGCGGTAGTGTTAGCTTTGAGATAGAATTTGATTTTAATTTCGATAAGCGCACAAAGCAAGGCACACGCATACTAGGCAATATGATTACCAATGTGAGCGAAGACCGCACTTCTATCGTGGATACAAAGGGTTTGGCTATGATAAGGTTGCAAAAATATTATGGTGGGGCTGATAATATCTTTTATGTCAATAATTTTACAATCAATAAAAAAATCAATGAAAATCCCTTTAATCCGCGAGAATACGAGCAATATAGCATAAATCTCAAAACAAAAGATAGCTTTGTGAATCTACGCGATGAGCCAAATGGCAAGGTTTTAGCAAAAATCTATAAAAAGGATAAGTTTATTTTGGCGCATAATCATTGGCAATACACTTGCAATGGCGATAAAAGCGTCAAAATAAATGAGATAGAAGTAGAAAAATGGAGTTGGCTAATTGATATGAATCTCTCAAAGATAATTGATTGGAAGCAAAAAGATTGGGCTACTAATGAAAGCGAAAAACTTTTAGTCAAACTCAAAAATCTCAAAAACCCCGATAAATGGGTGCGCGTGATATATTTCCCACCTAATGCAAAAAGCGCAAATGACGCGATTGTGGGCTATATACACAAATCACAGCTTGATGTGGCGGATTATGAGGCAGAGTGTGAGATATGATAAAATTTATAATGGAGCGATAAAAAATGAAAAAGTTAGGTTTGATATTTTTGATAGCGGGGCTTTTGGCACAAGTGGCGTTTGCTTTTCCGCCCGACTTTTGCAATGGCTGTGAGCCACATTTAAGTAATAAAGGCGTGATGAGTAAAAACACGCTCAAACATAAACCCTGTATGGATAATGAATCTATAAGAGTTAATCTTGGCTGTTTTAGTGGCGAAGTGGAGCTTACAGGCGTGGTTGTAAGCGCGTATAATAACGAAGAGGAAGAAAATATTTTTGAAACGCGCTTTTACCCTGATAGGAATTTGGATTTGCCTTTTTTGTATTATAGCTATTGCGATGCTAGTGGTATTAATGGTGGTGTATTTGATGATAGGGCGCAAAAATGGGATTGCAGTAAAATCACATTTAAACGACTAAATTTTGGTGTGAATCTTAAGATTGATAGCAAAAAAGTATTTTTACCCAAAGCTATTGTGGATAAACATTTAGGCGAAAATGGGATTCGCGCAAAAGTGCGTTTAAAAGATTATAACTTTTATGGCGAGTTTGATGAGAATAGCAAAGTTGGACACGAGGCTTATGCTACGCTTATAGAATTTAGCCCACTTGGCAAGGTATATGAGCATTACGAAGACGGCGGAGAGTTTATATCGCTTAAATACGGCTCAAAAGATAGCGTTGTCAATCTACGCGATAAGCCAAATGGCAATATCATCGCACAAATTAAGCGCGAGGATATGCGCTGTGGAGCTGAAAATGATGAGATTTTTTGGGTGGATTATCCACCTGATACAAAGATTGAAAAATTGCCACAAAATAAATGGTTAGAAGTCTTTTACTATCCACTAAATGCCAAAAAGCCACAAGAGGCAATCTATGGCTATATCCACAGCTCACAGCTAAAATTGTCGTGCGATTCGCAATCTGCGCAAGATTTAAGCAAAAATCAATTATTATGCGAAGCGATATGGCAAAGTGATATGGAGGCAACAAAAAGCGATATTGAGGCAATAAAGCAAGCGTTACAAAGTGGCGCAAATGTCAATACGGCGGATTGTAATGGCAGTCCATTTGCCAAAAGCGTGTATAGTGGGCGTTTTGACATAGCACTATATTTGGTGAAAAATAAAAATTTCAATGTCAATATGCGTGATATAGATAATGGCGATACGCCACTGATTATAGCAGTAAATATGAATTGTGAGATTAAGTCGTCTGAGTGTAAGGGCAACGATAAGATTTATGAAATTGCAAAATTGCTTATGCAAAAAGGCGCGAATCCATATATGAAAAATAAAGAAAGAATAAGTGCGATTTCACTAGCTGAAAGTGAAGGCTGTGGTTGCGAATACAAACCCGATAACAAAATGCTTAAAATTTTGCAATGGAGAAGTAGTAAAAAATGAAAAAATTAAGTTTGATATTTTTGGTGGCGATTTTGGGATTTAGTGCGTGTGGGGAGTCAAAGGATTCAAAAGCTGAATCTAGCACAGATTCGAGCGAATCACAAACAATAGATTCGCAAGATTTACACGAATCTACGGGCGAATCTAACGAATCTAGCGCGGATTCAAGTGCAAATTTAGATAAATCCGCACAAAAAGATTCGCCCAAAGATTTCATTGTGGATTGCGATAAGTGCGTGATTCAAGTGATTGCTACTGATGATGAAATAAATAGATTTAAAAAAGAATGGGGAGAAGATGACTTTTATGTAATTGTAGATGACGAAATGTGGTATGCTTATAAATTAGATGAATATCTTTTGGCAAATGGCATAAAAACCGAGTATATTTCACGAGATAAGGTGAATTACACAAAGGTTGTTTTTTCAAACGAAAGCGTAGATATTACAAGACTTGATTCGCTATATAATTTTTATCTATATCAAAAAGGCAAAAAGCCCAAAGAGCTAAAAGATACTGTGGTGTTTGAAGATGAAGTCAATGCGTATTTTGGAATCATAAATCCAAAATATCCACAACAAGAATCTAGCGTGGATTCGGGCGAATCTAGCAATGAATCCACGCAAGATTCACAAGATTTGACGCAAGATTCAAGCGATTCTAGTGCGAATCAAAAGTTAGATTCGCTATGGCAGGGCAGATATGCGTTGTCGCGTGAAGGATATATCGGGTGGATTGATATAATGCGCTGTGAGGGAAATTTGTGTGCCTTTGCTTACGAATCTAGCGCGGGGCAAAGCGTATGCAATCTGCAAGGCAAAATCCGCCTTGTGGATTCTACTAATGCGCGGACAACGAGCATTATTAGCGATGGCGAGGATTTTAGCAGGTGCGAGGTGCAAATCACTAAAAATACGCAAGGTATCATTCCAACAAGAGATAGGGCGATATTTGATTTTGATTGCTATGCAATGTGTGGGGATAACGCAGAATTTGAATGGGGCGATACTTACAAAAAGGATAAAAAATGAAAAAGTTAGCATATTTTGGAATCACAAATCCAAAAGATTCGCAAGATTCACGCGAATCTAAATCACAATAAAGGAAGGACAAAATGAGCATAGAAATCCGCAATCTAAGTAAGCACTTTGAGAGTTTTCACGCGCTAAAAAATATCAATTTGACTTTGCAAGAGGGCAAACTCACCGCGCTTTTAGGACCAAGTGGCAGTGGGAAAACTACGCTACTGCGTATCATCGCAGGGCTTGAATCTGCCGATAGTGGCGAGGTGCGATTTTTTGGCGAGGACATCACAAGCCAAAGCCCCAAAAATCGTGGCATAGGCTTTGTATTTCAGCACTACGCGCTTTTTAAGCATATGAGCGTGTTTGACAATATCGCCTTTGGATTGCGTGTGCGCCCCAAAGCCACGCGCCCAAGCAAAGAAGCGATAAGAGACAAAGTCGCAGAGTTGCTAAAAATGGTGCAGTTAGAATCTCTTGCCAAACGCTATCCAAGCGAGTTAAGCGGAGGGCAAAAGCAACGCGTGGCGTTAGCTAGGGCTTTGGCAATCGAGCCAAAGGTGCTGTTGCTTGATGAGCCATTTGGTGCGCTTGATGCAAAGGTGCGCGTGGATTTGCGAAAGTGGCTTCGGCGGTTGCACGATGAGATTCACATCACTAGCATTTTTGTAACGCACGACCAAGAGGAAGCCCTAGAAGTAAGCGATGAGATTGTGATAATGAACGCTGGGGCAATCGAGCAAGTCGGCACACCTGAAGCCGTCTATGAGCACCCTGCAAATCCATTCGTATATAGCTTTTTAGGCAATGTCAATCTTTTTAAAGCGCGTATCAAAGAGGGCGTAGTGGTAACGGAGAGCGGAGCAAACGAGGAATCAAATCAGACATTTTTCGTCCGTCCGCACGACATTGAAATCTCATTTAGCAAAAAATATGGCTCACACGAGGGCAAAATACTGCATTATCGAATCTTAGGCGATAGGATTATCTTAGAAGTGCAAATCGGCGTAGGCACGGACGCACAAGTGATAGAAGCACAAATCGACAAGGGGACGCTAAATGAGATTCGCGACAAAAACATTGAGACAATTTATGTGAATTTCTTAAATCTTAAAGCTTATCGAAGCGATGAGCAATCTTGGAGTGAATATGTCATATAATAGCGATATTGCGCGATTGCGCGAGGTTTTGGACGAGGTTTTGGGCGGAGATTCTAGCAAAATTTCTAGCGGTGGATTTGGCGAGGGCAAAATCGCCCTAGCGTTTTCACACCAAATCGAGGATACGATTGCGCTTGATTTGACGCTAAAAGCGGGGATAAATAGGGCGAATTTGGAAGTTTTCACGCTTGATACAAAGAAACTTTTTGATGAGAGTTTGGCATATCAAGCGGAGGTGGCGCGATTTTTTGACATTGAGATAAAAGCATTTAGCGCGGAGGATTCGGCAATTTTGGCGTTGGAAAATGAGTTAGGCGAATGGGGAATGCGCGAGAGTGTAGAGAAACGCAAACACTGCTGTGCCGTGCGTAAAATCGAACCACTCAAAGTGGCGTTAAGTGGGAAAGTGGCGTGGATTAGCGGAATTAGAATCGCACAATCCATCACACGCGCCGAAACGAAACTCATAGAAAATGACGCAAACTTCGCACTCAAAAAAATCAATCCGCTTTTTGACTGGGAGGATAGCAAAATGTGGGACTACGCCAAAAGCGCGAATCTCCCCATAAACGCGCTGTATTCACAAGGATTTAGCAGTATCGGGTGCAATGTATGCACCCGCGCAATCAAAGATGGCGAGGACATACGCGCAGGACGCTGGTGGTGGGAAAACCCCGACCACAAAGAATGTGGATTGCATAGGCGGTAAGGGCTATGGATTTTGGGTGATAATCCCACAAAATAAGCGCGATTTACCTAGTGAAATGTGATAAATTATGGAAACTTTGTTTAATTTATTGATTTTAATTGGGGTATTTGTGGCTATTGTCGCAGTTTTGTGGATAGTAAATATGTGGATTGGCGGTTTGGGTGGATTTTTCAAAGATTATAAAAGTTTAAGCAAAAAGACACTTTTTTTGTGGCTTGTGTTTGTCGTAATCTTTAATGTAATATCACGGCATTTTTTCTAATGTGTGGTTTGTGGTAGTGTGAATCTGAATTTTAAAAGAAAAATAATGTCAAATGCGATAAAATACAAAAAAAATTACAAGGATATAAGATGACAAACGCGCTTTTTGATTATAGCGATTCTACGCATTCTACCGCCGAATCTATTTCTTTGGATTTCATAACAACAATCCAAAAGCCAAAAATCACATTAGAATCAATCAAAAAACTTGGATTAGAGCGCAGTGAAAATAACCTTGAAAATTTGCTAAAACTTTTTTATGAGGATTTTGAAATCGAGCTAAAAAGAGAGATTGCCTCATCTATCGGTAGGCAAAAAAATAATGACAAAATCTATGAATTTTTAGCCAAAGAAGCGTTTGGTAGTCATTATATGGAAGTTGTGTATCAAATGTTTCGCACGGCGTTATATAAGGCAAAAGATGATGAGCGATTTAAAATTTTGCGTGATAAAATGTTGGCGCATTATAACAACGAAGTTATGCAAAAAATGTTTGAATATTACGAGTTTAAGCAACAACGACAAAACATAAAATCACAAGAAAAACAAATTACAAAGCCATCACTTTTAATCGGCGATAACAGAACTACACTTGATAAAATCCACGACAAACAAATTCAACTAATTTTTACCTCTCCGCCATATTATAACGCGAGAATTTACAGCGACTATAAAAGTTATGAGGAATATTTAAATTCTATGCTTGAAAGTCTAAAACAATGTCATAGAATTTTAGAAGATGGAAGATTTATACTTATCAATGTTTCGCCCGTGATTACAAAAAGAGCGGGAAGAGAATTTGAATCGATTCGCTATCCAATACATTTTGACTTTCATAAAATTTTACAAGAAGCTGGATTTTATTTTATTGATGAAATTATTTGGATAAAGCCCGAGTATTCCGTCCCAAATAGAATAGCGGGATATTTGCAAACTAAAAAGCCATTAAGTTATAAGCCAAATTGCATTACGGAAAGCGTTATGGTTTATCGCAAAAATTCGCCTTTTCTACTTGATAAAAATATTAAAATGTATGATAAAAATTTTAAAAATGACGAGCAAATCGATTCTACAAATTGTTGGTATATTTCGCCAAAATCTGACAAAAATCACCCCGCGGTTTTTCCCTCCGAACTTTGCGAGAAGGTTTTAAAATATTATTCTTTTGAAAACGATATTGTATGCGACCCGTTTGCAGGAAGCGGGACATTTGGAAAAGTCGCTATAAAAATGAATAGAACGCCTTTGCTTTGCGAACAAAATAAAGAATATTGCGACAAATTAAAAAAGAGCGGTTTTTATGAAATTTAATGAAATAATAATTCAACAAACAATAGATAAACTTATTAGCGGGAAAGATTATAGAGAGGAAGTCATTAACGCAATCAATATTGAATTTTTAGATTTCGCTTTGGAATTTTTTAAGAAAATTTTGAATGCAAAAATGAACGACACAAATATAAATTTAGATTGGTATAAAAAGAATTTTATTAACAATGAGAAAATCAAACCCGATGACGCGACGATTTTTGCGGGAATGAATAAAAAGACGGTTAGCAATATTTACGGAAGCGCGACAAAAGAAATTATGATAAATGTCGCAAATAGTAATATTGATTATTTGGAGTCTATTTTAGATTCCCTTGGAAACGAAACGCAAAATATAGGAATTAGCATAAAAATTTCTTATAAAAATATTAGCGTTGAATTAAATTTAAGCGAAAGTTTGCTTGTTATAAACGCTCTTGCCACAAAGAAAATTGCTTTGCGTGGCGGAGCTTGGAGCAGTATTGGAAAAAGAGTAGAAAAACCTTTAATGTTGGAATTATGTCGTTTATGCGGAGTGCCAAAAGATTTTATAAACGCAGATATTTTTAAGAAAGACGGGGAATTAGATTTTGATAGAGAAGTGGATTTTAAACTTTTCAATATTGATAAAAGCAAAATTTATAGAGTGGAAGTAAAACTAATGGGCAAAGGAAATCCCGAATCCGCGGATGCCGTAATAGCAAGAGACACAAATATATTTATTGCCAACACTTTAAGCACACAAAATAAAAATCAATTAAAATCTTTAAATATAGAATTTTTGGAATTAAAAAATAATAAAAATTCATTAGCGGATTTTAAGAAAATATTAGAGCGATTAGAGATACCGCATAAAAAACTATGAATCTCAAATCCCAAATTCTCCCCCTAAACCAAATCCTACACGGCGATAGTTTGGAATTATTAAAGGCAATCCCAAATGATAGCATTGATTTAATTTTTGCCGACCCGCCGTATTGGATGCGTGTGGAGGGAACTCTCAAACGCCCTGAGGGTAGTGATTTTAGTGGGTGTGATGATTTATGGGATAATCAATTTAACTCGACACAAGATTACAGCGACTTTACTCGTGCGTGGCTTACGGAGTGTCGGCGTATCTTAAAACCAAATGGTAGTATTTGGATTATCGGCGCAATGCAGTGCATTTATACGATTGGTGGGATTATGCAGGATTTGGGCTTTTGGTTTATCAATGACATTGTGTGGCACAAAAGCAATCCCACACCAAACTTTATGGGGACACGCCTAAATAATTCCCACGAGACACTCATTTGGGCGACAAAAAGCAAAAAAAGTCGCTACACCTTTCACTACAAAACCGCAAAAGAGTTAAATAGCGACATTGTTGATTTTACCAAAGGCGTGCGAAAACAGCTTGGTTCAGTGTGGAAAATCCCTGTATGTAGTGGGGCAGAGCGACTAAAAAATGAGCGTGGCGAAAAACTTCATAGCACACAAAAGCCCGAAGCCTTGCTGTATAAAATCATCGCTATTAGTAGTAATTTGGGCGACATTGTGTTAGACCCTTTTGGTGGCAGTATGACAACTGCGTCAGTGGCAAAGAAACTTGGGCGAAACTACATAATGTGCGAGCAAAACGAGCAGTATATCAATGCAGGGCAAAAGCGCATAGATAGCATAGTATTTAAAAATAGCGACATTGCAAGGGCGAAGTTTGATGAAAAGCCCTTGCGTGTGAATCTTGTGGATTTGATAGAATGCGGATTGTTGCAAGTGGGCGAGACACTCTATATCAAAGGTAGCGATAAAAGCGCAAACCTTACCGCAAATGGTAGATTAGAATATAATGGCGAGATTTTCGACATTCATTCACTTTGTGCGAAACTTAAAGGCGTTAAGGCAGAGCGGTTAAATGGATTTTTATGGTGGGAAGTGTTGCGCTTAGATTCAAAAGGTAACGAAGTGCGTATCTTGCTTGATTCATTGCGTGAATTGTATAGAAAAAAATATCAGCAACATTAGGCGCGATTCACGCGAATCTAAAACAATACAAAGGATTCAAATGCAAAAAATATCATATAAAATTTATAGCATAATTTTTGCTAGTTTGTGTTTTGCCATTGTGATTGTAGGCGCGAGATTCGCACCATTTGAATCAAACCACCATTCCATTATATATGATATTTTGGCGATATGTTGCGGATTTGTGAGTGCGGTTATTTTTGTCAGCTATGATAAGAGCTACAAAGGCGCGTGTGGTGCAATTATAATATTTTTGCTATATTTTTTGATTTTTAAAGTGCCATTATATGCTATTTTTAGCGCAATATGTGCTTTGGTGGCGCAATTCTTCATAATGCGCTTCAAAAGCATGAAGATTCAAAAGTTTATTTTTTGTATTGTTGCGCTTACACTTTGCATTATGGGCATAGTGGCATATAGCAATGATTATGCAAAGTTGATTTTTCTTGTAGAGTTTGTGCTTTGGTGGCATATATGTTGGAGCGTTGCATTATTTGTAATGTTTAAAATTGCTAGATTTTGTGGCGTGTTTGGTGATTATGAATGAGAATAGATTGACAGGATTCACGCGAATCTAAAACGCATAAATTTTTTGCTACAATCACACTTTTTAAAATTTAAATTTTAAACGGAGTGTGAGAAATGCAAAATGTAGGTAAAATTTTAGGATTAGCAATTATGGCAATTTTTAGCGCACAAGTGGCGTTCGCCGAGCCAAATATTTTCACAGAAAAAGAAATACAAATGTTATCTAATAAGAGTGAGCAAGAAGTATTGCGCTATGCAGAATCGCGTTTTATAGATTTACTCAAAGATTGCAATAAATTTAACGAGGGCTATCGTGGCGATAAGACGGACTATCAAGCACTCTTTGATGCCGTGATTTCGCGCAATTACAAAAAAACACAAAAGCTACTTCACTCTAAACTTGCGCCCAAATACGCCAAAGCATTCTGCCAACCTATGTCGTGCAGACAATGCGCCTTTTATGATGGGATTTTTCACGGGTTTTTTGGGCAGGCTTACACACCACTAGGCATTGCGATTTTTTATAACGACATAAAAATGGCAGAGCTACTTATTGAAAATAAAAAAGCGCAAGGACAAAATGCACAAGAGATTTTTAATAACGACATTACGATTAAAGCAGTGGAATTTGGCGATGAAGCAATGTTTAGGTTTCTACTAGCACAAGGAATGAGTCCAAATGCGCTAGATAGAGAATTTTCCCCGCTGTGGCGTGTGGCATATTTGGGGCGCATAGATTTGGTTATGATTTTGCTAGAAAATGGTGCAGAGATTGACTTTGTGGATTATTATAATAACCACACCGCGCTTAGTATCGCTGTGAGCCATAAACATTATGACATTGCAAAGTTGCTGATAAAACAAGGCGCAAATGTCAATCGTCCTAAATGGGGATAGAAAAAGTAAGCCACCGCTTTTTGAAGCGGTAAAAAATGGCGATAAAAATATGGCTGCATTTTTGCTAAAAAATGGTGCAAATATCAATGCTGCAAATGATTCTAGGAAGAGTGTGCTAATGCAAAGTTGGGATGTTGAGATAAATGAGTGGCTCATAAAGCAAGGTGCAAATGTGAATCTAAAAGATGATGAGGGCAATACCGCGCTTATAAGAGCAGTGATAGATAATTGTGAGGATTTATCATATCATTATTATGAGGAAGAGGGCGTGGAGAATGTAGGGCGATATGATATTGCAAGATTGTTTATCAAAAAAGGCGCAAATCCAAACGCGCAAAATAACAAAGGACAAAGCGCGATTGCAATCGCCAGAAAATGCAAAGATAGTAAAATGCTCCAAATCCTAAATGGCAAAAATCTCAAATATGAATTTCGCTAAAATTGCGCTTTTAAAGATTATAGATATTTTATTGGGATTCTAAATGCGGGGCGAAGAAATCATCGCGTGTGAGCTTTTTGTAATGCTTGCAACCACACTATTTGCAAGACGCAAAATGGTAATTTTTGTGCTTTGGTGTGCCATTTGTTTTGTGCCATTTTGCCTTGCTATTTATGATGATATTGGAATGAGAAATAGATTCACAGATGAGAGCGCGATTTGGATTTGTGGATATATTTTTAGCGTAAGTCTAATATGGACTTTGCCTATTTTGCTATTCTTTTTGACATTGTCGTGGGGCATATCATATTTTGGCACAATGCGGAGAAAAGATAAATAAATGGATATTTTAGATTTGATAAAGGCGCGAATCTGTGTTAGATTCGCGTGAATCTAAAACGCACAAAATTTCGCTACAATCACACTTTTAAATTTTTCGATTCAAAGGAAGCGTGAGAAATGCAAAAAAATATCGTGTTTTTGTTGTTTGTCATAGCCTTTTGTGCTTGTGCAGACAAAGAGGAGCTGTATAATCAATGCTATTATAGCGTTTATAACGATGATAACAGAAGCGCAGAGCAAAAGCAAAAAGACGATTCGCAGTGTTTCAAACTCGCGCAGTTAGAGGAAAAAGATGATTTAGAAAAGGCGATATTGCACTATGCAAGGGCGTGCAAGGTAAATACACCAGATAGTGCTTGTGAGCATTTGACTAAGTCAGTGGCAGAGTTAGCAAAGCGTGGTCGTGGTATGGTGTTTAAAGAGTGCCAAGAAGATGAGAGTGGTATTTCTTGTGAAAGATATGATGTAGAGGAGTTTTTTAGCAAATTGTGTTATGGAAGTTATGAAGAGAACACAAATGCTTGTTTTGAGTATCAAAAAGTCAAATTGATAAGGGAGGAGCAGTTTAATGAGTATTTTGGTGCGGGGAAATTTGTAAGAGAGTTTGATGAAATATGTAAGCGAAATCTACCCAAAGCCTGCATACAGCGCGACAAATTGATAGAAAAATATGTGGCTATCTATGTGCAAAAAAGCAAAGAGGAAAACTTTGATTACATTGAAAAGTTAGATGCATTTTGTCGCTGGGAGGGTGTGGATTCACGCATTGCAAAGCGTGCGTGTGCTGGGCGAGATGAGCTTATAGCTATGCACGAAAAAGAGTGCGATGACAATAACGCTACAAGTTGCAGTGTGCTGGTTTCAAATTTTTATGAATTTTTGACTGAGGACAGAAAACGCTATTATGACTTTGGCAAGGACACTTATGAAAGCCAAGCTGATAAAATCTATCCGCGTAAATTTGAAAACGCAGCCAAAAAAGGCTGTGATTTGGGTAGCCAACAAAGCTGTGAATATCTGGCGTATTTTTATTATAGCTATAAGCCTAAATCAAACTATACGCTGGCAAGGCAGTATGGCAAAAAGGTGGCTTTAATGCTTACAGACACTTATAAACACAAGGGGTTTCTCCATAGGGACGAGATTGTTCCCCTTGTAACGCTTGCGCATTTGGAAAGCAAAACTGATGATGAGGCAAATACCAAAAAACAATTTGTGTTGGATTATTTTAAGGTGGGTTGTGAGGATTTGCAAAATGCTGGGCTTTGTCTAAGTTTTGGATATTTTTACGATGAGCGCAAGGAGGGAGAGGAAATTGATAACTTTGGTATGCGTGAGATTATTAGCCAAAAACAGGCTTTGCATTATTATGACAAGGCGTGTGTTTTGGGCGAAGGTTGTGGGGATTTGGGGCGAATCTATCTTTTTGGCAAAATCGTAGGCGGGGAAAAAGTCAAAAAAGATTTGACAAAAGCAAAGCATTACTTTGCCAAAGATTGCGAAAACTTCTGTCGCAACGGCTATGAATCTTGCAAAAAAAATCATTGGAGCTGCCACATAAAAAGAATGAGTCTAAAAGAGCTTAAAAAGTTAGATGAGTGTGATTTTGATAGAGATTCTGATGGTTGTGAAGGCGTTGATGATTGATTTGCGCGTGAATCTAGCGTGAATCTGTGTTTTAGATTCGCGTGAATGTGGTGCGAATCTCAAAAACCACGCAAATCTAAAACGCAGATTTTTCGCTACAATCGCATTTTTAAAATTTAAATTTTAAACGGAGTGTGAGAAATGCAAAATGTAGTCAAAATCTTATTGGCACTTGCATTTGGCGCGGTGGCGTTTGGCAGTGATTCTTATCCGCCTTATTTTTGCGATGATTGCGCCCCATTTACAAGCAAAAAGGGCGTAATGACGCTAAACACGCTACAACGCGTAGATTGCAAAGAAATAAATGAATACGGCGTTTATAATCTTGGCTGTTTTAGTGGCGAAGTAGAGCTTACAGGCGCGATTACGAGCAGATACGCAATAGAAAGCCCAGAAGTTGATACAGCGTCATTTGTGGTGTTTTTTCACCCCGATGAAAATGTGGGTTTGCCGTTTTTGCCATATAGTTTGTGCGATAGTGCATTGGAATATCAAGGCGCGGTTTTTGATGAGAGGGCGCAAAAATGGGATTGCAGTAAGGTTGAATTAGAATTTTGGAATCTGCAAGATAGTCGCACTTATGGCATAAAGATTAGGGCAATTAGCGATTTACCAAAAGAGATTGTCAATACACATTTAGGTGGCAATGGCATTCGCGCAAAAGTGCGACTAAAAGACTATGAGTTTATCGGCGAGGGCGAAGCAGGAAGTAGTGCTTATGCCACGCTTATAGATTTTAGCCCTTTAAGCGAAGTCTATAAATGGGGCGCAAATGATGAGTATGTATCGCTCAAATACGGCTCAAAAGATAGTGTGATAAATCTACGCGACAATCCAAAGGGCAAGATTATCGCACAGATTAAGGCAAGTGATATGCGCTGTGGCAAGGAAAAAGCAAAGATTATGTGGGCGAAATATCCATTTGCTGAACTCGCCGAGAATATGCCAAAATCGCTCCCAAAAAATGAGTGGTTGGAAGTCTTTTACCTCCCGCCAAATGCCAAAAAACCACAAGCAGCAATCTATGGCTATATCCACAGCTCACAGCTAAAAATGTCGTGTGAGTAGATTTGTGCGAATCTGCGTTTTTAGATTCGCGTGAATTTGGTGCGAATCTAAAGCTATTTTTGATTCAAATCACGCGAATCTAAAAACCTCGCGAATCTAAAACGCATAAATTTTTTGCTAAAATTGCGCTTTTAAAATTTTAGATTTAAGTGGAGTAAAAAGATGAAAAGATTTGCGTTAATGCTTGGCGCGGTAATCGTGGCGTTATGCTTTAATGTGTAAATCTATGCTAAAATTGCGTTTTTAAAGGACAAATATGACAATTTCTAGCACGAAATTTCAAGCAATGTATGGCGCACACAAGCCTTTGATTAAGCCCACTGCAAAGCCATTTCTTAAATGGGCTGGGGGTAAGGCTGGGATTTTAGATTTGCTACTGCGCTTTGTGCCACAGGGTTTTAATGCGTATTTTGAGCCGTTTTTGGGCGGTGGTGCGCTGTTTTTTGCCTTGCAAAATAGCGGGATTTTTCGCACAAATACTTTAAATTTTAAACGCACTAAAAATGTAGTTTTAAGCGATAAAAATGCCGAACTAATCAACGCTTATAGAACGATTCAAGCAAGTCCTAGCGAAGTTTTAGGTGGGCTAAAATCCTTGCAAGAATCACATTGCAAAGAAGTATTTTACACAATCCGCAACCTTGATAGAAGCGCGGATTTTGAAAATTTAAGCGCGGATTTTCGCGCTGCACGGTTTATTTATCTCAACAAAACCTGCTTTAATGGGCTGTGTCGCTACAATTCTAAAGGGCAGTTTAACACGCCGATGGGAAGCTATACAAATCCTAAAATCTATGATGAGGACTTGATTTTGTCCGCGCATAATGCCTTGCAGGGTGTGGAGATTCTCAACGCGGATTTTGCGAGTGTGTGCAAGAGCGCAAAAAAAGGCGATTTTGTGTATTTTGACCCACCTTACTTTCCGCTTAATAAGACTTCAAGTTTTGTGAGTTATACGGATAATTTTTTAGAAAGTGAGCAAATAAGGCTTTGTGAAACATTTAAGATTTTAGAAACTAGAGGGGTAAAAGTCTTGCAAAGCAATTCAAACACAGAATTTATCCGCAAACTTTACAAAGATTTTGAACTCATCGAAGTCAAAGTAAGACGGGCAATCAACTGCAAGGGCGATAAACGGGGCAAGGTAAGTGAGCTAATCATAAAGGGCAAATATGAGTAAAAATAATGAATCTTGGGCGAAAATCTATGATGATTTAGGCATAGCAAAGCACGATTTTAATAACGCACCATTCCCCATAAATGCCGAGCAGATTAAGCGTTGCGTAAAGGATTTTGCCAAAACTTCACAAAAAGAAGTGCGTGTGCTATGCAAACAAGACAGCAGAGAGGATAGACCACAAATTTTTATCGATAATGAACTCTTTATCCTGCCTATAAAAAACGGCGAGTATATCATCTGCAAGGGCGAAGGCTATGTCGATATTCCGCCCATTACTACACAAGCGCAAGACTACACAAGCAAACTTGATTTTGAGCTAAAAAGCTCCAAAGTGGGCGATTCCGAAATGCAACATTTAGATTTTGCCTATGCTTCAAGCCTAATTCGCACATTTTTGGGCGATGATAGCTTGGTGCTAAGCATTCGTGGACGCAAATACACGCCACAATTTAGCTTTCACACAAACGCGTATCAAAATATCAGCGTGGTGTCCGTGCAAACGGAGGTAGATAGTGGGTTTGAGGGACGGGATAAAATCGTGCTTGTAGAGGCGAAAAATTCACATACGAGTAATGTCATTATCCGTCAGCTTTACTACCCGATGAGACAATGGAGTATTCACACGCAAAAGCAAGTCATCACGCTATTTTTTGAAAAGCGCGAAAACGAATTTTGGCTATGGGAATTTGGCTTTAGCGACATTTTTGACTACAATAGCATTTTTTGTAAAAATAGTGCGAGATTTAGGATTGTGTGAAATTAAAATTATAAGGAGTTATAAATGACAAAAACCACGCATTTAAAGGCTTTAGAAGCTGAATCGATTTTCATTATCCGCGAGGTTGTCGCGGAGTTTGACAATCCTGCTATGCTGTATAGCATTGGCAAGGATAGCTCGGTGCTACTGCACCTAATCCAAAAGGCGTTTTATCCCGCAATCCCGCCATTTCCGCTGGTGCATGTGGATACGAAGTGGAAGTTTCGCGAGATGATTGAGTTTCGCGATAAACGCGCAAAGGAAGTGGGTATGAAGCTCATCGTGTATAGCAACCCTGAGGGCGATAAAATCAACATTTCACCATTCACGCACGGAAGTGCAATGCATACGGACATTATGAAAACGCAAGGGCTAAAACAAATGTTAGATTTGTATAAGTTTGACGCGGTGTTTGGCGGGGCTAGGCGCGATGAGGAAAAGTCAAGGGCAAAAGAGCGCGTGTATTCATTCCGCGATGAAAATCACCGCTGGGACCCTAAAAATCAACGCCCCGAAGTGTGGAATCTCTACAACGGACGGCACAAAGAGGGCGAATCTATTCGCGTTTTCCCGCTTAGTAATTGGACGGAGCTTGATGTGTGGCAATATATCTTACTTGAAAATATCCCCATTCCTAGCCTGTATTTCGCCAAAGAACGCTTGGTAAGCCCATATAAAGGCACAAAGATTCTCATTGATGATTCGCGCGTCCCTAGCGAGATTGCCAAAAATGCGCATAAAGAAATGGTGCGATTCCGCACTTTGGGGTGCTATCCGCTCACAGGCGCGGTAGAATCAAACGCAGATACTTTGGAAAAAATCATCGAGGAACTTTTACTAGCAAATACGAGTGAGCGACAAGGACGGCTCATAGATAGCGATGAGGAATCAAGTATGGAAAAGAAAAAACAAGAGGGGTATTTCTAATGAAAAAGAACGCGACACACGAGACTTTGCACGAATATTTGACAAAGCACCAAAACAAAGAGCTATGTAGATTCATAACCTGCGGGAGCGTAGATGACGGCAAATCCACGCTTATTGGGCGATTGCTCTATGATTCAAAGGCGTTGTTTGAAGACCAGCTAAGCGCATTGGAAAAAGAGAGCGCGAAAATCGGCACACAAGGTGGGAATTTGGACTTTGCGTTGCTTGTCGATGGGCTTTCAAGCGAGAGAGAGCAGGGAATCACAATCGATGTGGCATATCGCTTTTTTAGCACAGAGAAGCGCAAATATATCATCGCTGATACGCCCGGGCACGAGCAATACACGCGCAATATGGCGACAGGTGCTAGCACGGCGGATATTGCCGTGATTTTGCTTGATGCGCGAAAGGGTGTGCTGACACAGAGCAAACGGCACTCATATATCGTAAGTCTGCTTGGCATTAAGCACATCATTGTCGCGGTAAATAAAATGGATTTGATGGAGTATTCGCAAGAAGTCTTTGAATCTATCGTGCGCGATTACAAAGCGATTATCCCGCAGCTTGCCTATCATAGCGACATTGTCTTTGACTTTATCCCCATTTCTGCCCTGCAAGGCGAAAATATTTTGCATAAAAGCCAAAAAATCGCGTGGTATAAAGGCAAATCGCTAATGGAGATTTTAGATAACGCAAAGATTCACAAGCGACAAAGTCAAAATTTCATTCTCCCCGTGCAGTTTGTCAATCGCCCGAATTTGGACTACCGCGCATTTTGTGGCAATATAGAGAGTGGCGAAATCAAAGTGGGCGATAGTATCGTGGCGTTGCCATCAAATAAGACAAGCAAAATTAAGGCGATTGTAAGCCAAAATATTGCGGATTTGGATTGCAAAAAGTTTGATAAAAAGGCGTTAGGCGCGGTGAAAAGCGCGGGATTCCCACAGAGTGTCTCACTTGTGCTAGAAGATGAAATCGACATTACGCGGGGCGATATTATCGCAAAAAAAGAGCATAGTTTGAAACTTGGCAAATGCGTGGTGGCGGACATTGTGTGGTTTGATGAGGTGGCATTAGAGTTGCAATCTAGCTATGTCATCAAACGCGCCACCTCCACGCTCAAAGGCAGTGTGGAGCAAATCCTCTACAAAAAGGACATAAACGACTTTACCGAGCACCCTGCGCATAACTTGCACCTAAATGACATAGCGCGGTGTGTGGTGAAGTTTGATAGGACTTTGGGACTTGAATCCTACAACAATAACCGCGTGGCAGGGAGTTTCATCATCATCGATAAATACACAAACGCGACTTTGGGCGCGGGAATGATTGTCGAAGTGGTAGAAAATAATGCTGATTCGGCGAATCTTGCGGTGGATTCAAAGCGCAAATATAGCCCACAAGAGAGGGCACTCAACGCATTTATCCGCGAACATTACCCAGAATGGGGCTGTAAAGAGATTTAAAATTCTGCGCTAAAATATGCGAATCGACTGATTCGCACAACGATTTACAGACTCACGCGAATCTAGCGAAAATGTAAAAAAGGGGTAAAAAATGAAAATTTTATCGGTGTTGTTATTGTGTATTGTTGCGTTATTTGGCGATGAAAACGCGTCCGAGAAATTCTTTGCAGATGCGCAATTACTTGATGAAAAGGATTTGCGTTGTGATACAAAACCCACTTATGATAAGGAATTAGGGCGCAGTTATTTTTATTGTAAGCATATCAAAGCACCACAGGGCGCGGAAATGACTATCACAAAAGAAATTTATAAGGCAAAAAGTTTGCACGAAGCATATAAAATCTTTTATGCAGGGATTTCAAAAATAGAGGGGCAAAATTGCCTAGCCCCTGCGCTACAAACGCGAGATTTTGTCTATCAGGACGGCGATTCTTGCGGTAGCACATATAAATGGCTGGGGGACAATATGCTAGAAATCAAACTTGATACAATTTTGCGAACGCGCTTTATACAAAAGGGCGATGAAGTGTGGCTATATAGCATTCAGTAGCAAAGAGGCGAAATGAAAAAATTAAGTTTGTTATTTTTGGTGGCGGTTTTGTCGGTGGCATTTGTGGCGTGTGGTGATTCTAGCAATTCAAAAGATTCAGGCGAATCTACTCAAAAATCCACGCTAGATTCGCAAGATTTGCGCAAATCAAAAAAAATAAAAGGATAAATTATGCAACAAAAAGTTACTACAAAGATTCTAAAAATATGTCTCTATGCTTTGGCGTGTGCGAATCTAGCAAACGCAGAATCTGCCAATGAAGCGAAACCTAGCTTTGATTGCACAAAAGCAAAAAGCAACACAGAAAAAATGATATGCAGTGATGAGAGTGGAGAATTGCAAAATTTGGATAGATATATGGGCGAAGTTTATACGCAGCTTATCTATGAGCTAAAAAAGTCAAATTTTAGCGATAAAGACAAGAGATTAAAAGGCATTTTGCAATCCCAAAAAGAGTTTATCCGCGATAGAGAAAATCTCATTGATACAGATGACATAAAGCATTTATATCAAAAAAGAACCATAACATTGCTAAATGACTTGGGGGCGGTGCTAGATTCTAATAATAAAGCATTATGCGAATATGCAAGAGCATATAAAGATGATTTAAGCAGATGGAGAGAAATCTCACCATCAATTAAACCTCCATTTAGTATAGGATTGTGCGCCTTTGCACGAAACAATAGAGATGTCTTTTTTGAGACTTTTTGCACTGAAAATGGAGAAATTAAAAAAGATAAAGTGGCAAAAGCCATTCGCGAAAAATCTCCATATATAAATTTCCCATATAGCTATGAAAGACAGATTGATATTGATAATGATGGGACATTAGAAAGTGTGATTTATACGCTAGGAAGCTATTTTGGAGTGCTTTGGATATATAAAAATGGTAAGCTAGATGAAAAAGCAAGCGATAGAATCTATGGCGATGATTTACATTTGAGAGGGTCAAAAACCACAGAGAGTATTTGTATAAGCAGCGAGGAGGCTTGTATGGCATTAACCACATACGCTATTCCAGCAAATAAAATTTCACAACGATTGGACTTTATGGGAGATGAGCTTGGTTTTATGCCTATATTAAGCGAATTATCTTATGGGGTTATGGAGTTTGAAGGCAAAAATTATATTTTTTTAGAAAGTAATAGATTTTTTGAGGATAAGGCAGATATGTATCCAAATATTAGAATCTATCTTTTACAAAATAACAAAAGAGAATTAAAATGCACTTATTTCAAGTAAAAGTGATAATGTGGTAGAACAATAAATGCTTTATCGCACACATAGAGTGGGCAATTCGAGCAACGATTCATAGATTCACGCGAATCTAGTGAAAATGTAAAAAAGGGAGTGAAGCAATGAAAACATTTTCAAAGATTTTCGTTAGTTTATTTGTAATGGTAGGTATCGCGCTCACAAACCTTAATGCCTTAAATTTTGATGAGATGATGGCTCAAGAATTTATCGCACCTAGCTTTGATTGCAGTAAGGCAAAATATGACGATGAGGGTGCAATTTGTGGCGATTTTAGCCATATAGATTCTAATGCCAATCTTGCCTTGCAAGATAATTTTTATTCAAGCTATTATAGACTTGTGATGAAAAATATCGATTCTAAAGATAAGCCTAAAATCAAGCAAGTCTCGCGTGATATGATAAAAAATAGACGAAAATGTATCGATGAGAGTATGGAGCGTATCGCAAAAGCACATAAAGAAATGGAGGAAGAGGGAATGCGGGGAAATCCTATCCATTTTGAAATGGCACAAAGCGATTGCATAACAGATGGGTATATAACAGCCTTTAGGCAAATCACGCAATTTATCTACAATATTCCCGCACATAAGCCTATATTTGAAAAAATCTTTTATCCAAATCCAAAGGAATACTATGAATCTATTATGACAAAAAATAAAAATTATGACTTTAACGCATTAAGTGATATTATTAAAAAAGCTACAAACGATAATCTTGTCGATAAAAATGGCGCATTTGTGGGCGATTCGCATAACGATTCACACGAATCTAGTGAAAATTTAAAAAGGGGTAAAAAATGAAAAAATTAAGTTTGGTAATTTTCGTGGCGTTTATATCGGTAGCGTTTGTGGCGTGTGGGGATTCAAAGGATTCACAAGTTGAATCTAATGCAAATTCACACGAATCGCAAACGCTAAATGCTAACGATTCGCAGGTTGAATCTAGCGATTTATCACAAGATTCACAAGAATCTACGGGCGAATCTAACAATGAATCCACGCAAGATTCACAAGATTTGCGCAAATTTACAGAAGCGTTGAGCGATGATGACGCAAAGAGAGTGCTTGATGAGACTAAACAATATATGTCCTTTATTGTGTCGCCACAAGGTTTTAGTGCGCTTGATGCGCTCGTTTATGACAGCACAAAAGTGCAAGTTGATGAAAACAATGGCTTGGAATTTATTGATTTGTGCAAACACCGCATTGTTGATGGCGTGAGGTATCAAGAAGGCATTTTTGAGGGCGAAACTTATGACAGCAACAACTGCATTGTAAGCGACACTCATAGCGAAGGCGAACTTGACGGGTTAAGAAAATATTTCATCAAAGCAAAAAGCATAGATGAAGCCTTTGGGTTATATTACAAGACAAAGGACAAAGCACCCAAAGGCAATGTCTATACTTACTGCTGTGATGAGGGCTTAAAATATGACGGCGTAGGCAATTGGTATATTTGGGAGAATGGGCGACTTTGGGTAAGTGGCAGTGGCTATGATAGCGGAGATGCCACTATTTTCACGCAAAAGGGCGATTTTGTCGAAGTGATTTATCGCTGGACTATCGCGGGTTAGCTTAAAGTGAAGTTTGTAAATTTGCTTTTGAATAAAGGACAACAATGAAAAAATTAAGCTTGGTAATTTTCGTGGCGTTTGTATCGGTGGTGCTTGCTGAGAATGCAAAAGATGATTTGCAGTGGGATTACGCGGATTGTGAGTTTGAGAAACTCGATGAGAGCAAGATTCCATATCGGTGGGAATATTTTAAGGAATTTGATGAAAAGAAAAAAACTTATGTGCATTATAAGCGACAAGTCATAGCAAATCCTAAATACGATGTAGAGCCTTGTGGAGAGCCTGTATTTACCATAATAAAAGCCAAAAGTATGCAAGAAGCGCACGATAAACTAAAAAAGGCAAAAGGGACTTTATATTGGGAGCGATGGGGAAGCGGAGATTCGATAGATTTGGGGTTATATGAATATAAACTTGAATTTTTAGGGACATTGCCAAAGCAAGATTATCGATACAATGGTAAATGCAGAAGTGAAAAATCTCGATACTATAAGTGCGATAGCGAGGAATGGTATGCGAAATATGAGTGGAGCAAGGACAAAAAACGACTCACTATCGAGTATGCCACTGATTGTGGCGACCAACAATATATATTGTTTGATTTAGGCAATGGCACATTTAAGATTGTAGCAACGATAGCGCGGTGCTAGGGGAAATGAGAAAATGAAAACATTAAGTTCGCTTTTTATGCTTTATGTGCTAACGCTCACAAATGCAAATGCGCTATGATTGCACGAAATGAAATACACAATGCAAGACAAAAAAGACAATAAAATCTACAAGGTAAAAAGCCTAGATGAAATTACCTTGAAAGATAGCGATGATTTGTTTGTCGTCAAACTTGATGGCTCAAAACTGCATACTTATGATGAGTTTGTAGCCACTGCGAAAGCTGCTTTTCAAACGCCCACTGATGAGAGTATGTTTTGGTTGCATACGCCTAGTAATCCTTTGCTTTGCTGGATAAATGATTTAGAATGGTTGATTGGTAAATTTGAACGCTTTGTTTTGATAATAGAACATTGGGATAAGGCACTAGATAAAGAGACAGCCGATAAGAAACAAAAAATTATGCAATCTTATTTGCAAGATGTTTGTAACTTTTGGGGATATGAGATTTTAAACATTAGAGGCAATGGCTACCTTGAGACTGAATATGAAATCAACAAACCACGAGAGTTTAATATTTATTTGGTTGGGTAAATTAAGCACAATGTTTTCGCTATATTTTAAGGATTTAAGCTATAATCACGCCTTTAAATTTAAATGAATAATCCAAAAGAAATAGCAATGCAAGAATCTAACGAATCTTTTAGTTTGCCTATCGCGCTTATAGCAAAAAAGACTTTGCTTATCGGCGCGGGGGCGGTAGCGTGGCAGAAGTTTGAAGTGCTAATGAGCGCAAAATGGGAAGTATGCGTATGGGCGCGGGAAGTTGCTGATAAGCGATTCACGCCGTATTTTGAGACAAAAAGCGTAGAATCTAACACAGATTCTACGCTTTTTCAAATTCGCACCATTGACGCAAATATCGATTTAGACACCCTAAAAAATTTTGAAATTATCATTGACGCAAGTGGCGATTCGCAACTTGGCGCGTTTTTGCATAGCGTGCGTAAAAAATGTGGCTTTTTGCTCAATGTCGTGGATACGCCAAATTTGTGTGATTTTTATTTTGGGAGCATTGTGAGGCGCGAAAATGTGAGCGTTATGGTGAGCACAAATGGCACAAGCCCCATTCTCTCGCAAATCTTGCGCGATAAGATTAGCGCGATTTTGCCACGCACGATTTCTGCACTATCTCACCGCCTAAAAAATCTGCGCCAAATCGCCCCGCCCAAAAGCAAAAGCGACAAAGACGCCATTGCCAAAGAGTGCCAAACCGCGCTTGGCAAGGTGCTTATCATCGGTTGCGGACCGAGCGACTTTGGGCTTCTCACGCTAAACGCGCTTGAATCCTTTGCTTTGCTTGATGTCGCGCTTTTTGATAATCTCATCGGCGCGGAGATTCTCTCTCATATCAAAGGACTTGGCATTGAATGCGTAAATGTCGGCAAACGCAAGGGAGTGGCGTCTTTCACGCAAGAGCAAATCAATGAGCTAATGCTAGATTACGCCAAGCAGGGCAAAATCGTAGGGCGTCTCAAAGGTGGCGACCCTGTGATTTTTGGGCGTGTGTGGGAGGAAGCAAGTTTCCTCCACGCGCATAATATCGAGGTGGAATATATCAGCGGGATTACTTCAAGTCTCTGTGGTGCGCTGTATAGCGGGGTTGCGCCGACTTTGCGTGGAGTGAGTTCGGGTGCGCTTATCGTTTCGGCGCATTTGCGCGAGAGCGTGTTTCACACGGAGTGGATTGCGTGGCTAAAAGATTCGCCTTACACGCTTATCGTGCTTATGGCGCATAGCTTTGCGGAGCGCATACGCGATGAGGCTTTGGCACAGGGCATAGACGCAAATCTCCCCGCTGCGTTTATCTCGCAAGTCTCACACCCAAGCCAAAAGGCAATCATCGGCACATTAGGCGAACTGCCACAAATGGCACAAATGTGTGAGAATCCAAGCATTTTGATTATAGGCAAGGCAGTGAGAGAAAGCCTCAATATGCCCTTTATGGGAGCGCGAATCGTGCTAGATTCTCTATCGTAATGCCAAATCCCCATAATTTTGCATTAAAATCGCATTTAAGCAAAACATAATGCGATTATGTGTAAAATTTGCAGGGACAATTTACATTTACAAGGATTTTTTATGCCAATCATTATCCCAAAGGACATTCCCGCATTTAGTGAGTTAGAAAAAAGCGCGTTTGTAATGGATACGGCGCGTGCCAAGCACCAAGACATTCGCGCGTTAGAGATTCTCATCATTAACCTAATGCCAACCAAAATCCAAACCGAAAACCAGCTTTTATCCCTGCTTGCAAATTCGCCTTTGCAAATCAATATCACGCTTCTTACCACGCAAAGCTATGTGGGGAAAAACACGCCACAAAGCCACTTAGATAAATTTTATGTGCATTTTGAGAGTATAAAGGGGCGCAATTTTGATGGTGCGATACTCACAGGTGCGCCTATCGAGCATTTGGAGTTTGAAGAAGTGAAATATTGGGCTGAGCTGCGCGAGATAATGGACTTTTTACGCGCTCAATGCACCTCAACGCTCTATCTTTGCTGGGGGGCGATGGCGGGGCTCTATCACTTCCACAAAATCCCAAAAGTCGCGCTAAGTGCGAAGCTCTCAGGCATTTATGAGCACTCTATCATCACGCCAAATGTGCTACTATCGGGCTTAGGTGATATTGTGAAAATCCCACATTCAAGGTATAGTGGCGTAGATGAAGCAGTGGCGGAGCGCGTGGCGGGGGAATCAAACTTAGATATTTTGCTAAAAGGCGCGGAGTCTGGCATAAGTGTGCTCAAAGATGACAAAGACATCTTTATGCTAGGACACCCCGAGTATGGCAAACTCACGCTACAAGGCGAATATGAGCGCGATAAAGCAAAGGGATTAGAGATTAGCGCGCCGATAAATTATTTTGACGATAAGGGCGCGGTGCGCTATGATTGGCGGGCAGATTCAAGTGTGATATTTGCAAATTGGCTCAATTTCTGTGTGTATCAGGATACGCCGTTTGTGCTGTGAAGCGCGTTTTGTATATAAAACTATCTTATAATGGCATAAAATCCTTTTAAATTTGTGTGAATCTACAAGATAGATTCACACTCGATTCACATAAATGGCGTTAGATTCGCCTTACAATGTGTCAAAACTCATTTCTAAAAAATCATAAATTTTTGGGTTTGGGCAAAACTTTATAAATCATATTTTTATACGCACTCTTATCAATCAACTGCTTATAATGTTTAGCAAATGTGCGACAAGTATAATCGTTAATGCCCTTGTCTTCACAATAAAATCCTCTACCAGCAGAATCTTCATAGATCTTTCCTAACGATTTTTTAGTATCTTCAAAATGAATATCCAGAGGTCCATCATCATCCTCCCATAACAATATTAAATTTTCTGTGGTATCTCCCTCGATGGTTGGGCTAAATTTTACAAATTTGATAACCTCGCGCATTGGAAATATTTTATTGTTTTTTATGTATGTTATTAGCTCATCATTACTGTAACTATCAAAATTTGGCATAGTAGGGATTTTGGCTAGTTCGATTTGCCATTCTTTTTCATATTGGGCGTTTAGCTTTTCTCTATATGTCTTCATAGCGTCCTGCCCTCTATCTTTTGCTCTTTTGACTTCTTGCATAGTGGGCTTTTTGACTTTAGATTGGGCGCGTTGCTCGGCTATTTTTGCCGCTTCTTTCCTTGCCTCATATATTTTGTTATTTGTTTGGCGTATTAAACTCGCAATGCTATATTCGCGCTCAACGCTTACATTATCCTCTGTATAATAATGCGTTAAAAATTGTTCGTTAGATTGGTCTGCATCCAAAAACACACCATTATCATATCCATATTTGCGTTTTGATACAACTTTGCCTTTATTATACGCCGTTGTAAGTTTTGGATTTTCATTTTTATCATACTCTTTTTGTAAAACTATTTCGCCATTTTGCCAAGTAATCTCTTTTTGTATATAGCCGTCTTTATCGTAGTATTTCCACACACCCTTTCTTTTGCCATCTTCGCATTCGCCTTTTTCTATGCTTGTATCCGTTTTGATTTCATTGCCACTACATTCTATGACATTATCTGTCGTTTCTGCTTTGGTGCTAGCAAACACCGCGCCCATTAGCACGATTCCTATACTTACCGCCACTATTTTGCCTATTTTGTTAAATGTCCTTGTCATTTTTTGTCCTTTCATTTTGATTTTATACTAACGCCACTATAAGCGGGACATATTCTTTTATCGCTTTAAGTCCCGCTTTTGCCCAATCGCTTATTTTAGAAATCCTATATTGATTTTCTAATGGTTTTATCGCCGATTCGTATTCATCTGTTTTGCCTAAAATTTGCACCTCCTTTTTTATCATTGTGATAAATGATTCATAGGATAATTCCAACTTTTCGCTATTTAGCGTATAGCTAAAAGTATCGCCTACGCAACGCTTCAACTTCGCTTCTAACATATCTTTTAGCACATTATTTTCGATGATAAATTCCAAATACGGCTCTTTGTCCTTATCTTTTGGGCGAATCTCTTTGACAATGCGCTTGTTTTTGTCATTTAGCGAGTTAAGAAAATCCCTAAAAACTTGCTTGTATTCGGTTTCACTCATAAACTTAACCGAAATATTTTTCTTTGTGGATTTGATTTTAGTCGCTGTGGTTTGGAGCAATCGCTCATTTTCTGCATTTGCCCGCGAATCCAAAAAATGCTCCGAATCGTGCTTATTAAACAAATACAGCAAATAGTCGCAAATGTCGTTCTTTTGCTTGGATAAAAGCTGATTTTTGGTAATCTCACGCCAAAGCGTATTTGCAAACTCCACTGCGCTCTTTGATTCACTAGAATCAAAGATTTTTGTATAATCTTTTGGTTCTTTTTGCATACGAATCCCCCCTAAAATAGCATCATTCTTTTGGCTTAAAGATATAGCTGCCACCGCCATTTACGATGACTTCTATTTCGATAATGCTGTTTGTGTTGCAACCGATTTTTTGTCCATACAAATTACTGAGTTGATAGGGTATTGCAAACTTTTTGCCATAGGATAGCTTTACGGGAAATATCTTTTTGTATATTGTCTTTGAATCGTCGTCCAAAGAGTCGTAGTAATTTGTCTCATTAGTCCAAATAATGCTTTTCATATCAACGAATTGTCCGTTTTTTGTTTTTAGCTTATCGCCATTTAGCTCTCTATACGCGTTTGCCATATCATAGTCTTTTTTATACTTTACCACGCCACAATTACCGCGATTTAGGATAATATCCTCGATAATGGTATTGTTATCTTGGGATTGAATGACGAAATATGGGTCGTAATTTTTATCATAATCTATCGCAAGTAACGGGGATTCTATGCTTAATGCCCTTGCTACTTTCTTGTCCTCTGTTGTAGCAGAATCTATCGCCTTGCCAGCGTTATCTGCCACTTCATCACACGCGCTTAATCCAAACACTAGAATCCCTAGCACACAAACTTTGAGTAAATTTCTCATTTTAGTTTCCTTTCATTTTGGCATAAATTGCTTTTAGTGCCTTTGGCGCGTAGGTTTTGATAAACTCTGCGCCAAAATCACTAGGCGACTTCGCGATTGCGCTGATAAACTCGCTTGTAGTTTGCAATCTCTTTGTAGCCTCAAATTCTTTTAAAACCCTATTTAGATTCGCACTTGTTTGTAGTCGCTCTGCCTCCATTTGTAGCATAGCGATAAACGCAATACACGATATTTCTACGCTCTCGCTATTTAAGCTATAATCAAAACTTTCTTGCACTTTTTCTTTGAGCTTTGATTCAAGCACATTGCGATATACGGGATTTTCGATGACTAGCTTAATGCGCCCTTTTGTGTTTGCGTCTTTTATGGCAATCTTACCTGCCACAAAGTCGCTTAAAAACATTTCAAACACTTCGCTTTTTTCGTCTTTATCCATAAACTTCACAAAAATATTTTTCTTTGTGGTTTTGATTTTGGTGGTAGACATTCGCAATAATAGCTCATTTTCCGCATTGCTGTTTGAATCCAAAAATTTTGATTTGCTGTGTTTATTAAACAAATACAGCAAATAATCGCAAATATCGTTCTTTTGATAGCTAAATAATCGCTCATCGACAATCTTGCGCCACAAGTCATCTGCAAATGTGCTTGGATTATCAAGCGTAATTGTGGATTTTTCGCCCATAGTTTGTCCTTTCATTTATTTAATTTTCGCAAGGTGCGGGATATATTTCAAACCCACCGCCATTTTTATTTTTGCGAACACATCGTTTATAAAAATCACTAAAATCTTGTGAGAGCAATTTTTGCATTTCTTTTTCATCGCATTCATAGCTCTTGCCGTCTTTAAAGCATTGTCTTATTTGCTCCTCGCCTACACCACATACACCATTTATGTATATCCTACTCATAGCTCTGCTACTATCAATATATTCACAATTATCATAGAGTTTTTCATCACGCCAAGCTTTTATCAGTTCAGTATGCTGTGTGTTGTATCGCGCACAACCTTCTATACTTGCTTCTTTTGTGGCAACACAATACGATTCATAGTCTTCTTCGGTAAGATTGTAGTCGTGTGATTGGAAACCATACACGATATTGACATCTTCAACTTTATCCAATCGTTGTTTGATAAGCACTTTGCCGTTTTCGTCCGTGCTTAGTTCAAACACAACTTTTCCGCCTTGATACCACTGCCTAACTTTAAAATCATCTTCGCTATATTTTAATTTTACGCAACCATCTATTTTGTCTTTTTCGCTTTCGCATTTTTTTGTTATCGATAAAAATGCTTTATCTTTATCGTTATCACACGCGCTTAATCCAAATGCTAGAATCCCTAGCACACAAACTTTGAGTAAATTTCTCATTTTTTATCCTTTCTATGTTTTGAAATTTTATCTGCCCTTTTGGGGCGAATCTTGTTTGCCAACCGCCGACTTAAAATCCAAAAGATTGCTTTATTCTAAAAATGAATGCGCGAATCTACAAGCGCGAAATAGAGATTTAAGTAATCATTTGGATTCCTTTGTGGGTGGTTAGAAATATGAAGTTTTTGTCATTGCGAGGTGATTTGTCGCCGAAGCAATCCAAACCCCGCGACTTTAAAAGATAGATTCGCACAAGATTATAAAAGCGAATCAATAAATGCGTATTCTTAAATGATTTGTCTAATGAATTATGATTTAGCGCGTGAAGTGCGAGCGTGCTAACATATATATATATATATATATATATATGAAATCGGTAAAAAGTGTGTAGAGTGAGGATTTGTAGTAGTGAATCGAGCTCGATTCAACGCATTTGCGTTATGGATTTGATTGTTTTGCTTGATTATCAAACACACTCCTTTGTATTTCAAAAAATATTTGCGGATTTTAGTAGCTTTTGACTTAAATTTGACTTAAAGATTTAAGAAAATTTGAAATTTTTACATCAAACCTACTGTCAATTTGCTTGCTTAAATTGACATTAGATTCTAAAAATTTTATAATTCTTTATAAAATACAAAATGGCGTAAGAGGTAAAAATGAAACTACGAAAAATCAAAGATTATGCAATGGTAGGTGGAATCGGTGTGGCAGTGGCGTTTGCATTACAAGGATGTGAAAACACAAACAACCAAGATTCTCAAATTTTACAAACTTCACAAAAAAGCGGGGCATTTGTCATCATCGAGGAGCAAGAAGATGGCACTTATAAAGTCCTAGAGGAATATCCAAGCGATGAAACTCGCGTGCTTTTAAAGTCAAAAGATGGCAATGAGCGAATGCTTAGTCAAAACGAAATTGACGCGCTTATCAAACTAGAGGAGCAAAAGATTGATTCTAACACAAGCGAACTTACTAACCCAAACGGCGGTGGGCTTGGACTTGGTGGAGCGATTTTAGCTTCTGCGGCTGGCGCGATTTTAGGGAGTTACATTGGGAACAAACTCTTTAATAATCCAAACTTTCAACAAAACGCCCAACGCAACTATAAATCCCCACAAGCCTATGAGCGAAGCAAAAATAGCTTCGCTAATAACAAAACTATGGGCGGTGCTGGAGGAGCGGCTAGCAATGCTGGCAAAAGTGGCTACTTTGGCAATTCCAACAACAATAGCAACCAAAGAACCAAAGCCTATGGGCAGACATTTGGTGCATAATTGCGAGTATAGAAATGTATCAAGGAATCTTAACAGCACTCAATCCCCAAGAACAAAGTGGCAAAATAGAGCAAGCCGTCAATAAACGACAATATGATTTCGCACTTGAGCTATGGGAGGGCAAGGAAAGTGAGCTTGAGATTGGAGCAGAAATTGAATTTGACGCGGAGAATGGCAAAGTATTTAAAATCCGCCCAAAACCCAAACCCATAGACCCTGATGAAATCCCTGTAACTAAAGAATCTAAGGAATGTATCGATGAATTTTTCGCTTATGAAATGCAAATATTAGAAAAATATAAAGATTTCACGCAAGGGCATAAACGGCTAGATTTTCTGCGCGCACAAAGATTTATCCTCACGGCGTATAATCACCTCAACGAAATAGATAATGCACTTGCAGACTCCAGATTAAAGAGTTTAAAAGATGAGATTCTCTCTTTATATGGGGATTACGAGTCCTATAACAAAAAGACAAGTTATTCGTTGGAATACAGCTTTGAAAAAATATTCCTTAATCGTCAAAGTGCTTATCTAAAGGCGGTGGAGCTTATCGAAATGACGCAAAGCTCTCTTGCAAACGCTCAAGCCCAATCCCGCACGGTAAGCAGAGAGCTCGAAGAAAAGGAAAGCTCATTAAAACTTTTAGGAGACAAAGCCAACACCGAAAATTATCTCTTATTAGAGCGCGAAGTAAAATCACTGCGCAAACGCGATGTAGATTTGCTTCAATACATTGCTAAACAAAAAGAACTTTTAGTCAAAACCACAGAGCGTATGAAAATATTTAGAGAGACGCATTTGCAGGAGTTTTCTTTGGTGTATGGCGCGATGAATAAAGACATCACCGAGCATTTTATCACGCTTTTAGACACGAAAGCGTATGATTTGGATTCTTGTTTATGGGGGCGAGCGAAAAAAAGCGAAAATGTCAAGTCGTTTTTCCGTGATGCGGGCATTGTAGGCGGATATAGCTCAAAGACATTTTTGCAGTATTTTTTGCGTGGATTGGATAAGAAAAAAATATCAGATAAAAGCAAGGAGCTATTTAAACTACTCCATTACTTAGAATCTGTGAGCCAAAAGAAAATTTTACTTATTGGGAAATCAGAATCTGATATTAACAGGGATATGCAGGTTATTTTAAAGGTGGATTCCTGTGTGTCGGTAGCTACACAACAAAAGATGATACCAGCTTTTAATGAGTTATGCACAAAAAACTATGACATTGTGATTATGGATTGGGAAAATGAGGGAGTAAATGCTGTTGATTTCATTAGAAAGTTTAAGCAAAGCAAAAGTGATTGCTCTGTGGTTTTTATCTTAATCGTGCCAGAAAGCGGAAATAGTGATTTTATGATAAAGGCGAGAAATCTTGGTGTGGAGCTTTTTGTGCCATTTCATAATGCTGATTTACTAAGCGATGCTGTGAGAATGGCGATTTAGACGCTTACAAACCCTGAGTGCTCTCACACTCTAACCAAAAACTTGCGTTTTTAGAATCTGCGTAATTTTGCTCTAAATTTATGTCAATTTTAATCCCAAAAGTCTCCTTTACAAAGGCATTACTACGCACGAGTAAGCACGCACTTTTTTCCATACTTGGTGTGTAATCACTAATAAGAAAAATATATGGCTTGACTTGATAAAGCGCGTGAGCTCTTGGGGCGAAAAAGGCGTGGTTGTTTGAAGCCATTTTGGTATAGTAGTAAAACCCGCTTGAGCGGGTATTAAGCAAACCATTTTTGGTGCGCATAATGCGGATTTTTTCTTTGCCCTGTGATATATCGCCATCGATAAATTTTGTGAGTTTTTTTGAAGTTATATATAACGCATACGATTCATCAAACATTCCAATATCTGCGTCCTTTTTGGCGAGCAAAAATCCGCGTGCCTCGACAAAATCTATAATATCCGTGCCATAATTTGATGGAAGCTCCCTGCTAGGAAACACGCTCGCACCGCCTAGTGTGATAAAGTTATCAGCATTAGCAATGCTCAAAGTAAAAAACAAACACACAATCTTGGCATAATTTTTCACTATCATAACAAATCCTAGCCCTAAATTACGCTAATATATCGCTAAAATTGAATTTCTCTTAAGGATTTATGTGAAAAGTATCGCTATTTTAGGCAAACCAAATGTTGGCAAATCTTGCCTTTTTAATCGCTTATGTAAGCAAAAAATTGCTATCACCTCAGACATAAGCGGGACAACGCGTGATATAAAAAAGGGAATTTGCACCATTAGTGGTGAGGAGTTTTGCCTGCTTGATACAGGTGGAATCGATGAAGCCCAAAACTACGAACTTGTGCAAAATAAAAAGCAAAAAAAACGCGCCAAACTCGCAAGCGAACTTTATAAACTCGTATCGCAAGAAAGTCTTAACGCAGGCAAAAATGCTGACCTTGTGCTCTATGTGCTTGATGGACAAATGGGCTTAGATGATGAAGATGTGCGTCATATTCGCACGATTCAAAGGCATAGTGCATTGTTTTTGGTGCTTAACAAAATCGATAATGACAAAATTAAAGACCAAGCGTGGCATTTCAGCTCACTTGGGATAGAGCAAATGTATCATATTTCTGTTAGTCATAATCGCGGGATAAGTCAGTTGCTTAGTGGCATTGGCGCGTATTTTGGCTTAGGAGAAGTGCTAGAATGGAACGATGAGCAAAGCATTGAGGACTTTATAGATTCTTTGCCTAGCGAGGGAGATTTACCTACACAAGAAAATGCGCCAGATTCCCAAATCAAAGATACAAAGCATATTAAAATTGGCATTATTGGGCGCGTAAATGTCGGTAAAAGCTCACTTTTAAACGCGCTTTTAGGACAAAATCGCAGTGTGGTGAGCGATTTAGAGGGCACGACACTTGACCCTGTAAATGAAGTAATCGAGCTTGATGACTTTAATGTAGAATTTATCGATACCGCTGGCATTAGACGCGCTGGGAAAATTGAAGGGCTAGAAAAATACGCGCTAATGCGCACAAACCAAATCTTAGAGCAATCTCATATCGCGCTACTTGTGTTAGATTGTAGCTCTGCGTTTGTCGAGCTCGATGAGAAAATCGCCTCGCTTACACAAAAGCATAATCTTGGTGTCATCATCGTGCTAAATAAATACGACATCACCAAAGAGGACTTTAAGACCTTAAATAACGCGGTGCGCACGAGGTTTAAATTTCTTTACTTCGCGCCCATTATCTGTGTAAGCGCGCTTAATAAACGCAACATTGTAATGCTAAAAAATGAGATTCTCAAAGTGTGGCAACACTTTATGTATAGAATCCCAACTTCCGCCCTTAATGACCTCATAATGCGTGCGTGCGCTAAGCACCACCTCCCAAGCGATAGAGGCAAAATTGTAAAAATCTATTATGCCACGCAGTTTGAGAGTTGCCCACCACAAATTAGCCTCGTAATGAATCGCCCAAATGCGCTGCATTTCAGCTACAAACGCTATTTGATAAATTGCCTACGCGAGGAATTTGGCTTTAGCGGTGTGCCAATCATCATAAACGCTAAAGGCAAAAAAGAGTGAGATTGCGTGATTTGTATTTTTGCGTGATTTGGTGTTATTTTGTTGAGAATCTTTATTTGGATTATGTTTGTGTTTATGTTTAATATTTTTCATATACGATTCACACAAGCCCTAAATGGATTTAATTTTGCTTAAAGATTCTAAAACTTGATAATATAAGAGGAAAGAATGCGGAGTTTTAAGATTTTTTGTGGTTCAGCCCACCCAGAGTTTGGCAAAGAAGTGAGTAAATACTTGGATATTGTGCTTTCAAACGCTAATACCACGCGCTTTAGCGATGGAGAAATCAATGTCCAAATTGGAGAATCTGTGCGGGGCAAAGATGTATTCATTATCCAGCCCACTTGTGCGCCCACTAATGACAATTTAATGGAGCTTCTCATTATGACGGACGCGCTCAAACGAAGTGCCGCAAATACGATAAATGCCATTGTGCCTTACTTTGGCTATGCTAGACAAGATAGAAAAGCCGCTCCACGAGTGCCAATTAGTGCCAAACTTGTCGCCAATCTCATTCAAAATGCTGGAATCAACCGCCTTATTACTATGGATTTGCACGCAGGGCAGATTCAGGGGTTTTTTGATATTCCTGTGGATAATCTCTATGGTTCAATCATTTTCCGCGACTACATTAAGTCTAAGCATTTTGCCAACCCCATAGTCGCTAGCCCTGATATTGGTGGCGTGGCGCGAGCGCGATACTTCGCTGATAAGCTTGGATTGGATTTAGTCATCGTAGATAAAAAGCGAGAGAGGGCAAATCAAAGCGAAGTGATGAATATCATCGGTGATGTCAAAGGCAAAGATGTGATTTTGGTTGATGATATGATTGATACCGCAGGCACGATGTGTAAGGCTGCTGATGTGCTAAAAGAGCGAGGCGCACATAGCGTAATGGCACTTGGCACACACCCCGTGCTAAGCGGTCCAGCCTATGAGAGAATCGAAAAAAGCGCGTTAGATGAAGTCATCGTCTCAAATTCAATCCCGCTTCAAAAACACAACAAAAAAATCAAAGTCTTAAATGTCGTCCCGCTCTTTGCTGAAGTGATTCGCAGAATCCAGCATAGTGAAAGTGTAAATTCACTCTTTATATAGGCTTAAAATCGCAATCCTATACGGATTCCCACCATATCGCCACCTAAAGAATCTTCGCCAACTTCAGGCGTGATAACCATATTTTTAGGCTTATAAGGCGAAGTGAAAAGCCACGCAAACCCCCAACTTATCGCACCTCCTACAAGCACTTGAGCAAAAGAATGCTTCTTAGCGTGAATCCTAGAAGCCGCCGTAGCCACACCAATGCCAATAAGTGGCAAAGACTGCCTAAACCCATAGCGATAATACACATACGAAGCCGCGCTAAATGCTCCCGCCGCGTGTCCGCTTGGCATACCTCGATATTCATCACAGCAAGGTCGCTTCGCAAAAGCCACGCTTGCGCCTTGCGTATGTGCGGTGTGGAATCCCAACTTGATAACCTCAACACTCACTTGAGAAGCCGCCGTGCCGAGTGCTAACTGCATAGCTCCCTCATAGTCCTCGATTCCAATGCTTATAGCAAGCGGGATTAAAGGAGCAAGACGAAATATGTCGCCAAGTTTTTGGAAGCTATCTTCGGACTTTATCACACACACACAAAACGCCATAAGAAAAAATATTTTACGCATTCTTTTACACCTTTATTTTAATATTTTAGAGAATCTACCCTCTCACCGCACCATTTGCAGTGATTTTGTATTTATAAGTAGTAAGAGATTCTATCCCCATAGGACCACGCGCGTGAAGTTTAGAAGTAGAAATCCCAACCTCCGCACCAAACCCAAACTCCCCACCATCGCTAAAGCGCGTAGAAGCATTCACATACACACACGCGCTTTGCACTTGGTTTAAAAATGCTTCCGCCACGCCAATATCATTCGTAATAATGCTATCAGAATGCTGTGAGCCAAATGCGTTAATATGACTAATCGCCTCATCTAATCCACCCACAATTTTAAAGTTTAGGACATTTTGCCCATACTCTTTGGTGTAGTCTGCTTCCCCGTCTATGGTGATGATTTTAGCCACTTGGCTATCTCCTAGCAATGTCGTGCCCTTTTGTTTAAGGGCTTTAGCAAGTGTGGGTAAAAAGTCTTTAGCAATGGCATTATCAAGCAAAAGTGTTTCGATAGCATTACACGCGGCAGGATAGCTCGTTTTAGAATCTAGCGCAACGCTAAGCGCGTAATGTTCGTTAAAATCACTATGCACATACAAATGACACACACCCTTATCGTGCTTAATGATAGGAATCTTGGAATGCTCTTGCACGAAGCGTATAAGATTCTCCCCACCGCGCGGGATAAGCAAGTCAATATATTTCTCTTGCTTTAAAAATTCCGCGACATCATCGTGGCTTTCTAGCATTATTATGCACTCTAATGGGAGATTATGTGCCTTTAGTGCGTTATGCAAACATTGCAAAATCGCCCTATTTGAATGCAGGGCTTCTTTACCGCCCTTTAACACGCATACATTTCCACTCTTTAAGCAAAGCGCACTTACATCGCTCGTTACATTGGGGCGCGATTCATAAATCACGCCGATTACGCCTAGTGGGACGGAGACCTTTTGGATTTTTATCCCGCTTGGCATTTCCCAGCCACTTAAGATTCTCTGCAATGGGTCGCTTAAGCCTGCGATGACTTCCAAAGAATCTGCCATTGCCTCTATTTTTTTTTCATTAAGTTCTAGTCGCTTCTGCATAGATTCTGCAAGGTCTTTGGCATTACACAAATCAATGGCATTTGCCTTGATAATCTCATCTTTGGCATTACGCAAAAACTTCGCCATATCGCGCACTACCGCACTGCGCCTTGCATTGTCTAAAAGAGCGAGCGTGAGGGTGGCTTGTTTAGCTGCTTGCAAGTCTTGCTCTAAGTTTGTTGTGCCTTTCATTATCCGCCTTTTGTGAATCTTTTGCGTAAATTTTAGCATAATTATGTAGCTAAAAATTTCAAATTTTCATTATACTTTTTGCTTCATCAAACACAAAGGATAGCAATGCAAGATTTTAGTAATTTTAGCAAAGATAAGATTTGCGAACTATTTTCACATAGGCGCATTTCAAGCTATGACAATATCAATCAGCATTTTGAAAATTTTGCACTCATTGGCTCAATCGCTGAAAATCTAGGCATAGCAGAAGTGCTACTGCGAAACAAAATCGATTCTGTGATGAGCGGGATAGATTTAGCGTGGCTTGATAATCTGCCTAACGACATAGAGCTAGAAACGCCCAAAGAGCCAAATCCCGCGCGCGATAAAATCATATCGATTCAAAGTTTGGGATTTTGGGTGAGAGTTGCGGAGCGTTACAAGATTGAGAGCAAACTTTTTGAGAAAGCATTTTTGGATAATTTGGATTTTAAGCGGTATTATGCGAAAAATACCAGTAGATTCAAAGATAAGACAAATCTACAAAATTATCAAAAGGCAAATTTGCTTTTGCATTTACTCCGCAACTTACGCAATCGTGCATTTCATTTTGAAAATCTCTATAAGCTAAATAACTACAACAAGCCACGATTGAGTGCAAGATTTAATAATCCAAAAATTGTAATAAACCTTGAAACTGCTAAGATACAAGTATTTTTGAATGATTTGATAGATGAGTTATTAAAATGAAGTTTTAAGAAGGTAGGGGAAACGCATCCCCTCGAACACAAACGGATTATTGCATAAAAAAACTTAAAATATTCTTAGTTTTTAATGTGTTTTGGATTCTACGATTTTGATTTCATTAGAATCTAGCTCGTAGAGGGCATAGACTAGCGAGTCGATTTGGGATTGTAAATCTTGGATTTTTGTGTCATATTGAGGTTTCGCAGAAACCGAAATATCTTTGTTGTCATTTTGAGCGGAGCAAAAAATCTCTTTTGTTGATTGAGATACTTCGCTTTCTTGCGAAAGCTCAGTATGACAAAGATTTTTTGCCTCCAAAATCGTATCCACGAGATTTACAATCTCATCGGCGGTTTTTTGGATATATCGCGAATCTAGATTCTAATCCGTGCGGAAGGCTATGTCGTAGTTTATGATAAAGTCTGTTTCCTCATCGCTCAAATCATACAGCGGGCAAATTAGCCTATCGATTTCATCGATTATGTGTTTGGATTTGCGGAGTTTGTAGGTTTTTACGCCATTGCTAAAATCTGCATTTTTCTCTATATCGCTTTCATATTTTTCGCCCAAATCGCATAATTGTTTTAGGACTTTATCGCTAAATGTTGGGATAGGAAATCGCTCAAATTCATACACATAGCTATGTCGTCCCTCGCTATAAGCATTTCTAAACCACCAAAAAAGAGTGCTTGACATTAGCGCGACTAACGCTTTTGAATCGCTCACCGCAAAACTCTTTTGCGTAGTGGATTCTGTCGTAGAATAACTTGTGTATAAATCATAATATCTACCGCCTGTGTCCCTATAATAGATTTGCTCATCGCCATTCATTGCGTCTTTTAGCGTGTGCGTTTGGGCGTAAAGCTTTTGCATTATAGATTTTTCGATAGGCAATCCTATCTTGCAAAACGCGCCATTTTGGATAAAATCAAGCGAATCTATAAAGTGCAATTTGTCGATTATCTCTGCGATAGAAGTAGTGCTGTGGCGTAGATTTACCTTTGTGGTAAAGAGATTTTTGGCTTTTGTAAGCGTCTTGGCAAAGTTTATGATACTTACTCGCTGGTCTGCGTTTGGGAAAATCCGCGCTGGTGCATTGCCGTAGTTGCTAACCTCAATCCATTCGCAATTATCCAAAAGCATTTTGTGGAGTTGCGTATTTGACTTGCTACTTGTTACGCTAAGTGGGACAATGTAGCTAAGATTGCCATTTTGGGCGAGTAAGTCAAAGCCCTTTTCTATAAAAAGTTTGTAAGTATCCAAAGTGCCTTGCTTGGCGTGTTTATAGGCGTTTTTAAATTTTTGCTTTTGGGGTTCATCGATTTTCGCACCGTAGGGTGGATTGCCTATCACAATGTCAAAAGATTCTACGCCAAACATATACGCGCTGTCAAAAAACTGCGCTGGTTTGGTATTGCTAAACGGGTCGTAGTCTAGGATAGGATTGTCCGCGAAATCTTGTCGCTGGACAGCTTGAATGGTGGTGGCGATTTTGGTGCGTAAAGTCATATATGCTTTTTGGATAGTGGATTTGGAGCTGTGGGCGTCATTGCGAGATTTTGCGTTAGGATTTGCCTTTTGTCCCCCCTCCCTTGCGGAGAGAGGGCTTAAGGGGTGGGTAGAATCGCCGTTTGCAAATTTTGCGGGACTATTATTTTGCGCTTTTAACCCACCCCCTGTATCCCCCTCCGCAAGGGAGGGGGAATATATTTTTTTGTCATATTGAGGTTTCGTAGAAACCGAAATATCTCTGTTTTGTATGTTTGAGATACTTCGGGCTTCGCCCTCAGTATGACAAGATTTTGGATTGCCACGACTTACGCTTGGCAAGTCTCGCAATGACGATTCGGTTGGATTTTGCGCGTGAGCGGTAAAGTATGCTTCGCGTAAAGATTTTAGCTCACGCATATCGGCTATATAGCCGTCATATTGCAGGGCATTATCTTTTGGCAGGGGAATGAGCGAATTTGCGCTAATGAATTTAAATTCTAAATTTGGCAGGGGGTTTGGCTCTTTATTATCGCTAAAATCCTCATCAATGATAAGGGATAAAAAGCAACGAAGTCGCGCGATTTCGGTAGCCATCGGCTGAATATCCACGCCATAAATGCACTCTTGCAAGATTTCGAGTTTGCGCGTATAAGGTGGGCGTGTGTCGCCTAAATCGCTTTGGATACGGATAATCTCACTCAAAATCCCCATAGGAAACGCACCCGAACCACAGGCGGGGTCTAGGATTTTGATATTATTTAGGGCTGTTAGGATTAGTCGCGTTTGCGCGTCATAGCAAGAATCTGCGACTTTGTCAAAAGTGGCAGATTCGTGGCAATCTATGGCTTTATTTTGTGGATTGCCACGAAAATCCTGTGGATTTTCTTGCAATGACGATTCTGGGGTATTTGGATTGCCACGATTTTGCTTCGCAAAATCTCGCAATGACGAATCAAACACAAGGTTTTCTAAAAATTGTAAATCGACTTTGTCTTTAAGCCGTGTTTGCAAATGCGCTAAAATCGCACTTCGCACCATATAGCGCACGATTTCGCGGGGCGTGTAGTAGCTCCCTGTGGCTTTGCGAAGGGTGTTTTTGTCTAGTTTTTCTACTTTGTTATCCGTAAAAAGTTGAGATAAAAGGCTCTCAAACACCGTGCCTAGCAACTCTGGGTCGAGGGCTACTTCTTGCTCACTAGGGCTTTGCTCATCAAGCGTGAAGTTATACATATCAAGCAACGCAAAAAGATTGCTAAAAGATTGATTTGGGATATGTAGGTCGTGGAGATGGGCGTGTGGATTTTGTGTGCTAAAAAAGTCATTATCTTGTGGGCTAAATAAGCCTCCATTTAGATAAGGTATCACGCTTAAAAGGTTAATGATTTGCTCGGGCAAAAAGTCATAATCGCGTGAATCTTTTGGCGTGTTTAGCGTGGTAAAAAAGAGTGGCTCTAATGCTTCGTGGTAATAATCTTTGCTTAAATTTGTATCCCAAATCGCGCAATTTATAATGCCTTTTTTCTCCAAAAATTTGCAAAATAAGATTCTGCAAAGTAGTCGCAAAACAAAACTGCGCTTGTCATACTCGCTAGCGTGTGTGGGGAAGTGGCTACGCTCTAAAATCTCTAAATATTGTGTAATGATTTTGTTATAAAACTCTTTGCTTACAGGCTCTTGGGAAAAGGCTTCCTCTAAATCTTTTTGCGTGAGTGGGGATTTTTGGGCTTTGGCGATGAGGTTTGCTAGGGCTTTTTGCGCGGTGGCGGTTTTGGTATGCCCTAAAATAAAACTTTGGCGTTTTAGGTTGGAGTAAGTGGGTTTGTTTGCTTCGTAGTCGTAACCGCTGGTGATTAAAGATAGGCGAAATTCGTTTGCAAATTCAGCTTTTTGCGAGATTGCACCATAGCTCAAATTCGCTTCATTGCGGCGCACGCTTAAGTGCGCCTCATTCGCTCTTTTTCGCTCTGGCACAATCTCATCAAAAATCTTAGAATTTGCTTTTTTTGTCATTGCGAGAGGATTCGTAGAATCCTCGTGGCAATCTATGTTTTTATTTTGGATTGCCACACTTGCTTTGCTCGTTTGCAATGACGGATTGTTTGGATTTACCCACCCCCTAACCCCCTCCGCAAGGGAGGGGGAAAGTGTGGAGTCGCCACGCGCAAGGGAGGTGGAAACCAAAGAAAATCCCTCCCCTTGCGGGAGGGATTTAGGGTGGGGTTCTTTTGCAAGGGAGAGGGAAGATTCAGAGTCGCCACGCGCTAACGAGGTAGAATCTGGCGTGTGGAAAATCGCTAAAATCGCGTCTAATCCTGCGTGTTTTAGGATAGATTTTAGCTCGGTGTGGATGCCCACTTTTGCGCGGATACTCTCACACTCAAAGATATATATGTCAAAATTTTTATTGCTAAGTTTGAAGTTCTCACAAATGGCGGTTTGGGATTTTAGTATGCTGTGGGACAATGTGCGCTTGTTTGGCTCTATGAAGTGGATTTGCGGGAAAATCTCTACTAAAATCGCTTTGAATGATTCTATCTCAAATGTGCTTTGTGTGAAATGTGTGATTTTGTCGTTCATTTGGTGTCCTTTGTGTGATTAGTTTTTGTCATATTGAGGGCTAAGCCTGAAATATCTCTATTGTCATTTTGAGCGGAGCGAAAAATCTCTTTTGTTGAGTGAGATACTTCGCTTTCTTGCGAAAGCTCAGTATGACAAGATTGTTTTTGTGGATTGCCACGACTTGCGCTTGGCAAGTCTTGCAATGACGGGGCTACTTGGTTTGCCACACTCGCTTTGCTCGTTTGCAATGACAACCCACCCCCTGTATCCCCCTCCGCAAGGGAGGGGGAAACTAAAGAAAGTCCCTCCCCTTGCGGGAGGGATTTAGGGTGGGGTATAGATTCCGCTAACGAGGGGGAATTTGTGGGGTTGTGTGGAAATGCTGAAATGGAGAGTTGGATTTGTGGGGTTTTGTCCTCTGTGGAGGGCGTGGGATTTTCTCTTGGGATTTTGTCTTGGCATTGTTGATAAATGCGCTCAAAATCCTCTTTGCTCTTTGCTTTGTCAATGTCTTTGTAGAGATTTGTCAAAATCCCTTTGTCTAGCACACGCACGATTGTTTCTATTTGTGCCTCGCTTAGCATAGAGTGGGCGTTGGTGATTTTTAGTCGGGCTTTTTGGACTTTGGGGTCTTTTGTGGTGTTTGGGATTTCAAATAGCGTGTCTTTGTGTGGTGCGCTAAATTGGGATTTGTGAAACTCTATAATGCGCTCTATATCGCTGTAATGCTGTGTGGTTTGGGATTTGGTAGGCTTTGTGGGTTTGGTGTTTATGCGGGATTTGAGATAGCGCGCCATTGTGAAAAAGTCGCTTGGATAAACCTTAGATTTTCTAGAATCTTCGCTGTGAATGGCGTAAAAATAGTTATTGCCACTTAGATTTTTCATATAGCAAAAGCATTGCAAAGTATCCGTGATAAAGGTGCGCGATTTTGGCTTTAGCGCGTGTATGCGAGCAAACTCATCGGGATTATTTACATAGAGCTTTTTAATGTCGTTTAAAAACTCCGTATCATCGCTTTTTTCATCTTGCTCTTTGTAAATCGTATCGCTAAAAAGCTTTTGTGTGCCAAACTCCTCGCTACTATCATAAATCGCGCTATCTTCCCCAAAAGTGAAATGAAAACTTTGGAGCTTTTGATATGCCTTAGCGTTAAATCCTAAAATCGCATCGCCTAAATTGCTAGGCTTAAAATTATAAATGTGGATTTTCTCGTGTGGCGTGCCTACGCGGTTTATACGCCCGATTCTTTGCATTAGATTTGTGGCACTCCACGGGGAGTCGTAGTTTATGATGATATGTGAGCGGTGGAGATTTACGCCCTCTGCGAGTGTGTCGGTGGTGATTAAGATATGAAAATCATTTTTTTTAGATTCGTAGTTTGCATCAAAGTTTTCGCGGATAGCTTGGGCGTTTGCTTCTCTATTGCTAGAATCGATTTTTAGGACTTTGTGGTTTGCTAGATTTGTCGCTAGATAATCCGCACTTGCCTTTGCCTCTGTGAAAATGATGATTTTTTCGCTTTTTTGGGTTTGGAAAAAGTCTTGCAACTTGGCTTTGAGCGTGTCTAATTTGGGGTCGGTATGTATTTCTTGCCATTTGGCTAGCAAAGTTTGGAGTGTGGCTAAATCAGATTGTAAATTTGCTTCATAGCTTGGAGCAAAATCCTCTTTTTGCAATATAAAGGCTTTGTCTTTGTCTAAATACTGCGCGATTTTCTCGCTCCCCTCATCGCTTAAAATATCATCGTAGAATGTGTAGAGATTGCTTAGGTATTTTGGGATTGCGATTGTGCCGTTGCTAAACATTTTTAGAAATGCTTTGAGCGAAGTGATTTGGGCGTTTAGCGTGGCTTTGAATGCTTCCATACTTGATTCAAAGCGTTTGAATGAAATGATTTTGATAAGTCCTGCTAGGCTTTGGGCTTTTTGGGTGAAGTTGCTTTTGCCATATTCTTTTTCAAATTTTGCTTTTCCGTTTTCATTTAGATTTGGATAAATGAGGTAGCGAAAATAGCCAAACTTGCCTATGGAGTTTTGCTGCTCATTTAGCAAATACAGGGTGTTTAGAGCTAGGGCGTGGGCTTTTTCTCCCAAATCATAGAGCAATTCGCTTGGTGGCAAAATCTGGGGAAACACAATATCTTGCTCCGCTAGATTTCGCGCAAAACTCTCAATACTCGTAATATCCGCCCTCGTGCGCCGAACCATAACAAAGCGCAATAATTTGTCTTTAATGTGCTGTGAAATGGCTTGGAGCTTTGCTTTTTGGGCGTTGATTGTGTCGAAGTCATCTTTGCTAAACGCGGATTCTAGCTCTTTTTTGATTTTTTTAAAATCGCTTTTTAGCGGGGCGAAAAATGCTTCTAAATTGTCTATGTCCTCGATATTGCAAGCAAGTTTGTCTTGGAAAAGGCAAAGTTGGGATTCTATATCTTGTGGGGAGTTTTTCTGCGGGGTGGCAGAGAGCAAAATCACTTTTTTACGCGCATTTTTAGGGGTCGGCGTCTTTGTGATATTTTGCAGGGCTTCATACCGCCCTGTGCTTGTGTGGGCTAGGTTGTGAGACTCATCGATGATGACTAGGCTATATTCGCTAGGATTTTTGACTTGCTTTTGGAGCATATCATAGCTTAGCACTTTGCGGTGATTTAGCCGCACTAGCTCTAAATGCTCCTCCCAATTTGCCTTTAAGGCTGCAGGGCAAACGACAAGGGTTTTAAAATGTTCATCTTCGCTTTCAAACTTTTTGGCAATGATAGAGGCAATGAGAGTTTTGCCAAGCCCTACGACATCGCTTAGGAAAAAGCCATTGTATTTTTGCAGTTTATCTAGCCCCTCGCTTACGGCGGTAAGCTGATAATCGGGCTTTTTAAACTTGCGCGGGAAAAAGGATTTAAGGCTAGAATCTACTTTGATTTTGTTTAGTCCAAAGTATTGAATTAAAAGTTTGTAATAAATCTCTTTTGGGGTGCATTCTTTGAGATAGGTGCGCTCTTTTATGGTGGATTCTAGCCTTACGGCATCCTCGCTTGTAAGCGCGATAGATTTGCCCCAAAGCTCCTCAAACTCAAAAAGCGCGTAGCCTATATCATCGCTATCTCTAGATTCGAGATTAAACTCGTAGTTTTTATACAAGCCGTTTTGGCTTAGATTTGAGCTACCTACGATAAGTGAGCCGTTGTAGTTTGTCTGCCCTGTGTGCGATGTGGTAGGCTCGGTGGAGAAAATGTAGAATTTTGCGTGGGTTGGCTTATCTTTGATGATACGGATTTGGAGTTTGGACTCTTTTAGCGCGGTGATGAGTAGCTCAAATGAAGTCTCGCTTGAAGCGCAATATGGCGCAGTAGCGAAATGCTCTGCTTGTGCGTGGTAAAAATTGTCCTTAAATGTGGCGAAAATCTCGTGTTGTTTATGCGGATTTCGCGCTAAATCCTCTGCTAAATGGTTTAGTTTGGCAGTTTGTAAATCTGCGTTTAATCCAACGAGAATGCGGATAGATTGAAATCGCGCGATTTTAGGCGCAATCAAATCCCATAAATGTGTAAATCCACTCGCGCGGAAAAAGCCTATGAGAAAGCACAAGTGCGTGATTTTTATGCTATCGTTGTTGATAATATCTTTGAATTTGTTTAAAAGGGTGTTTGGGTCGGTGTTGTTTGTGAATTTGGAATTTGTGGGCTTTTGGCTTGGGGCTATGGATTTGTGATTATCATTAGTGTGGGGATTTTGTGTATGGTAGTTTTGTGTTTGGGGATTTTGGCTAGAAGTTGTGGGATTGGTGTCTAAAGTTGGGGTTAGATTTTGGTTGTTATTAGAGAGAGAGAGAGGGCTTTATTTTGAGAATGGTTTGTATTCATTTTGTCCCCTTAGAGTTTTGTATTTTTTGTTTATTTTTGTTTTAAATTCTGTATTTGGCTTTGTCATTGCGAGCGCAATTTATTGCGCGTGGCAATTTATTTTTTGTCATATTGAGTTTGCGTAGCAAACGAAATATCTCTCTTATTGTCATATTGAGGCTTGAAAAAATCGAAATATCTCTAGATTCTAGATTTGTTTGAGATACTTCGCTTTTTGACAAAAGCTCAGTATGACAGGGTTTTGGATTGCCACGCGGATTTTGACAAATCCGCTCGCAATGAGGGCAAACATTCCCCCTCCATTGCGTAGGGCTTATGCAACGAACTATGGAAAATCCATCAAATCACCACTTTAAGCCCCACAACCTAGCAACTATAAGTCGTGATAAACTCAAATGGGTGTGGTCGCCCCTCCCACGGCCACACTTCGCTTTCAAATTTATATTGCTTGTAAGTTTGGATAAATTCCTCGCTAAAGACTTTGCCCTGCTTTAGGTAGTCTTTGTCTTGGAGCATTTCCTCGATAGCGTGGCGGAGCGTGTGCGGAAGCTGTTTGATACCTTTTTCGCGGATTTCATCAAGCGTGAGGGTAAAGAGATTGACTTCCATAGGCTTGCCAGGGTCGATTTTGTGCTCGATTCCATCTAGCCCTGCCATAAGCAATGCGCTAAATGCTAGGTAAGGATTGCTCGAGCTATCGGGGAATCGAAACTCCATTCGCTTTGCTTTTTCGCCACTATTGTATGGAATCCGTATGCTAGCAGAGCGATTTTGCGCAGAATAAGTGAGAATGCTAGGGGCTTCAAATCCGGGAATTAGCCGTTTATAAGAGTTTGTGCTAGCGTTGGTAAAGGCTGCTAGCGGGCGGGCGTGCTTTAGCACTCCACCTAAAAAATGCAATGCTATATCGCTAAGCCCCTGATATGCGTTGCCCGCGAAAAGATTTTTACCACCTTTCCAAATGCTTATATGCGTGTGCATTCCGCTTCCATTGTCGTTATACAGGGGCTTTGGCATAAATGTCGCAGTCTTGCCATTTAGGTGTGCTACCATTTTTACGACATATTTAAATTTTTGCACATTATCCGCAGCTTCTACTAGCGTGCCAAACTTCACGCCGATTTCGCCCTGCCCTTGTGCGACTTCGTGGTGGAGGACAAAGGTTTCTAATCCCACTTGGTTTAGCACTTTTACCATTTCAGCGCGCAAATCCATCATACTATCCACAGGAGGCACGGGGAAATAGCCTCCTTTTATGCCCGGGCGGTGTCCGATATTTACGCCATCAAACTCTTTGTCGCGATTCCAATCGCCCTCTTCTGTGTCGATTTCGTAGTATTGGCAATTCACCGCGCTTTTGATTTTGATAGAATCAAAGACAAAAAATTCATTTTCAGGTCCAAAATACGCCACATCGCCGATACCGCTAGATTTTAGGTATTCGCTTGCGCGTTTAGCGATAGAGCGGGGGCATTTCTCATAAGGCTCGTTTTTGTAAATATCCCAAATATCACAAAACACCACCACGGTGGTATCTGCGGTAAATGGGTCGATGAAATATCGCACGGGGTCTGGGATAAGAATCATATCGGATTTGTTGATAGGCTGCCACCCCTCAATCGAACTCGCATCAAAGGGGATACCCTCGAAACTATCCTCGCTCACGGCATTTGCGGAAAATCCAAGATGATGCCACACGCCTTTGATGTCTGTAAATCGAAAGTCGATAAACTCTACTGCGTTTTCTTCACAGAATCTAAAAAACTCCGCCACTACTTTTTTATCTATTTGTGTTTTCATTTTTTCTCCTTATAGAAATAGTTTGGCTAACTTATTTCACACGCGTGGCATTATATAACAAAATTGTTATAATACAAAAACCAAGAGATAAACGCAAAGCAAAATGTGTATTTTAAAATTTGCTTTTCTTAGGTTTGCTTTGCTACAATTTTGCTTAGATTTCATAATAATTTAACACAAAACTAAAAGGCACAAAATGCAAAATCTTATCCGTAATTTCTCTATCATCGCCCATATCGACCACGGCAAATCCACGCTCGCAGATAGAATCCTCCAAGTATGTGGCGCGGTGAGTGAGCGCGAAATGCACGCCCAAATGATGGATACTATGGATATAGAGCAAGAGCGCGGTATCACCATAAAAGCCCAAAGCGTGCGACTAAACTACGCCTACAAGGGCAAGACTTACACACTCAATCTCATCGATACCCCCGGACATGTGGATTTTAGCTATGAAGTTTCACGCTCGCTTAGCTCGTGTGAGGGGGCGTTGCTTGTCGTTGATGCTACACAGGGCGTAGAGGCGCAGACTATCGCAAATGTCTATGTCGCGCTGGATAATAATTTGGAGATTCTCCCTGTAATCAACAAAATCGACTTGCCCGCTGCTGACGCGCTCAAAGTCAGCATAGAGATTGAAGAGAGCATAGGGCTAGATTGCACCAACGCCCTGCAAGTGAGTGCCAAAAGCGGAGTGGGAATCCAAAATCTAATCGAAGCAATAATAGAGAAAATCCCCGCCCCAAGCGGGAATCCAAATGCACCCACAAAGGCGTTAATTTATGATTCGTGGTTTGATAATTATTTAGGCGCGCTAGCACTTGTGCGACTAAAAGATGGGAATCTCACGCAAGGAAGCGAAGTTCTCATAATGAGCACGGGCAAAAAATACGAGGTGCTTAGCCTTTATTATCCCCACCCCGTGCAAAAAATCGCTACCAAACAAATCTCTTGTGGCGAAATCGGTATCGTGTGTCTTGGACTAAAATCGCTTAATGACTTGCGCGTGGGCGATACGATTACAGATTCTAGTAATCCCACAGCTAAGGCTGTTGAGGGATTTATGCCTGCGAAACCATTTGTGTTTGCGGGGCTTTACCCGATTGAAACGGATAAATTTGAGGAGCTACGAGACGCACTTAATAAACTCGCCCTCAATGATTCCGCGCTTAGCTATGAGCCTGAAACTTCGGTAGCGTTGGGATTTGGATTCCGAGTGGGGTTTTTAGGACTGCTGCATATGGAGGTGGTAAAGGAGCGATTGGAGCGAGAGTTTGGGCTAAGTCTCATCGCCACTGCACCCACAGTGGTGTATGAGGTGCATTGCACGGACGGGAGTGTACTAAGCGTGCAAAATCCTAGCGAACTGCCCGAAGTGCAAAAAATCGCATTTATCAAAGAGCCTTTTGTGCGGGCAAATATCATAACCCCCAGCGAGTTTGTCGGCAATATCATAACGCTTCTCTCAAACCGCCGTGGCGTGCAAGAAAAAATGGACTATATCACGCAAAATCGCGTCCTACTGCAATACGCCCTGCCGAGCAATGAAATCGTAATGGATTTTTATGACAAGCTAAAATCTTGCACGAAGGGCTATGCGAGCTTTGATTATGAGCCCATAGAATCTAGAGAAGGGGATTTGGTGCGGCTTGATATACGCGTGGCAAACGAAATAGTCGATGCGCTCTCAATCATTGTCGATAGGAGCAAGGCACAAGAAAAAGGGCGCGCACTAGTCGAAGCGATGAAAGGGCTAATCCCGCGACAACTCTTTGAAGTGGCGATTCAAGCGAGCATTGGGAGCAAAATCATCGCACGCGAGACGGTAAAATCTATGGGTAAAAATGTAACGGCAAAGTGCTACGGAGGCGATATAACCCGCAAGCGCAAACTGCTAGAGAAGCAAAAAGAGGGCAAAAAGCGAATGAAAGCAATCGGCAAGGTGGATTTGCCTCAAGAGGCGTTCCTAGCGGTGCTTAAGATTGATTAGGAATCGTGCAAAGATGCTTTGTAACTGCCTAATTTGCTCTATTGGTACACATTCATCAATAGCGTGGATTCTATCATTAGTAACGCCAATTTCTACCACAGGTATCCCGCGTGCGCCAAAGAATCTCGCATCGCTCGTCCCACCACTCGTGCTTAACGCTGGCGTTATGCCACACACAGCTTGAATACTCTCTTGCATTAAGGCTACTAACGCATTATCGCGTTGTGTAATAAATCCTTGAGAGGTTTGCTTGATTGAAAGCTCAAAATCAAGCCCATCTAGCACTTTTTTAATATAAGATTCTATGTGCTCGACTTTTGTGGCTGGAGAATTACGCACATTAAACATTATAGTGAGTTTATCAGGCGTTACATTCACTACTTCCATACCGCCACGAATGTCCGTTATCACAAGTTTTGAAGGCTCAAAACTCTCATCGCCATTATCCAAATCCACCCCTGCCAAATCTCCCAAACGCACACCAAGAAGCTCTGTGGGGTTAATGCAATGTTGCGGATATGCCGCGTGTCCTTGTTTGCCAAAAATGGTGATTTTCCCATTTACGCTTCCACGCCGTCCAATCTTTATGGTATCGCCACAAACTTTCTCGCAAGTTGGTTCAGCTACGATTGCCATTGTGGGCAAAAGATTAAGATTCTCCAAATGCTTTAGCATATAGCGAGTGCCAAACTCTCCATCGCCCTCCTCATCACTTGTAAGCAAGATAGAAATCTTACAAGATTCTATAATTTTTGGATTCTCTTCTACAAAGGCTTTGAGTGCGCACACAAATGCACTTACGCCACTTTTCATATCTTGGCTTCCGCGTCCAAAAATACGCCCATTTTTCACTTCACCGCCAAAAGGATTCTCACTCCAGCCTTCCCCAGCAGGCACGACATCAATGTGTCCAGCAAAGCAAATATGAGGCTTGCCCACAGGACTAGAATCGTTAGTTTGAGAATCTTTGGTATGCAAAAATAAATTTTTTGTGCCATTTCTTTCCTGCGTGATACATTCAAATGGCAGATGAGAAAAGGCGTGCATAATTACTTTATAAATCCCGCATTCATTTGGCGTAACACTTGGATAAGTAATAAGTGTGCGCGTAAGCTCCACGCAATCAAGTGTTTTAGAATCGCTACTCATTGCTTCATCACCCCTACATAAAATTTGGCGTATGTGCCCTACTCATTTCATTGGCGAGTTCTTCATCAATGCCACAGGCGACAAGTCGTTGCGTGCGATTTGTCTGCATTTTTTTCTTAAGCTCATCTACGAGCTCAAGTCCCATTTTATACGCCTTTGCGCTATCATCGCCACCCGCATAAATGGCTAAAGATTCTATAAGGAGGGTGGATTCTGTGCTGAGCTCATCAAGATAATCTTTGCGTGAAAACACTGCATTTTTTAACAAAGTAATTTTTTGTGGATTTGCCTTTAGAGCGGTTTTTATATGCGCCATACCATAGGCTACATGACGAGATTCATCAATGCGAACGAGGTTAAAAATTCTCTTTGTTGGCGCATCTTTAGCATATTTTTCTAAAAAAGCGAGCAAATCAATAAATGTCCCCTCGCCCATTATATGGAGCAAAAAGCTTGATTTGACATAATCTTTTTCCCTAAAAAGCGTGTAAAGGCTTTGTTGTGTTGTTATGGTGGAATGTTGCAAACCAAGTCCTGTGGCTTTAGCGCGTTTGAAAAATACCTCAATATGGCGCGCCTCATCGCCTATGACACTAGAAAGAAAGAGCGGGACTTCAGTAAAAAACGGCGAAATGCGATTTAAGAAATAACTTGGAATATATAACGCGGAAAATTCATTTTCAATCAAATAAGTCATAATTTGAGCGAGTGCGCGCTCATACGCTGGGGGAAAATGCGCGATTTCACTCCACGCGATGTCATTTGTAGCATTCCATTGTGCGTTTTTAGCATCTTCATAGAGTTTTGTTACATTTTGCGTCCATACATTTTCCTTCGCGCCTAGCTCAAAATGATAATGAGGCACACCAATCTCACAAGCCACGCCTCTAGGAGCTAGCCCAATCTCTAATGGCGCAATGTCTTCTACGCTTGTAATGGGTGTAAGAAATTTATTGTGAGAAGTTTTTTGTAAATAATAGCTGTAAGTGTTTTTTAATGGCTTTTTAAAAAGAAACTTCTCGCCACTAAATTGCGCCCAAGAGCTAAGTTCAGATTCCAAATTATCAAAGTCGCTTAACACCTCAATTATATCTCCCTTATTTGCAAGCAAAAAAGCATTGTGTAATCGCAAAAAAAATGCCTTGCCAAGCGCAATATCTCCCAGCATTACACTTGCACTATGATTGAGAGATTCCAAACCACACCTCCTGCCAAACTTAGAAATATCTTTTAAGAATCTTGTTTGGCTCTTTGCTCAGCAAGATTAAATACTTCTTGCATAAAGATTTCTAAAATTTCATTTTCTTTATACTTGCCGACAAGCTCGCCCTCTTTGATAATAAGCCCCTCTTTCTTGCCAAAAGCAATGGCAATATCTGCGTGTTTGGCTTCACCAAGCGCATTCACAACACAGCCCATAACGCTAATTTGTAGAGGTGTTTTAATATGGGCGATTTTCTTTTCTACCTCTCTTACTGCGCTCACCAAATCCACTTCTATCCTCCCACAAGTAGGGCAAGATACAAGTGTAATGCCCTCTTTTTGCCGTCCGCTGTATTTAAGAATCATACGCGCTAAATTGACTTCTTCTTCTAACTCACCTGTGATAGAGCAACGCATTGTATCGCCAATGCCCTCCATTAAAAGCCCGCCTAACGCCATAGCAGACTTCACGCTTGAGTGTGCAAGTGTGCCCGCTTCTGTAACGCCCAAATGAAATGGATACTCAACCAAAGGGCGCAATCCACGATATGCCTGCATTGTGCTTACCACATCACTATTTTTAAGAGATATTTTAATGTTGTGAAACCCAAAATCCTCCAAAAGCCCAATGTTATACCGTGCAGATTCTATCATTCCTTGCGGTGTCGCGCCATATTTGCGCTCAAATTGCTTCTCCAAACTCCCACCATTTACCCCGATACGAATGGGAATCTTGCGCGCATTGCACGCATCAGCGACTGCCTTTATCTTCTCCTTACTGCCAATATTGCCCGGATTTATGCGAATGCAATCCACAGATTCTGCAGCAATAAGGGCAAATCTATATCGAAAATGAATATCCGCAACGATTGGCAGAGGCGAAACTGCTTTCAGTGTCTTAAGTGCTTTGGCGTCCTCTTCACTGCTTACCGCCACACGCACGATATTAGCACCCGCAAGAGCAAGTCTATCGATTTGAGCTTTTGTCGCCTCAATATCGCAAGTCTTACTAAAAGTCATACTTTGGATTGATATGGGCGCATCACCGCCAATGGCGACATTACCCACGAAAATTTGTTTGGTTTTTACGCGTTGCATTGTCTTTCTCACTCCTTGAAAGCAAAAGTGTTGTAATAAAATCAAATTGTAGCTTAAAAAAGGCTTGATAAGACTAAAAATTTTTTAAGATTTTGTATAATGCAAGGATATGCAATCTTGGCTAAAGGATAGCAATGCACGAGTATTCTATTGTAAGTGCGCTTTTGGAGCAATCTTGCGAAGTAGCAAGGACAAATAAAGCCCACAATATAGCGAGGATTGTCATTAGTGTAGGGAAGCATAGCGGAGTGGATAGCGAGCTTTTGGCAAATACTTTTGAGGTGTTTAGAAATGATTACGCTTTGTGTCAAAACGCCACTTTAGAGATTAAAAAGCAAGATATTGTGATTCTTTGCAAGGATTGCAAGCAAGAAAGCACACCAAGACAAATGCCCTACTCAAAGTGTCAAAAATGCGGAAGCAATGCCGTAGAAATCATACAGGGAAAGGATTTGCTCTTACTTAGTTTAGAGTTAGAAACAAAGGAAAACGCGTGAAAAAAGACATAGATTCTCAAATCTTTAACCAATTCTTACACCAAGACATTGAAACAATGAGCCTATGGGAAGTGATGAATATTTTTGAAAAGCAACGCACGGAGTTTAGAATTGAAATAGCAAATTATCAAGACGAAATCAAACAAACAAAAGAGGAGCTAAAACAACTACGCGAGCAAATCAGCGTCCTCAAAAAACAAAAAGCACACTTAGAATCCATCATCGATGAAAAGCAACAAAGCCTCCCAGACAAGACTCCAGACCCAAAATATCGTGTAGATAAACTTCTAAAACTAGAACTCCAAAACAAACGATTGCAAATTGAAGTGCGCGATTTAGCTCAAGAGCTCGAATTAGAGCAGCGCGACAAGCAAAATTACCAACACAAGCAAAATAGACAAGATAAAAAAGCACAGCAAATCCTCCAATCGCTCGATGACCTTGAGATTTTAAACAATCTCTCGCAAAGCAACAAAAACACAGAATCTAGCGTGGATTCTTGCGTATTAGAAAATTCTACTAATACAAAGGAAGACTAATGCGTATTTTTATCAGTGCTTTAGAACCAAGTGCCAATATCCACTTGCGCGAACTTGGCAAGCATTTAAACGAGTTAGCACGCACAAATAAAGAAAAAGTCGAGTTGCTCGGGATTTTTGATTGCAGTGTGTTTGAGAATCTCCAATACATAGATGTAAAATCAAGCTACGAATTAAGCGCATTTGCAACTATGGGCTTTGTTGATGTGCTTAAGCGAATCTTTTTCTACAAGCGCGTGAATGATGAAATGGTGCAACTCGCCAATACCTGTGATAAAGCACTGCTTATTGATAGCTCGAGCTTTCATATCCCACTAGCAAAAGGACTAAAAAAACTTCGCAAAAATAACAAAAAACCTGAAATAATGTATTACATTCTCCCTCAAGTGTGGGCTTGGAAACCTTGGAGGGCAAAGACTATTGAGAAGTTTTGTGATAGAATCTGCGCTACTCTCCCATTTGAGCTCTCACTCTATCCTAATGCACTCAAAGAAAATCGTGCAGAATTTGTCGGGCATCCATTGCTTGATTCCCTTCCATTAAAGTCCATAAAAGCGCGTGGCGAGAATATCGTATTTATGCCCGGCAGTCGCAAAAGCGAAATAAAGCGTATTTTCCCGCTCTTTATAGAACTCTCACAAAAACTCAATGATAGCCCAAAAGTGCTGGTGCTCCCAATTCATTTTGCCAAACTGAGCAAACAAGAACTGTATAAAATTTATGGACAAGAAATTGAAAATTTTAGCGTAAGCTTTGATGCGGTGTTTCATTTGCAATCGTGTAAGTTTGCTTTCATCTGCTCTGGCACAGCAACACTACAAGCTGCGCTATTGGGTGCGCCATTTTGCCTTGCTTACACAATGCGCAAGGTTGAATTTTATATCGTTAGAGCATTTGTGCATTTAAATGTCGTAGGATTGGCAAACATTTTATACCAAGCGGCTTTGGGACAACCCGTTGGCAAAGGCGAAGCAAGACTGCATAATGAGTATATCCAAGATGATTTAAGTGTGCAAAACCTCCTAAAAGGTTATGAAAATTTTAACTATGAAACATATACAAAAGAATCAAAAAAACTAAGAGAGTATTTGATGCAAGGCAGTTCAGAGCGGATTGCGCAGATTCTTATGCAATCTTAATAAAGAATTAAGGATAAAACAATGGTGTTTCAAAAAAAATAACGATGTTACAAAAAATGATACAATTTATAGAATCTTAAATATTGGTTGATTAGAATATTTTAAGATTCATTAAATAAAAAACCAACAAGGAGAAAGTGTGAAGTATATTAAGTTTTTCAAGGAACTAAACAACAAAGATGTGCCTATCGTAGGTGGTAAAAATGCTAGTATTGGCGAGATGTTTCAAGAATTAGCAAGCGAAGGAATAAAAGTGCCAAATGGCTTTGCTATCACAAGTGAGGCGTATTGGTATCTGTTGGATTCTGGTGGAATCCGCCAAAAAATCATCGACTTGCTTAAGGGTGTAGATGTAACCGAAATCGATGTGCTTAAAACGCGCTCGAAAAAAATCCGCGAGCTTATCTTTGGCACGCCATTCCCTGAAGACTTACGCGAAGAGATTTTCACTGCATATAAAAAACTTAGCGATGAGTATAATATGCGTGAAGCAGATGTCGCCGTGCGAAGCAGTGCCACAGCAGAAGATTTGCCCGATGCGAGCTTCGCTGGGCAACAAGACACTTATCTCAGCATTAAGGGCAAGGCAGAGCTTATCCACTACATTAAGTCGTGCTTTGCTTCATTATTTACTGATAGGGCTGTGAGCTATCGTGCGTCAAGAGGATTTGACCATTTTAAAGTCGCTCTTTCTGTGGGCGTGCAAAAAATGGTGCGTGCAGATAAGGCTTCCGCTGGGGTGATGTTTAGCATTGATACAGAGACGGGCTTTAAAGATGCTGTGTTTATTACCTCATCTTGGGGACTTGGTGAAAATGTCGTAGGGGGGACGGTCAATCCTGATGAGTTTTATGTATTTAAACCAACACTAAAAGATGGCAAACGACCTATTATCAAACGACAACTAGGGCATAAACACCAAAAAATGGTCTATGCTCCACGAGGAAGCGAACACCCAACAAAAAATATCAAAACAACACAAAAGGAACTTCGCACTTTTTCCATAACCGATGAGGACATTTTAACCCTTGCGCGTTATGCGGTAAAGATTGAGGAGCACTATACTAAAGAAGCGGGTGAATATCGCCCTATGGATATGGAGTGGGCAAAAGATGGCGATAGTGGCGAGATTTTTATCGTTCAAGCGCGACCTGAGACTGTGCAAAGCCAAAAACTTAAAAATCAAGGTGGCAATCGCTTAGAGAAATTCAAATTTGTCAATCCAAATGAAAATAAAGAAGTTCTTTTGACAGGACGCGCCATTGGTGGCAAGATTGGATTTGGAAAAGTGCGTATTATCAATGACTTAGAGCATATGAATACCTTTAAAGAGGGGGAGATTCTCGTAACGGATAATACTGACCCTGATTGGGAGCCAGCGATGAAAAAAGCAGCTGCGGTGATTACTAATCGTGGCGGGCGCACTTGCCACGCAGCGATTGTAGCGCGTGAAATTGGCGTGCCTGCTATCGTAGGTGCAGCAGGAGCGACTGATAGACTTTATACAGGAATGGAAGTTACAGTCTCTTGCGCAGAGGGTGAAGAGGGCTATGTATATGCTGGGGAGTATAAATACGAAATCGAAGTTGTTGAGTTAGACAATCTTGGCAAAACAAAGACAAAAATTTATATGAATGTTGGGAATCCAGAAAAAGCCTTTAGTTTCGCTCATTTACCAAATTCAGGAGTTGGCTTGGCACGAATGGAACTTATTGTTTTAAATCAAATTAAAGCACACCCCCTTGCGCTACTTGATATTCAAAATGGCAAAGGCAAAGAAATCAAAGAAAAAACAGCGATTGAAAAACTTATGGCAGGCTATGAAAGCCCCAAAGACTTCTTTGTCAAAAAAATCGCTGAGGGCATTGGTATGATTTGCTCAGCCTTTTACCCAAATCCTGTCATCGTGCGCACTAGCGACTTTAAATCAAATGAATATCGAGGAATGATAGCAGGGAGTTATTACGAACCGCAAGAAGAAAATCCAATGCTAGGATACCGCGGGGCGAGTAGATATTACTCTGATTTATATCGCAATGCGTTTGAATGGGAATGTGAGGCATTAGCAATGGTGCGCGATGAAATGGGATTGGGCAATATGAAAGTAATGATTCCGTTTTTACGCACTCCTGAAGAGGGCAAAAAGGTGCTTGAGATTATGCGGCGTAATGGATTAGAATCTGGGCGCAATGGATTAGAAGTTTATGTAATGTGCGAATTGCCTGTGAATGTGATTTTAGCCGATGAATTTTTACAACTCTTTGATGGATTCTCCATTGGCTCAAACGACCTCACACAGATGACTTTAGGCGTAGATAGAGATGGACAGCTAGTAAGCCATATCTTTGATGAGCGCAATCCAGCAATGTTTGTGATGTTTAAAAAAGCCATAGAAGCGTGCAAAAAGCACAATAAATATTGTGGAATCTGCGGGCAAGCACCAAGTGATTACCCAGAAGTAACGGAATTCCTTGTGAAAGAGGGTATTAGCTCGATTTCACTGAATCCAGATTCTGTGGTGAAAACTTGGCAGTTTGTCGCCGAGCTAGAAAAAAAGCTCAATAGATAACTTGCAATTTTAAAGTATTGGCGAAAAATCCACTTTTTGCGTGAAATTTCATACAAAGTGGATTTGGTTTTGCTAAAATACTTTATATTTTTAGGGGGAAGTGTATGGAATTTATTTTATTACTCATTGGTGCTGGTGTCGCGTATTTTTTGTATATTACCCTACAAGATTATCTTAAAAATCCGCTCCACCCGCAAGAATTCACAAAGGCACCAAGTCCTAGCCCAATGCCAAGAGTGAGCTTTGTCGATGATGAAAAAAATCGTGCATATAATAAAGCCAAAGAAAGCGAATATGGAATCTTAAGTGCGATTTTAGGTGTATTTTGCCGTGCCGATGGAAACGCTTGCGAAGCACAATGCGTGCTCGTGGAAGATATGATTGATGAAATGGCAAAAGATTCTAGCAAAATAAGCAAAGAAAATTTATTGGAAATCTACAATGACGCAAACCCGAGAGATTTAGAACAGCTTTGTATGGACTTTAACGAAAAAACAAAGGGCGAGTATAAAAAGCGATTAAAGGTTGTAGAGTTTTTATTTGTGCTGGCGTATGCGGATAATGAATTTTGCGATGCTGAAAGAGAGATGATTATTGACATTGCTGCGTATTTTGAAATCGACAATGACGACTTTAATAAAATTTATGACGGATTTGAGTCATTATACACTGGTGGCGAGCAATTAAGCAAACAAGAAGCCCTAGAGGTTTTAGGCTTACAAGAAGGCTTTAGTGATGAAGAGTTAGAATCTGCGTATGCGGAAGTTTTGAAAAAGACAAAAGGCACGGTGCTCGATAACAAAAATATCTCAAAAACAATACTTGAAACAAATGCTCCACTTTTACAAAAAATAGAAAAAGCCTACCAAACGCTAAGAGCAACTAATTAACGAGCGAGATTCTGTATTTTTAAGAGCATTTGCTCTAATGCCTTGTCATAGATTTTTGCTTCAAATAATGCAGGGCGAATGTTTTTGGGAATTTTTTTCACGCGATATTGCTCTTTAATGTGTTTAGGCATACTTATCTTTTTTTTGCTTGCACGCTTTGTGATAAATATCCACTCTCTACTACTCCCCACGATAAAGCATTCTCCTGTCTTACAAATCTCTATATGATAATCTAAGCGCACTAATTCCTTGCGTTGTTTTACACTCATCACATAACCCAAAGATTTAAGCGCACTATCAATGCTTTGGAGATTTATTTCCCTCACGCTATGTAATGGCGCGACAAAGAGCATTGGTGTGATGCGCATAGGCGCGATAAACAACTCACGCACTTGAGTGTTAAGAATCTCTAAGGTTTGCAAGATTCCACTTTTATGCCTTGCAAGGAGCTTGTTGGCAAACTCCAAGCGAATGTAGTTGCGTGTAAATTGCATATCTTCATTGCTCTCATCGGTAAAAAACTTAATATTGTGTGCGTGCAAATACGCCACAATTTCATCGCGAGAAATTTCGCACATTGGACGCACAATGTAAAAATCTTCACTCTCTTGCACACCACGAAATCCACTCAATCCACAAATCCCACTCCCACGACACAACTGCATTAAAAGCCACTCTAGCCTATCATTAAGCTGATGGGCTACAATGAGGTTGCTATAATGGTGCTCTTTACAAAGAGAGTGAAAAAATTCATAGCGGATAGTGCGGGCATTATGCTCGAAGTTTGAGGAAATGTGCTTTGCATTATGGACAAAAACTCGCTTGCCATAAGTCTTTGCAAGTTCTTTGGCATACGCCACCTCATCGCTAGATTGTGCCCGCACAGCATAATTTACAATCGCTATATCAAAGGGGATTTGGTGCTCAAGCAGTGCGTGAAACAACGCACTAGAATCCACCCCACCAGAAAAGGCAAGGAGATTCTTTACGCGCGTATCGCTTGCGGGGGATTTCTTGTGATCTTCTTTTTTGGTGCGTAATATATCAAGGTAGCGTAGATTCACAATAATTCCTGTATAGTCGCTCTATGTGTCTGTCCTAGCCGATAAAGCACGAAATCATACTTTATGGGGTCATCTTTACAAAGCGTTTGTAAGTATGCAGTGAGTTCTAACGCGGAGTGCAAATCCGCACTTTTGCGCGAAATGCACCCAATCTCTCGTCCAAGCCTAAAAGTGTGAGTATCAAGCGGGATAATGAGCTCTCGCGGGCTAATCTCATCATTCCAAATGCCAAAATCAATGTTGTCCTTTCTCACTAGCCATCGCGCAAACATATTCCATCGTTTTAAGGGACTTTTTGTCTTAGCATTAAATGCGTGCGTTATAGAATCTGCGCTCAAATCTTGTGGCACACTCCCTAACGCAAAATCCACTCCATAGCTTATCTCACCCATATCGTGCGCATACACGCGCAAAGAATCAATACTATGATAAATAGCATTTAAAATTCTGTGTGGTGTGTATTGGCTTTGATGAAATCCCTGCATAAAAATCTTTTTAATCCCTCCCTCAGCAATCAAGCGTGCAAATAGCGCAAAGAGCATTCTTATATCTTGCTCGCTTTGAAAGCGATAATACAAAGAAGTTGGCGCGCTAGATTCTACAAAAGTAAGAGAATCTAAGCGTGCAAAATCAATTCGCCCCAAAAATTTCACAATCTCTTTTGCGCTGCCATAGGAGAGCAACGCACAAAAAAGGGCAATTTCTGCAAAATGTTTATGCCCCTCATATTTTCGCACCACAAGCAATGGGTCTGGGTTTTGTTCATTGATATTATTCCTAATGTTATATGCCTCATAATGCTTGTCTAAAAAATCTTTTTGGCAAAGAAAATGCTTCATTCAACGCTAATCGCTTGCAGGGATTTGTGAGGCAATCTCCCACACCAAAATCGCTATAATCACAATAGGTGCGACAAACCGCACGATAAAAAACCAAACACTAAACTGCCATTTGTTGAAAAAATGCTCGCTTGCTTTGGCTAAAAACTCTTTTTTCAAACAATACCCCACAAATACAATGGCTAAGATTCCCCCTATTGGCATAATAAAATCGCTAGAGACAAACGCCACAGTATCAAAAAGACTTTTGCCAAAAATACTAAAACTCTCAGCCAAACTTGGTTGTGAGCTTAAGATAATCACCTCGCCAAAAGCCCATATACAAAGACTAACAAGCCAAGTGCTTTTGTTTTGTGAGATATTAAACTTCTCTTTTACCACTGCCACACAAGGCTCTAAAATAGAGATAGTCGAGGTAATGCCAGCAAAAATCACTGCGATAAAAAACAACGCACCCACCACTTGCCCGACACCTTGAGCGATTTCTGCATTCATTTTACCAAAGGCAAGTGGCAAAGCCTTTAAAATAAGTCCTGCGCCTTGTGAGGGTTTCTCGTCAAACTCATATAAAAACGCAAAAATCATCAACCCCGCAATCAGTGAAATCACAATACCACTAAACACAATCCACAAAGATGATTTTAGTAGATTTTGCTTCTCTTGGGTATAAATCGCATAAGTAACCATTGTCCCCACACCAAGCGAGAGGGAGAAAAATACCTGCCCCATAGCCTCGATAAACACACGCGGAGTGATTTTAGTAATATCAAAACTAAACAAAAACTCCGCACTTTGGGCAAACCCACTCATCGTGCAAGCATATACAAGCAATCCAATAAAAATGACAAAAAGCAATGGCATAAAAACGACATTACACCGCTCTATGCCATCTTTTATCCCCTTTGCCACGACAAAAGCCGTAAATGCAAGCATCGCGCTAAAGCACACACTCTGAATCCAAAACGAATACACAGCGAGGTCTTCAAACATTTCTTTTGCCTCTTGCGTGCTACTTGGATACGCGCTAAAGCCAAGTCCTAAATAATAAAAAATCCAACCCAAAATAATGGCATAAAATGAGAGGATAAAAGGACCGCCAATGACGGTAAATCCAAACCAACCAAAACGCGGATTCTCTTTTGTGTGAGAATTTTTTGCCATAAGTGCGGGATAGCAATCAATCGCATTTTTACGCGCTGTATGCCCGATGAGCATTTCTACCACAAGCATCGCCACACCAATGCTTAATGCCAAAATAAGATAAAGCACTACAAACGCTCCACCACCATTCTCTCCAGCCATATATGGAAATCTCCAAATATGCCCTAACCCAATGCTACTGCCTAGTGCGGCAAGCACAAATCCAATTTTTGAAAAATTCATCACTAATCCTTAATAATACTCTTTTGCTATTCTAAAACGCCTACTTTTCCATTAGTTATGTAAGCAAATGTATTTCCAAAATAACGCCTAAAATAATCAAAAACACAAATCGTGTGCTAGAATTATCGCCTTTAGATTCTAAAAAGGATAAAAGAATGCGAAAAATTGCATTAAATGGGCTTGGACGACTTGGTAGAAGTATCGTGCGCGAGGGCATTAAGCGCAGTGATGTCGAGTTTGTCGCACTGCACGATATTGCTAATGGAGAAATGCTCGCATATTTGCTAGAAAATGATTCTGTGCATAAACGCATATTTGAAAGTGTAACTTTCACGCCAAAAGATGAACATTATGGAATCTTAGAGTTTAAAGCAATCTCCCCTCACATACAAAATGTAACAATCCCACTTTTTTGCAATATCCCTAGAAATGAGCTTGACTTAAGCAGTGCTGATGTGGTGGTGGAATCAAGCGGGAAATTTTTAGATTGTGCTTCAATGCAAACACATTTAGCAAAAGGCGTGAAAAAAGTCATTATCTCCGCGCCAGCTATTGATGATACGCCCACATTTGTGCTGGGTGTGAATGATGAATGCTATAACAACGAACCAATTATCTCTAATGCTTCTTGCACGACAAACTGCCTCGCACCCATTGCTAAAGTGCTAGATTCTGAATTTGGGATAGAATCTGGCGTGCTTAGCACCATTCACAGCTACACTTATGACCAAAACCTGCTCGATAACGCGCATAAAAGCGACAAACGGCGTGCGCGCACCGCAGCACTAAACATTATCCCCACAAGCACAGGCGCAGCAAAAGCCCTCTATAAAGTGCTCCCAAACCTCAAAGACAAATTACACGGGCATAGCTTGCGCGTGCCTGTGGCTGATGTCTCAATGGTGGATTTTAGCGTGAAGTTGCGTAAAAATCCAAGTGCTAAAGACATAAATGACGCACTCAAAAACGCAAGCAAAAGCACAATGAAAAAAATCCTCCAAATCGATGAGAGATTCCGTGTGAGCAGTGATTTTATCGATAATTCGTATAGTGGCATTGTGGCGAGCGATTTGACTTTCACCCTACCAAATGGACTAGCAAAAGTAATGGCGTGGTATGACAACGAATGTGGTTACGCTAATAGAATCCTTGATATGGCGAAGTTTATCGGCTAGATTCTTAAAAACTCTACTTAAAT